>CAJKOS010000046.1 GCA_905201565.1 uncultured Erysipelotrichaceae bacterium
ACATCAGGATGACCGGCAGAAAAGACCCGATGATATCCAGGAAGGCATTGGAAGCTTCCGCATCCACAATAGAAATTCTTGTGTCTGGAAGTTCTTCAATGACCTCTGCAATTGCAGAGTCCGTACTTGGTATTTTTGCTTCGAATGTGACATCTCTGCCATTTGTCTGATAGACACCACGGACAGTGGTGACATTGTATCCGACAGAAATTGTTGCGGAATCAATCTCTTCTTCAGCAATCACACTCTTGAGGGCATTGTAGTCCACAGTCTGGGTGCTGGAACCCATGTTCATGTTGACGAGGGAGAAGAAAGCAACAATCAGAATCAGATATGGCAGAAAGTTAATCCAACTGTTTTTGTTATTCTGTTGCATCAGTTACTCCTTACTTGTATAGCATTCTGGTTTCAGAACACCGATATAGGGAAGGCATCTGTATTTCTGGTCAAAGTCCATACCGAAGCCGACCACAAACTCATTTCCTACGCGGAAGCCATAATAATCCGGACTGCAGCCATTCACTCTGTTGCAAGGCTTATCGAGAAGGCTGACAATCTTCACACTACGCGCGCCACGTGTCTTGAGAATCTCTGTCACTGTGGCAAGTGTTCTTCCTGTGTCCACAATATCTTCAACAAGAAGTACATCGCGGTTCATGACCGTTGTATCAAGGTCCTTGATAATCCGGATCTCACCGGTAGACTCTCTTCCTTCGTAACTCGAAACATCCATGAAATCCATCTGGATATCCATATCAACATGTTTGATCAGTTCCGCAAGAAATGGCACTGAACCCTTTAACAAAGCCACAAGAAGTGGTGCCTTTTCATTAGCAGAATAGTCATTGGTAATCGTTGCGCCAAGCTCTTTTGCTTTTTCGACAATTTGTTCATTGGTGAACAGCACTTTCTGAATGTTATCCTTTTCCCACATAGAAAACGCCTCCATGAGAGATATTCTAGCACAAAGGCGCTTTTTTTCATAAACAGATTGCATTATGCTTAACAAACATCACACATTCTTCAGACCAGTGTTCCTTGTCACACCCCAGTCCTGCCACAAAGATCACCTTTCCTTCACTATTTTCCACTACTGGCCACGTTTCCCTTTGTCCTTTAGGAACATGGCGGTCAATAAAGAAACGGTGCACTGACTTGGTGCCAAAGCGCATAGCGATCACATCCCCTTCTCTTGCATTTCGTATGGTTAAAGGAAAATCAGCTGGGGACAGGGAAACTTTTTCGATTGCTTCGCCAGTTGAACAAAGTGAGAAGTAGTCTGTTTTCATCTCCTGTATTTCATCAATCACAAATGCATACGGTACTGGTTTCTTCTGGATGTACGCTTTTCCTTCACACTGCACAAGCTCCCTGTCACCACAAGGTATCAGGAAGTCATTCTGATTCATTACGATACTGTCCATCTCTTCCATATACCTGCGGCTATAGTGATGAACACCCTTCTCATCCACAAGTTTGCGCAACGCTGTAAGGCGTACATCCTCTTCCTCATTGCGATACAAACATAGATCCAGCGTATGACCAACAAACAATTTATCTCCCTGTTTCCTCATAGAAACAAGTTTCTTGTTCTCTTCATCAATTTCCCGTAACAACACATCCCGTTCTTCCTTTGAGAAGGAGGACACATCCTGACGGATGATGTTTCGTGTATGCACTGGTTCAAGATTAGTATGGTCAATGTAATAGCGGATGTCATGGTTATGACAATAATCCACCAGTTCTTGTTTGGTATAGGAAAGCAAGGGTCTAACAAGCAGAACACCATGGTACATGGATTCTTCCCGTAAACCATACCACTGCGGTATGATATTCTTCTTTCTTTGCATGATATAGGTTTCAAGAAGATCATCCTGGTGATGGGCACAAAGAATACCCGATAGACCATATTGCTTTACAAGACTGACAAAGAAGTCATACCGCCATGTCCTTGCGGCTGCTTCAAAGTTACCAGTCCATTCAAATGGTTCATTTCTCACATAACAGGGAATGTTATGTGACTGACACCAGTCTCGAACATAACACTCCTCTTCTTCAGCTTCATCTCTTACATTGTAATTAACATGTGCAGCAACAATGTCCATCCCACATTCATAACACATATGCAATAAAGCCATGGAATCTGGTCCACCAGATACACCAATCAGCCATGTTCCATTTCTTCTTTCAAACATGAGAGTATTGTAGCAGGAAAAGATACGATTGCGCTGACTTCTGCAATAAACCAACTTCATTCTTCATCGTATTGCCAGCACAATTTCTCTCTCATGTATACCTGTCTTTGTGAAAGAAAGATTACAATCCACAAATTGACAACTAATCTAAAGTCTGACTTTATATTAGTCGGTGCAAAGCAAAAATAAATCGACTAATATAAAGTTGTATTTTATATTAGTCGGAGGTGTATATGTCATATATCGAACGTGCAATTACCCCTGTTTTGAAAGAACGGGTTTCTAAAAGCAAATGTCTGCTATTGACCGGCAGCAGACAGGTTGGAAAATCCACACTGATCCATCATGCCTTCCCTTCATACAATACCGCAAGTTTTGATGACAAGTTAACCTGGTTACAGGCAAAAGAAGAACCAGGATTGTTTTTTCTGAACAATCCATGTCCATTATTTATTGATGAAGTACAAAATGAGACTTCCATTCTCGAAGATATCAAACTTCGTGCAGACCGCACTGATGAGCGAGGACAGTTTATTTTATCTGGTTCTTCAAAGCTTGAATTAATGAAAGGTGTCAGCGAATCGCTTGCCGGACGTGTTTCTGTTTCAGAGTTGTGTGGGCTTTCCATGAGAGAACTGCACCAGGTTGACTTCAATATGCCTTTTGTACCTTCTTCAGAGTATCTTTTGAAGCGCAGGGAAAAACTTGTACCATACAATGATATCTGGTCTTTTATTCACAATGGATTCTATCCAGAACTATATGACATCGGCAGGGATTGGATAGATTATTATTCCTCCTATGTTTCCACCTATTTGGAACGTGACATCAACAAGCTCATTTCTGCGGATAGTCTTACATTCACCCGATTCATGACGGCAGTAGCCGCAAGAACCGGAGAGATGCTGAACTATCGGAATATTGCAAATGCGACTGGTGTCAGCGAACCAACCATCAAGTCCTGGATTTCCATACTGGAAAGAACAGGCATCGTTACCATCCTGCAGCCATATAGCGCAAGTGCTATGACCAGGGCAATCAAAACACCGAAGATCTACTTCAGGGACACTGGGCTTGCCTGTTATCTGACCCGCTGGCTGACTGCAGATGCATTGCAGAACTCTGCTGTCAGTGGAAACATGTTTGAGACATTTGTTGTTTCTGAGATCATTAAGTCTTATGCCAATGCAGGAAGAGACTACCGTTTCAATATCTACTACTACCGTGGCAAGGATAAGCTGACAAGTAGTGAAAACGAAATTGATCTCATCATAGAAGAAAACGGTATTCTCTATCCAATTGAAATCAAGATGACGGCTAACCCAAAGGCTTCTATGGCATCCGCAAATTCCATCCTTGACAAAGTCAGTGAAAAGAAACGGGGTACAGGCGTAATTCTATGCATGGTTGACAAGATGACATGGCTCAGGGAGAACCTTGTTGCCCTCCCTGTGTCATGGATCTGAGTTTCACATCTTCCCCATCATAAGTTTTAACAATCTTTCCTGAATGATCGCAAACAAGGCACTGTCTGTGGAGATGTGTGCTTTAACATCTATGACCCTTGCGGTGTTGACAAACTTCATGTCATTGAGGAAGAGCACCGAAGGTTTGTTCATACCAGGTACCTTGCCTATGCGCAGCAGGTGTTTGGAACCATGTGGGTTTGTCTTTGGATCATAGGCACTTCTGTATTGGATGGCATTGCTTGTCATCGGTACAACAAGTGCCTTTTCACGATACAGCACCATGATCAGTCCAAAGTGCTGGTAGCCCATCTCGTTGAGATAGGCTTGTCCAAAGTCCATGTAACAGATGTCACCTGTACGCACAGTGATGCCAAGGTCATTACAGCTGGTACATCGGGAGCGGATGATCCAGTTTGCCTCCGAGATGAGGTTGTGTTCAAGATTGTTGGGCTGGATGGTTTCATAAACCTCACAGCGGGAACGGATATAGTTGTTCCAGGAAGTATTTTCATTCATATGCATTCCCCTTTCACTATTTCTATTCCCTGTAAAATCGATTTTCCTCACTTTTTCTTCAAAAAAGTATTAAAAAAGCCACTTTTTATACAAAAAGCAGCTTAACGATACACAAATGCAAGGATAAAGGAACCAGCAAGATATGCAATCGATGCAACAATCATGAAATAGAGAATCTGTGCTTCTTTGACATGGTTTGCCTTTAACAGCTTTTCATAGTTGATAGCTGATAGTCCATACCATGCGGCCGCAAAGCACACAACATAGACAAATGCATTGAGAATGTACTCAATCATTTTGTACCAAAGATTCTGTCCCCGGCATCGCCAAGACCTGGAACGATGTAACCCTTCTCATTGAGATGTTCATCCAGTGCAGCAAGATAGATGTCCACATCCGGATGATCATGCTGAATCTTTTGTACGCCTTCTGGTACACCGACAAGGCAGACGAGTTTGATATTCTTTGCGCCTCTTTTCTTGACCGCATCAATAGCATCACTTGCACTGCCACCTGTTGCCAGCATTGGGTCAACGACCATGACAATGGCATCTTCAAGGTTGTCCGGGAACTTGGCAAAGTATTCATGAGGGATGAGTGTTTCTTCATCTCTGTACATGCCGATGAAACCAACCTTGGCTGTTGGTACAAGTCTTCTGATACCATCTAACAAACCAATACCAGCTCTTAAGATTGGTACGATGACAACTTCTTTACTGATAGAGAAACCAGTTGTAGGACCAATTGGTGTTTCTACCGGTACTGGTTTTGTTGGCAGATCACGGCATACTTCATATGCCATGAGTTCGGCAATTTCATCCAGGTTTTCACGGAAATCCTTTGTTCCTGTGTTCTTATCGCGCATGATTGTGAGTTTGTGTGTAATCAGTGGGTGATTTAATACTTCTAACATACTATGACCTCTTTCTCTTTCTAATCATATTTCTATGTTCCATCATTTTCAATGGACTTTTCACATCTGCTATAATAGTGCCATGAAAGTTCTCATTGCGCCATTGATTGTACATCCACGTTGTGATGCAGGGTATCATATTGCAAAACAACTCACAGATTTGTTCATCGCACATGATATCACATGTGCTGTTTCAGCAGATTCTCACAATGACTTTCAACATGTTTCTCTCTATCCTGTACCTAAAGCAAGAAAACCATTATTCAACTTCGGGGCAGATAACCGGGCACATGAAGAATGGCTCTATAGCAATGGGTTCTTCTCTAAGCAATATATAGAAAATGACTATGCCAGTCTTTGTGCTGCCATTGATCAGTTTCAGCCAGACCTCATCATCTCTTATGACAGGCCTGCTGCACTTATGGCAGCTTTACAAAGACAGATACCTTGTTGGGAATTTGTTGTCCCTGCCATGTACCGCAATGCCTACTTTCCTACCCGCTGTATGCATGGACTCAATGCAGTCCTTGAAGAAAACAACATGGTACAACAGCTCAACCTGCAATACTTCTATGACAAAGCCACAAGAAGAATTGGCTATGGTCCTATAGAAACTGCACCATATTTATCAGAAAACAATGTAACACGCATTGGTTCAGCTGCCATACCACAAAAGAAAGAAACCCGTACAAACCGGGTATGTATCTTCATCAGTGAATATGATGGCAATGCCATCACACTGCGGAACATGATAGATTCCGCCTTCCTTGGTGCACCTTATTATGTCTATGTTTCCATTCCTGCTATCACAGCCCATAAAGAAAGCAACCTGCACTACCTGAGATATCCGGATGTCAAACTGATCAATGGGGCAAGCGCCATCATCCATGACGGAAATGATTTCTATTTCAACCAGGCTCTTGTCTATGGTGTTCCACAAATGATTATTGCGGACCACTCCTATGAAAGAAACTTCAATGCACTTGCCACAACAAGATACAAATTTGGAAGATATATCTTTGAAGAAGATCTTTCCATGGCAGCACTCTATGAAGGGTATCGCACATTGATGGCGGATGATATGTATTATGAAAATACACAACTTATGCGCACAAAGATAGAACAATACAATGACATCAGTGAATTGTTAAACTTACTACACATAGACACAAACAAGCTGCAGTGAACCCTGCAGCTTATTCATTATGCTTTCATCTCCAGCAATTCCTTCACCTTTTCCACTGTTGTTTCCAGAACCTTGGCGATCACCTCTACAGGTGTATGCATTGCCTTAAGGTTAAAAGCAACCATTCGCATTGTTTTTTCCTCACCACGAACCGCTCCACGCGCTTCACCTCGAGCTTCACCACGAGCCAGAATAACATCTGAGAAATTGCACATCTTTGTCATCACCTCTTTCACTTCTACTGTCATTTTGACATGAAACACATCTTCCAATACTGTTATGATTTCTTCTATTGTCATAGTAGCAGAGAAAATCACATCCAGCAACTGCAGAATTTCTGGAATTCCTTCCTGATATGGATTTCCAAGGTACAGGTATATCAGTTTCATCACCTGCAGAACATCATCTTTATTATTCTGCAATACATATTCTTCTATCGTATTTTCACACGCATACTGCATATAGAAAACGGGTATGTGTTTATGAAGAGATCACACATACCTGTTTTAATTTGCCTTTATTTTTCGGTTACTGTTCTTACAGCACCATTGCCACCCATCTTTTCATTTCTCTCACTAACATCAGAGTTTATAAGATTTGCCCTTTCTTCCATAAATTCTGAATCAGCCATTAATTTCCGATTTTCATCTTCAACACCAAACATTTCAGTTAATGTTTCTGTTCCAGAGAACAGGTTTGTGCCTAGACCAAGCCTGTCTCCCTCAATGGTTGCGCCAAGTGCCGCAACAGTTGTTGGAAATGTGTCAAAAGAAGAATAAATACGGTAACTATCAGATGCCTGGTTAGTTGCTGCGGGATTAATGTATGCCGTATAAACCTTTCTTTGGTAGTTTTCCGGTATATCTGCACAAAAGTCACTATCCATGGTTGGATGGTCACCAGTGATAACGATAGTTGTATTGGCATACCATGGCTGCTGCGCACACCAATCCAGGAATGCACTTAACTGACGGCTGGCACATGAATAAACATTGGCATATTGATTTGAACCATGTTCTTCTCCGCATAGTTCACAAACGAAGCCATCCTCAAAATGCGTATCTACCGTTAACATTGTGAGATTAAACGGCTGTCCGGAACTACCAAGTTCGGTAAGTTTCTCCTGGGCAAACTGGTACAAGTACATATCTTCATAACCCCACCAGACTGAATAATCATCTGAAGGCAGTTTATGATTACTTTGCATATAAGGATGGTCAAGGATTTCATAATTTCCATGTGTTGAATAGTACAGTCTTCTGCCACCAAATGTCGCATCAGAACCAATGAGTAACGTATTGTGGTAACCATTGTCTTCCAGAATGTCACCTAATGTTTGTGTAGTAGAAAAGAACTGTGTCTGTTTATCCATCGAGTTATAATCTTTGAGATTCACCTTCATTGGAAGCCCTGAAGAAGAACCAAACATTGCACCGATCGTCCACGTCGCACCGCTTAGTGCATATGCACCATTAAGTGTTGTATTACTTCCAGAGAATGTTTCATTGTTCAAAGCAATATTTGTCAGTTCTGGAATCACATCTTCATCAAATGCACCACCATATTGTTTCGAGGAGAATGTTATTTCAGTTGATTCAAGATAAATCATGAGAAGGTTTCTCTTCTGTTCAGGAAAGGTAATGTTCACATTTATCGGATCTACATAATAATTTTCAATAAACTTTTTGTTTTCAATATTATTAGCATCAAGATATGCATTAACATCCAGTCTTTCATAGACAACAGTTGCCGAAAAGCCTACCATTCCTGCTGTCGCAAAGATCATTGCGGTGCGCAATACCCTTCTGCCATTCTTCTTCAGGAAATGAATCAGTACAATGGCAACCATTACTGCAATAATGGAAGGAAGAAGAGCCGTCAAAATAAAGTCCTGAATCATCTCCGAATTGGTGCCTTCAATAGGAGCATTGATCTGGTATAACAACTCATCGAGTTTGACATGAGGAAATGTTTTAAACAGCCAGAACATACTGAAAAGAACTAACGACCCTGCCCAGAAGAGAACCAGCGTCAGAAAGTTCATCAGTTTCAATATTAACATCAATGTTTTATAACTTAGCGTTTTTACGTGTTTCTTTACCTGTGCCATGACTCTCCTTTCAAAATTCAGAAACAGTCTAACACAACACGTAAAATTCATGAAAAGAAAACATTAATAATTGTGCATTTCACATTATTTTCCCATCATTCCTGATAGGTTACCCATGTGCCTTCACTGGCAACCCATGTATTATCAGAAAGCTGATACCATGTATAACCTTCACTTTCCTGTATATTGATAACCTGGTAAGACTCACCTGCATAGGCTGAACCAACCGCGGTGCCGTTTACGCTTGGCTGGTCACGTTTGATGAGTTCCGCATTAATAACAGCTGTACCATATTGTGGTGCAGGTTCTGGTGTTTCTGCTACAGGTGTTGGTGTTGGCGTAGCAGAAGGAGTAGGCGTTGGTGTTGGTTCTGGTGTTGGTGTTTCTTCTGCGATCTGCTGTTGTCTTTGTTCAGCCAGGTGTTCCTCATCCTGTCTGTTAGAAAGAACCGCAAACAAACCAAGACCAACAAGAATGAGGGCAAGAATAACCAATACTACTATTCTTCTGACAAGATAGCCTCTATCTTCGTCCTCTTCTTCTACCACATCATTTTTCTTCTCTGGCTGCATCGTTACTTCTACTGCATCCAGCTTCAATGTCTTTGTATGGTCATCAATAGACTTCAGATACGCTGGTTCATCTGAACTATATTCTTTTCTTTCTTCTGTTTCTTCAAGTGTCGGAAGATCAACTTCTCTTTCTTCCATGAAATCTCTGTTACTTTTATTCATAAACATCCCCACATGTTATACAACGTTACCATCATAGTGAATTTAAGGAAAAAAGAAAAGGGATTTTACTCCCCTTCATCGTAAACCGTCTTGCCATGGTCTTCATGGTAGGACTTTGCCTGGTTCTCTCTCAGTTCTTCACTTGTAAAGTCAATGTCTGCCAGTTCTTCCATGAACTCTGATTTCTTGTTCATTTCTTCTGTGACTGTTTCCAATCCATATTGTTCTAGCAGCGTTGGTTCATCTGAGAACAGGTTAGTGCCAAGTCCTAATTTGTTTCCTTCAATGGTTACTCCCATTGCCGCAAGGGTAGTTGGGAAATGATCCATTGTAGAGTATTCTCTGTAACTGTCTGACTGAACAATTACAGCTGAGTTGATATAAGAGACATATGCCCTTCTCTGGTAGCCATCCTGCATATCATTGGTGAAGTCGCCATCCATGGTTGGGTGGTCTCCCACAAGGATAATCGTTGTATTATCATACCATGGCTGTTCTTTACACCAGTCAAGGAATTCCTCTACCTGTTTTGATGAACAAGCCATCACATCTGCGTATTGGTTACCATCAAATTCTTCACTGTATGCATTACCGCATATATCACACTTATAACCATCTTCGAAGTGTGTATCAACCGTTAACATCGTGAGGTTAAATGGTTCTTCTTGTGTAGAAAGGTTATTCAATACATCTTTGGCAAAGCTGAACAGCTTTTGATCTTCATAACCCCACCATACTTCATAGTCATCTGGAATCAATCCATTATCCTGTGCATAACCATGGTCATAAATGGTGTAGTTACCATGTTCTGTGAAGTACAGTCTTCTTCCACCAAATGTCGCATCAGAACCAATCAGTAATGTATTACTGTAACCATTGTCTTCAAGAATATCTCCAAAACATGTTGTGTCCGCAAAGAACCTTGACTGGGTGACCATGTCATTGTTTTCAAGGTTGTTTTTCAAAGGAAGACCAGAAGTTTGTGCAAACATAGCGCCCATAGTCCATGTCGTATACGGAAGTGCATACGCACCATTAAGTTTAGTTTCACTACCAGAGAAGTCTTCATTGCTTTGTGCAATATCTGTCAGTTCTGGAATCACATTCACATCAAAGCCACCACCATGAGATACATCAGAATATGTTGTTTCCATTGATTCAAGGAAGATATAAATCAGATTTCTTTTCTGTTCCGGGAAAACCACTTCAACATCCGTAGGATCTACATACTCATCCTCAATAAACTTTGATTCTGTATTCTGATCTTTCAGATAATCTCCGACTCCCAGTTCTGTCCAGGTATATCCCAACATCACAATAATCCCGACCAGTGCGACCAGGTTGATGATTCCTCTGAACAGATGTACTTTTTCTTTTTTTCTCCATGCTATCAGGATCAAAATAAGGAAGAAAATCACCAGAATTGTCGGGACAGCACAGACACGGACATAATCCCATATCATATCCGTATTTGTACCGTCTAAAGGTGCTGTCAGATGATACACCAGTTCATCCATCGACAAATTCGTCCATGTTGCAAACATCCATCTTACACTTAATGCCAGGAGTACACTAAGTCCGGCTATAAAAACAGTCAGTATTTCACCCACCCAGTATAAAATCTTCAATAGAATCTCTTTCCATTTTGACGGCTGCTTTTCTCCCATTTTTCTTTTCCGCCTTTTTTCCCTTCTTTTTGAACTATTATTTTGCATTCCCGTTCTCTTTTCTTTAGTTTTTCTTAATTTTTACTTAATTTTCACACACTATCCGCCATTATAACATATTTTTGAACATTTGCACTATTTTTTTGGAAAGTTTGTTTTTGGAAAGTTCACAGATATAACAAGAAGAGCGCCATGAAAAAATGAGAAAAGTTTCATTTTTTCACAGCTCTCTCTGATTTTTTATTCAATCCTGCTAATTCAAGGATTCTCCGTCTTTCAATGTGCCACCCTCTTCAACAACATTTGCCAGATCTATAATCTCCTGAACAACATCTTCATCCGGATCCATGATAAATAACGGTATATCTCCACTGGAATAACAATATCCTTTATCATTTGTTCCCGTAGCGGCAACTGACTGGATCGTCCATGTCGCATTCTTATTCAGTTGATACTTGATCAGTGAATTAATCTGTGCTTGGGATAAATTAGTCTCCACTTCACTGCTTACCTGATTCATGATCGTACCGGCTTTCAGAAGCATGGTCGGGGAAAGACACTTTCTGAGCATCGCGGTCAGAACTGCCTGCTGGTTCTTTCCTCTCTGATTATCTCCATCTGCAAGTGCATGACGTTCTCTTGAGAATGCCAGTGCCTGTTCGCCATTCAGATGATTCCACCCCTCCTGAACATCCACAATACTCTGTTCCCGTCTGGAATGCAAGTTCTGAATATACATCAACTCCACCCAACGTATCTACAATATCAATCAGGGACGTGAAGTTCAGTCTTGCATAATAGTTAATATCTGTCTCATATAACTCACCCAAGGTACGCATAGAGGCATCTATACCGTAAATTCCGGCATGTGTCAATTTATCTTTCTGTCCACCGGAAACTCCAGGAATCGGAACATAATAATC
>CAJKOS010000047.1 GCA_905201565.1 uncultured Erysipelotrichaceae bacterium
CTGCCACAATCCGGGCAGGCAATATTGTTGTCTTTGATGAACTTCTCCATCTCTTCATTACTCCAGCCCTCTGGTGATACTTCACCATGTGACCACTCTTCGATCAGATGATCGGCACGATGTCTTGTATGGCAGTTTTTGCAATCCATGAGCGGATCGGAAAAACTCTTGAGATGTCCAGAAGCCTCCCAGACCCGCGGATTCATGAGAATCGCAGCCTGGATCTCCACATTGTTAGGATCTTCCTGGATGAACTTCTTCTGCCATGCCTTCTTGATATTATCCTTTAACATAACCCCATATGGGCCAAAATCCCATGTGTTGCTGAGACCACCATAGATCTCAGAACCCTGGAATACAAATCCTGTATTCTTGGCATGCGACACGATGAGGTCAAATGTTTTTTCCTTGTCCATAACTTACCCCCTTGATCAAAATACACTCGTAAACGTTAGCAGTATAGCACTTCATCTGTCACGATTCAAATCCCAGATGGTCTCTAAAAAGCCAAAAGAGCGTAGATTTATGCCAGTATAGCGATTTACAAACAAAACAAGGGTCTTTACATCCTCAAATTGTGCCCTGTACTGCTCTTCCACATCCGATAATCTCTTCATTCCAGATCTTGCAAGAACGCGAAAGCGCAGCAGCTCTTCTTTATCCTTTAGCGCTATACCATACTCTAGCGCATGCCTTTTGCACAAAAAACCACCATGCTTTACGCTCAATGCGCTGACAGCCTTTCCCCCACATGCTGTACATTCATCCACATCCGGTGCACTGCCAAACAGCCTCAGCATATCCCCCAGATACAAAGCCAGTACCGTACAGGCATCATGCCCTTCATCAAGGGCAGTGAATGCTGCTTTCAACAGTGCATATTCTTCCTCTTTGTTCTCCTGTTTCTCCATTGTCAAAGCATCCATCACTTCCGCCACCACCCCAGCACAGGATGAAAGCAGAAGATCGTTGCGCATGCGACGGAAAAGGGAAAGCGTATGTGCCGATCTCAGACGGAACAACGTCTTTCCCTCATGATAATCAAAAATGAGCTGTACCTCACTATAGGGCTGAATGTGCACGGCATTATGACTCTTTGGCTTTTTTGCCCCGGGCACAACAAAACTGATCTTTCCATAGTCTTTGGAAAGAACAGTCATCAATACATCATTTTCCCGATAATCACTCTCTTTGAGAATGAAGGCATCCGTCATATCATTCACGGAATGCCCCTCCATAACCAAACTCACTGATGCGGGCATCCTTGGAACGCCAGTCATCCTCCACCCTGACAAACAGGCTGAGATACACATGGGTACCAAGCAGCTTTTCAATATCGGTGCGCGCCATACTGCCAATCCGTTTCAGCATACTGCCACCCTTGCCGATGAGAATTCCCTTCTGACCGTTCTTTTCCACTAAGATCATCGCCTGAATTTCACAACCCTTCTTTGTGAACTTCTTCGACTCGATGATCACCGCCGAAGCATGTGGTACTTCCTGATCTGTACAGATCAGGATCTTCTCACGGATGATTTCCGCAATGCGGAAGTTCTCGGTGCTGTCAGAAACAATATCCGTCGGATAGAGCATATCCCCTTGAGGCAGATAAGAAGCTGTCACTTTGACAAGTTCATCAAACGAACGATCAAACTTCGCACTGAGCGGGAAGAATTCCGCAAAGTCATAGCGTTCCTGCCATGATCTTAAATTAATCAATATCTTTTCCTTAGATAAGCGGTCCACCTTGTTCATGATGAGAAATGCCGGCACATCCGCATTCTTCACCATGTTTAAAACAAATTCATCCCCCTGTGCAAAGGGAACAGAACCATCCACGACAAGGTAGATGAGGTCCACCCCCATCATGACATCCTTGCTTTCCTTGTTCATGCGCACACCAAGCCTGTCAAGAGGCTTATGGATACCTGGTGTATCGGTAAAGACAATCTGGCAGTCGTGATCGGTATAAATACCGCGGATCTCGCTGCGGGTTGTCTGTGCCTTTTCAGAAACGATCGCAACCTTTTCACCTACCAGAGCATTGATCAATGTGCTTTTGCCGGCATTAGGCCTTCCGGCAAGGGCTACAAATCCACTTCTCATCTCTTCACATCCGTTTCTGAAAACTGCATTGGCAAAAGTTCTGCAATGGTCGTATCCATGGTGTCTTTGCCATTGGAAAGATAGATCGGGGTATCCTCTTGTAACAGTTCACTGAGCACCTGACGGCAGATGCCACACGGTGTGCCGATGCGCTCTCCATCGGAAACGATGGCAATCGCCTGAATATCCTTTTTGCGGTATCCATTGGAATATGCCGCAAATACCGCACTTCTTTCCGCACAGTTTGTTGCCCCAAATGAAGCATTTTCAATATTGGCACCATAGGTCACATGACCATCTTTTGTCAGAATTGCCGCACCGACATGATAGTTTGAATATGGTGCATAAGCGTTCTTCATCGCCTTAAACGCTTCCTGTATCAATTGTTCACGATTCATCTATTAACCTCCCAAATGACTCCACAAAATGATCATTGCGATCACAAGAGCACCAAACGATACCACAAGAACTGCACCTGCAGCAATATCCTTGATGGCTTTGATCATCTCATTGTACTCTCTCGTATACAGATCACATAATAATTCAATACATGTATTGAGCATCTCCGCACCGATGACCATCACGATTGCCAGCACTACCGCTATCCATTCCCCACGGGTTAACTGCAGGGCAAAACCGGCAAGGATGGCAAGACAGCCAAGCACAAACTGCAGGATGATCGAGCGGTGGCGAAGACCTGTCGCAATTCCCTGAAAAGCAACCAGAAACTTATTCTTCATCGCGTTTCACCAGAGGATCGAGGATCTCTTTCTGCAGGGAAAACATCTCTGTTTCCTCTTCCTTTGTCATATGGTCATAGCCAAGGCAGTGCAACAGACCATGGGTGAACAGAAACCCCATCTCCCGCTTATAGGAATGACCATATTCCTTTGCCTGCCGCTTTGCATAATCGATATTGATAAACAGATCACCGAGATCCTTTTCCCCTGTATCCACAAGATCCGGGCTGTCGTTGATCGCAAAGCTGATCACATCCGTTGGCCGATCAATCCCACGATAGTCGCGGTTGATGGTATGGATGGTGCGGGAGCGCACAAACGTGACACTGATCTCACATGTCTCTTTAATCTGTAATACCTTCTCAGCATTAGCAGCAATTTCATGAAAGAATGCCTCATATTCTGACAGATCCGCATTCGTGCGGTTCATGATTGTGATTTCCATGTCTTCTCCTTTCTGCTGTAACGTTCGATGATCTTCTGTACAAGCGGATGGCGTACAACATCATCACTGCTGAAATGGAGTACAGCAATTTCTTCCATACCTTCCAATATATTAGATGCCTCCACAAGACCGCTTTCTATGCGCGGAGAAAGATCGATCTGGGTAATATCACCGGTAATGACCATGTGGGAATGGAAACCGATTCTTGTCAGAAACATCTTCATCTGCGGACCGGTTGTATTCTGTGCTTCATCGAGGATGACAAAGGCATCATTGAGTGTTCTGCCACGCATATAGGCAAGCGGTGCTATTTCAATTGTGCCCTTTTCTATCAATTTCTCAGTTTGTTCACTCCCCAACAGATCATGTAATGCATCATAGAGAGGTGTGAGATATGGATCTACTTTTTCCTTGAGATCTCCTGGCAGAAACCCAAGGCTCTCCCCTGCTTCTACTGCAGGACGGGTGAGGACAATGCGTCTGACATCTCCTTTCTTCAAGGCGGAGACAGCCGCTGTCACCGCAAGGAATGTCTTGCCGGTACCAGCCGGACCTACCGCAAACACGATGGCTTTTTCTTCCATGGCATTGACAAAGGCAAGCTGTCCACGGGTCTTTGGCATGATCGGTTTGCCATTGGCGAGCCTGCCGACAACCTTCTTTGAAAATTCCTCAAAATCCACTGGTTCATTATGCTGGATGGCACGTGTTGCATAGATGACATCCTGTTCAGAAATACTGATGCCCTTTGCGCTCTGCTTGCGCAATGCCAATAGCACTTCCCTTATCTTTTCAACATCCTCATCTGTGCAGTCCTCAATGGTGAACACATGGTCGCGGTAATAGATCGTATATCCAAAGGATTCCGCAAGCACATTGAGGTTGCGGTCCTGTGTACCAAGAAGATTTCCTGCTTCATCCGCATTGAGATCTTCCAGAACTATCGTTTTCTTTTCGCTCAAAAAAAGAGTCCTCCCTTAACTTTCTCTGTTCATTGTAGACCAAACAGGTAAAAAAAAGAAGAAGCTTTCACTTCTTCTTACTTGCCTCTTCTGCGTGCTTTGCGGGCAGCCTCAGACTTCAGCTTTCTCTTGACACCCGGCTTGACGTAATATTCTCTCTTACGTGCTTCAGCGAGGGTTCCATTACGGGATACCTGACGCTTGAATCTGCGCAGCGCATCATCGAGATTTTCGTTTTCCTTAACAACGACTCTTGCCATTTCCACAACCCCCTCTCCGTTTTTGAACAGTTGCTATTGTAACAAAACATTTGTGGGATTGCAATTGTTTTTGTTTATTTCATCAAAGAAACACCACGGCTTGTGCCAATTCTATCCGCACCAGCATCAATCATTGCCATCATGTCTTCTTTTGTTCTCACACCACCTGCCGCTTTGACAGATACACCTTCACCAACCGTCTTCTTCATCAGAGCAACATCTTCAACTGTAGCACCACTTGTGGAGAAACCGGTACTTGTCTTGACAAAGTCTGCACCAGCCTGCTTTGCATCAAGGCAGGCACGCACCTTTTCTTCATCACTGAGAAGACATGTTTCAATGATCACCTTGAGCACATGGTCACCAACAGCTTCTTTGATGGCTTTGATTTCACTTGTGACATAGGCATCATCACCATCTTTGAGCTTTCCGATATGGATGACCATATCCACTTCATCTGCCCCTTTCTCAATCGCATCACGGGCTTCAAACACCTTGGCATCCTTTGTCATGGCACCAAGCGGGAAACCGATAACCACACATACTTTGACATCCGATCCCTGCAGTTCTTCCTTTGCGACATCAATCCAGGAAGGATTGACACAGACAGACGCAAAGTCATATTCCTTTGCCTCTTTGCAGAGCTCTACAATCTGTTCTTTTGTGGCATCTGCCTGCAATAATGTGTGATCGATGTACTTACTCAGTTTCATAATGATCCTCCTCATCCATATCATGGAAATAATACTTGTGTACGACCTCTCTTGCGATCGAATCATCACCTTCATATGGCTCTCTGCCAAACTCACGATAGATGAACTTCTCATCCCCTTTGCCAAGCAGGATGATCGTATCATCCCTGTCCGCAAGCTCTACTGCCTGACGGATGGCATCATAGCGGTCTTCGATGATAATATAGTTCGTCTTTTTGATACCAGACGCAATCTCCTCGGCAATTTCTACCGGATTTTCATCACGTGGATCGTCCTCTGTCAGAATGATCATATCCGCATACTTGTCGAGGATCTCACCAAAGGTGACGCGCTTCTCCGTATCGCGCTTTCCAGCACTGCCGGTAATAGCAATGATCCGATTTCCCTTAGGGGTGATCGCAGAAGCATAGCGGCAGATCTGCTCTATACCATCCGGAGTATGGGCAAAGTCAACGATGATGTTAAACGGCTGTCCTTCATCGATGCGCTCCATACGTCCCTCAATCTGTTTGAGATGGCGCACCTCTTCGAGCATATCTTCAATTTCCATACCCGATTCATGCAGTGCAGCAATCGCTGAAACAAGATTGTAAATATTGAACTTTGCGACAAGATTTGTCTCAAATTCATAGTCTTTGCCACGTACTCTCAGGGTGAGCTTTGTGCGGTCTTTCAACAGCTGGTATTTGACAACCTGGTAGTCTGCCTTCTTCTCAAGGCTATATGTCACAATGCGGCATGGGCAGTCCGCCACAATCTTTTCCCCATAGGGATCATCTATATTTGTGATGGCAATCGCATCCTTCTTGAGCCTGTCGAACAATCTCTTCTTGGCTTTGAAGTACTTGTCCATCGTGCCATGATAATCGAGGTGGTCATGGGTCAGATTGGTAAAGATCGCCACATCGAAGTCGATGGCATCCACCCTGCCCTGTTCAATACCGATGGAACTTGCTTCCAGGGAGCAGGCTTCCATACCGGCATCGCGCATATCGCGCAGGATACCATGCAGATCATCGATATTTGGTGTTGTCAAGAGCGGTGGCAGTTTGACATCACCATATTCGATGGAAATCGTACCAACGTATCCTGTCTTCTTTGTGGGATTGAGGATATCGCGGATGATGCAGGCAGTGGAAGACTTGCCATTTGTGCCGGTAATACCATACATATACAGTTCATGGCTTGGATAGCCATAGAAGGCATCTGCTACCTGGTTAAAGGCACGGATGACATTGTTCACACGGATGTAGACAATGCCTTCTTTCTTATTATCTAATGGTTCACTATGGACGATGACCTTTGCCCCGTTTTCTATTGCCTGATCGACAAAGCGGTGTCCATCGGACATCATGCCCTTGACACAGAAAAAGATGGAATCCGGGCGCTTGCGGCGGCTGTCTGCCATCAATCCCCTGATTTCAATATCCGGTACATTTTCAAACAATTCACTCAGTTTCATACCAATTCTCCAAAAAGCTTTCCATCTTCAAATTTCACAAGCTTTACGCGCTCTACACCACGGTGCAGTGGAACATCCTTTGCATAGACCGGGAAGTATTGTGAAGAATGCCCCTTCACATAGCCATCTTCCTCTGTCTCAAAAATAACCTCTGTATCTTTATTGAGATACGATTGCATATAGGCTACTTCCAGGTGCTTTGAAATATCCATGCATATCTTTGTGCGTTCCTTTTTGATGCGCGGATCAATCTGTCCCTGCATTGTCGCAGCTGGTGTACCCTTACGCACAGAATACGGAAAGACATGCAGAAAGGAAAAACCGCACTTGTTCAGGAAGTCACATGTCTGTTGGAACTCTTCTTCACTTTCCATGGGAAAGCCGGTGATGAGATCACAGGAAATTGCAATATCCTCTATCTCATGACGGATCATGGTTATTTTATCATAGTACTGGTCTGTGGTGTATGGACGGTTCATGCGCCTGAGTACAGAATCACATCCTGACTGCAATGGAATATGCAGGTGGCGGGCAATCCGCGGTTCATGTTTGATGAGTTCAATCATCTCATCATCAATTTCCGTCATCTCAATCGATGAAATGCGCAGCCTCTGTAAAGCCGGTACCTCTTCAAGTATCCGCTTCATCAATTGTGCAAGGGTCAACCCATACTCACGTCCATAGCGGCCGGTATGAATACCGGCAAGGACAATCTCGGGATAGTTTGCGGCAAGGCGCTTTGCCTCCGCGATGACAAGATCCGGTTCCATGGACCTCTCCCTGCCTCTTGCATAAGGAATGATGCAATACGAACAAAACTGGTTGCAGCCATCCTGCACCTTGAGGTATGCCCTCGTCCGGTTTTCAAACTGTTCTGCTTCCATGTTATCAAATGGAATATGTTCAAGCTCTCCCCTGACGCGGATCTTTTCATGATTCTGCATGTACGCATCGATATAGAGGGGCACATTTTTCTTATACCTTGTGCCGGCGATGATCTCAGCATCCTCGAGCATTCCTTCATCCACTTCCGCATAGCAGCCGGTCATACAGATGATGGCATCTTTGTTGAGCCTTCTTGCCCTGTGCATCATCTTGCGGCTCTTGGAAGCAGCCATATTGGTGACCGCACATGTAAAGATCAAAACCGCATCTGCAGCTTCTTCAAAAGGAACCCTTGTCCATCCCTTTCCTTCCATCACAGAAGCAATGCTTTCTGCTTCAAACGCATTGACCTTGCAGCCAAGATTACATATCGAAAACTTCATACTACTCTCCAAAACATTCACCGATCACACTGCAGGCATAAAGCGCTGCTGTCTCAGCCCTGAGGATTCGGTTCCCCAATGTCACCGCATGAAATCCACAATTGATTAAAGACTCTGCTTCTTCAAGGCTGAAACCACCTTCTGGTCCAATGACGACAAGCATTGAAGCAGCACCCTTTACGACATCTTTGATCTTTTTGCCGCTGTATCTGGCATTTTCAAATGCGAGCATCCGCACATCGCTTTCATACCCAGCAAGTTTTGAAAATGGCACCACTTCCAACAGTTCCGGAACAACATTCCGCTTGCACTGGGCACTTGCTTCAAGCAGGATGGTATTCCATCTTGCCATGAGCTTGTCCTTCTTCTCTTTTCTTTCATGCACGACGCAGCGGCTGCTTTCAAACGGAATGATCCGCTTTACCCCAAGCTCTGCTGCCTTTTGCAGCACAAGTTCCATCTTTTCCCGACGGATGAGCGCCATGCATAACGTGATATCTACAGGCAGTTCATTTACCCTGTCATCTTCTTTGTCCACGGTGGCATAGACGCGCTTTCCCTCGCTATAGACAGTTCCAAAATAGGCTTTTCCATCATGAACAAGGCGGATGGTTTCATCATGCATGCGCAATACCGTACCGGCATGGTGTGCCTGTTCCTTTGTAAACTCATACACAGAACCAACAGCCAGCTCTGCATCACAAAAATACTGTTGCATAAAACCAAAAGAAAACGAACTCAGTCGTCTTCTTTTTCCTCCTTTTTGTCTTTCACTTCTACTTCCAGTTCAATCACCTTGCGCTGGTCAGCCTTTGTGATTGTCACATGGAGGTTTTCATAATCAAATTCCTCACCGACTGATGGAATATGTTCCAGCTGGTGAATTGCCCAGCCTGATACGGTGATGTAGTCATAGTCATCATCATCCACATCTACATCGAACCTTTCAAACAAATCATCGATATCCGCATCACACTTTACAAGATAATGCGTATCGTCAATCTTCTGGTAGTATTCACGGACCGTATCATGTTCATCCCAGATCTCACCGACAAGTTCTTCGATAATATCTTCCAGGGTAATAATACCCTCTGTTCCACCATATTCATCCAATACAACCGCCATCTGCATCTTTGCGCCCTGAAGCTGTTTGAGCAGTGTGGAAATCTTGGTGTTGTTACTGGTGTAGATCACCGGTTTGATGACCCGGCGGATCGGATAGTGCTCATAGAGCATCTGGGAATAGAAATCCTTTTCATGGATGACACCAACGATATTGTCGATGGAATTCTCATAGATCGGAAGTCTTGAGAAGGAATGGTAGCGGAATGTCTTTTCCAGTTCTTTGACCGGGGTTGTGATGTCCACAGCCACAATATCGACACGTGGTGTCAACACATCCTTGACATCCACATCATTGAATTCAATAGCAGCGGAGATGAGATCTGATTCATGTTCTTCAAGATCGCCTTCCTTTTCCGCCTCATCGACCATCGTAATGAGTTCATCCTGGATGTCCCCATCATCTTCATCAATCTTGACAAAGTGCATGAGTCCCTGTTTCAACAGTTTGAATATCCAGGTGAGTGGTGTAAACAACATCTCAAAGAAACGCACAAAGCCAACGGTCTTGATGGCAAACTTCTCCGGCATACTCTTGGCAAGGCACTTCGGCATCGTCTCACCAAAGATGAGAACTACAATCGTGATCACCAGGGTAGATACCGCAGGACCAGATGCCTCACCGATCAGACTGATAAACAAGACAGTACCGACGGTAGAGGCGGAAATGTTGACAATGTTGTTGCCGATGAGAATCGTAGTCAGAAACTTGTCGAAGTCGTCAAGAATCTTGAGCACAAGACCCGCTTCTGCTTCACCGCTATTCTGCATATTCTTCAAACGGATTCTGTTACATGAGGAATAGGCGGTCTCCGTTGCGGAGAAGATACCCGAAAAAGCAATGAGCACAATGAGCAGAATAATATATGTCATATGATTCATCGTGCTTCACCTCTCTTGTATATACCACCAGGTTCAGGTTCATTTTCTTCATTTTCTGCAAGATACACAGCAGTTTCACCGGCAGTCATGCAATGAAGAATACATGCTGCCTGACACAGGTTGCTTTCCATAGTTTTCTTTACTCTCCTTGCGAATTATTATACGGGAAAATGGCTATTTGTAAATGAAGGTACAAAAAAACTGCCCCGAAGGACAGTATAATGGTTATCTTCTGAAGAAGCCTGGGATGCCGTCATCGTCATCATCCACAGCCGCATTGAAGTTCTGTGTGAAGGAGAGACCATCATCTTCATCTTCTTCCGCAACAACACCGCTCTGTGGCTTGGAACCGATGATTGGCTGGGTATCCCTTGCCGGCGCATCTGTTTCAATCGTTGTTGGCTTTGGCAGTTCAAATCCGGTAGCGATAACAGATACGATGATGGAGTCACCAATCTTATCATTGATCGCAACACCGAAGATGATATCGATATCGTTGCCAGCTGCTTCACGGATGAAGTCAACTGCTTCACTTGCATCATATGCGGACATGCTTGCACCACCGGTAACGTTGATGATCGCACTCTTTGCCCCAGAGATAGAAGCTTCGAGCAATGGGCACTGGATAGCGCGGTTAGCGGCATCCTTTGCCTTGTCTTCGCCAAGCGCCTTTTCGAGCAGTTCCTTTGCGTAAGAAATACCGCCTTCGGCAATGTACTGCTGTGCCAGACATACTTCGTAAAACTCATTCAGTACCATTTCCTTGGTCTGTGGTGATACGCTGCTGGTATTTGCAATTTCCAGCGTAAGCTGTTCTATTTCATCTTCTTTTAAATGTTTAAAGATTTGTGCTGATTTTTCCGGTCCTAATGCTATCAAAAGAATCGCTGCTTTTTCAACACCGTCCATTTCTTTATCTTTCCCTGCTGCCTTTGGCATACTCTCACTCCATTCCAATATACATCTATATCTTTATCTGCCTTTTATTAATCCCATCCGTCATTTAACCAGTTACGCAGCAGTAATGCCACTGCTTCCGGATTCTCATCAACGAATTTTTCAATTGCCTTTCTCGTTTCTGACTTCTCCTGAATATCAATGTCATCAACAGCAGGCTGGTTCTCTTTGGTTGTTGCAAGCATTTCTTCTACTGACAATTCCGGTTCTGTCTCCTCTACTGTTAATGGTCTTGCACTTCTGATTACTACAAATGCAAGCAGTCCTAAAATAACAACAGCGAGTGCAATCTGAATCCAGAAGCTTGCTGTCTGGAATACGCTCGGTGAATCCGAATCTTCAAAGTAATGTGTTTCATAAGCCAGTACATTGATATTGCCCTGTGCAACACCTGTACCTCTTGAAATCGCATCCAGCCATGTATTATCAACGTCTAATGCAACGGAATCTGCATTCTGTGCCTTAAACTCATCCCATGTCATGTTATCAAGATAGCCAAGCTTCTTACATTCATCCTCATTGTAAATGCGGTTCTTAATAAAT
>CAJKOS010000048.1 GCA_905201565.1 uncultured Erysipelotrichaceae bacterium
TACCTGCCATAAGCCAACACTTGTATTTGCGGATGCGGAGGACCATCTTGTCGGCAGTGCACGCAGTGTACCTGGTTTTAATATCTATGACTTCTTTTCCGATTTTGATGGACTGCTTGCCTTTGGTGGACATGCCATGGCGGCAGGGCTTTCCATTTCTCATGATCGGCTCGATGCCTTTACAAAGGAAGTGCAACAGAAGATGAAGGAAAGTGGCTTTGTGTACCAGGAAGAAGAAATACCTGCTATCTTATGCGATGCGGATGAGATGAGCATTGATGAAATCAGTGAACTTTCCCTGTTCAACCCGTATCCTAAGGATATCATCCAGCCCATCTTTGCCCTACGTAATCCCGTACAGCTTGGCATCATGAAGAGGCAGCGCGTTACCCGTTACCGCTTTGCCAACAATTGTGGTGGATTTGATGGGGTACTGTTCTCCTATAAGGGCATAGAGGCAATTGAGGATCCCTCAATGATCATCGGAAAGCCTTCTCTCAATCATTTTCAGGACAGAATCAGTGCACAGCTGGTGATTGAGGAAATGCGTTAAGCACATTTTGTTGTATAATATCCTATATATTTGATTTTTGGAGGAGATTTGTTATGGCACTCAATCTTGAAGACTACATTGCATCGATCAGGGATTTCCCGACAAAGGGCATCCTGTTCCGCGATGTGACACCGCTCATTGCGGATGGTGAAGCATTCCGGGAAGCGGTAAGGCGCTTTGCGGACTTTGCAAAGGAAACAGGGGCTGATGTGATTGTTGGACCGGAGAGCAGAGGTTTCATCTTTGGTGCGCCTGTTGCGACAGAACTTGGCATTGGTTTTGTGCCGGTCAGAAAGCCGGGCAAACTGCCAAGGGAAACAATTTCCTGTAAATATGATCTTGAATATGGTTCCAATGAACTGTTCATGCATAAAGATGCGATCAAACCAGGACAGAAGGCTCTGATTGTGGATGATCTGCTTGCGACTGGCGGTACAGCCGTTGCCACATGCAAGATGATTGAAGAACTCGGTGGCGAAGTGGCAGGTCTTGCTTTTGTTGTGGAACTGACAGGTATTGAACAGAACGCTGAATTGCAGAAATACAATGTGAAGTCACTCATGAAGCTGAGCGATCAGTAACATTTTTAAATCGAAGATGTAACTCTTCGATTTTTTCGAAAAGGGGGAGGTGAATGTTATGGAAGACCATCAGGTAGTTGGTGTAGATGATGTGATGCGGGAAGTGCGCAAGTATATTTCAAATCCGGATAATATTGCGCTCATTGAGCGGGCAGCCAACTTTGCGACCGAGCACCATGCCGGACAGTTTCGCAAGTCTGGTGAACCCTATATCATTCATCTGATCAATGTCGCCTACATCCTGGCGGAATTGCAGGCGGGTCCTTCGACCATTGCGGCAGGTTTTCTCCATGACACCATTGAGGATACCGGTGTTTCAAAGGAAGAACTTGCCCAGCAGTTCAATGAAGAGATCGCAGAGATCGTTGAGGCGGTCACCAAGATTGGTACATTGAAGTACAAGGGCAAGGACGATCCGGAATACCAGGCGAGCAACCACCGCAAGATCTTCATTGCCATGGCAAGGGATGTACGTGTCATCCTTGTAAAACTTGCGGACAGATTGCATAACATGCGCACATTGCAATACCAGCCAGAAGCTTCCCAGAAGCGCATTGCGGCAGAGACACTCGATGTCTATGCGCCGATTGCCCACCGGCTTGGTATCAGTGCCATCAAGAATGAACTCGAAGACCTGTGTTTCTATTACCTCAACCGCGATGAGTATTACCACATTGCCTCACTTGTTGAAACAAAGAAGGCAGAGCGGGATGAGGCGGTCAGCCATATGATTTCCGAAATAACGGATATGTTACATGAAAATCATCTGGAGTTCCGCATCTTTGGCAGGTCCAAACACCTGTATTCCATCTATAACAAGATGGTCAAGAAACATAAGCGGTTTGATGAGATACTCGATCTTCTCGCCATCCGCATCGTGACCAAGACCGAGCTCAACTGTTATGAAATCCTTGGTTATATCCATGCCAAGTACAAACCGATACCAGGACGTCTCAAAGATTATATTGCCGTACCAAAGACGAACATGTATCAGTCATTGCATACGACGATCATCGGCGATGATGGAAAGATCTTCGAAGTGCAGATCCGCACCGAAGAGATGGACCAGGTCGCAGAACGTGGTATTGCGGCACACTGGCGCTATAAGGAAGGCAACCGGTACGATGCCAAGAAGGAACAGAAAGAAATTGAAGAAAAGCTGTCATGGTTCAAGAACTTTGCCGTCTATTCGGAAGAAGCAGAAAATGATAATGCTTCGGAATATATGGCAATGCTGCAACATGATGTCTTTGAAGCAAATGTCTATGTCATGACACCAAAGGGCAGGGTCATCGACCTTCCCAATGGTGCTACCCCAATCGATTTTGCCTATCGGATTCATACCGATGTCGGTCATACCGCAGTAGGTGCCATCGTCAATGATGTCATGGTTCCGCTGAACACAGAGCTGCATACAGGTGATGTGGTGCAGATCAAAACCATGAAGGGTACCGGTCCAAGTGAGGACTGGCTCAAGTTTGTCAAATCCAACCAGGCCCGCAACAAGATTCGCGCATATCTCACTCGCCGTGAAAACGAAGAGAAGGAAAAGCGTGTTGAAGATGGTGAAAAGATCATGTTCGATGAATTGCGCAAGAGAGGATTTGATCTGAAAGAATACAAGGATCGCAAGAAGTATGAAGCGATCATGAAGAATTTCAATGTCAACTCCTACACAGATCTCATGTATGGCATTGCGGTGAAATCCATCAATCCTACCGATGTGTGTCAGAAGCTGACAAACCAGAAGCGGACATTGAATAATGAAGAAATGCTGCAGAGGGTGATGAACAGAGAACCTGTCAAACGCCGTGCAACATCGAAGTTCGGTGTCATCGTACCGGGTATTGAATCGATGAAGATGTCCCTTGCCGGATGCTGTCTTCCGGTCTATGGAGATCCGATCATCGGCTATATTTCCAAAGGTGTAGGTGTCAAGGTACACCGTGCCGACTGCATCAATATGCAGAATGTCAAAGAGAGAAGAATTGATGTGCAATGGGATGATGGAGACAGCGACCGCTCTTATATCAGCGACCTGCTTATCAAAGCCCATGACAGACAGTTCCTCGTCACCGATATTGTGACGGTCATCTCCCAGGTCAAGGCACCGATGAGTGCCATCAATGCGGTTGTGGACCAGGAATCTCTTGTTTCGACCATCAAACTGCAGATCAGCGTGAAGGACATCGACCATCTCAACAATGTGATGGCGAATATCCGCAAGGTGGAATCGGTGATTTCTGTGGAAAGGGCATCGCATTGATGCTATAATACTGCCGTATTCAGCGAAGGAGAAATTCTCTTTATGGCTTCTTTAGAGACGGTGGGCAGGTGAAAGCACCGGTTGTATGTAAAGAGAAAAGACACTCTGGAGAATTCTTTCTGAAAGCGTAGTAGGAAAGACGTCAGCTGCGTTAAAGCGTAGAGCGTACGGCATATGCCGTAAACTGAGGTGGTACCGCGCTATCAGCGTCCTTGGATGAGGACGCTTTTATTTATGAAGGAGGAGAAGCATGAATTATCAGACCCCTAGAGGCACATATGACATTCTTCCGGATGAAATCGGAAAATGGCATGATGTCGAAACAAAGATCCGTGCGATTACACAACGTTACCGTTACCGTGAAATCCGCACACCATATTTTGAGAGCACAAATGTATTTGCCCGTGCCAACGACAGTTCGGACATGGTCAACAAGGAGATGTACACCTTCACAACAGGTTCTGACTCCTATACGTTAAGACCAGAAGGCACAGCAGGTGTCATCCGTGCCTTTGACCAGCACAAGCTGTATGGAACGATGGACCTTCCTGCCAAGTTCTACTACATGGGTGCGATGTTCCGCCATGAACGTCCCCAGAAGGGCAGACAGCGCCAGTTCCACCAGTTTGGTGTGGAAAACATCGGTGTCAAGTCACCTGAAGTCGATGCGGAGACCATTGCCCTTGGCTATGACATTGTCAAGTCCATGGATATTTCCAGTGTCAAGGTATTGATCAATACCCTTGGTGATGATGAAAGCCGTGCGGCATACCGCAATGCTTTGAAGGAATACTTCACACCACATCTCGATGAATTGTGTGGGGATTGTCATCGCCGCATTGAACAGAATCCATTGCGTATCCTTGACTGCAAGGTGGATGGTGACAAGCCATTTATGAAAGATGCCCCAAAGCTTTCCGATTATCTGAGTGATGAATCCAAGGCGTATTTTGACAGGGTTCTTGCTGCATTGGATGCGATTGGCATTCCATATGAAATCGATGAAAAACTCGTCAGAGGTCTTGATTACTACACCCATACCGTATTTGAGGTTGTTTCCACAAGACCTGACAGCGGTGCCCAGGCTACTATCTTTGGCGGAGGCAGATATGACCACTTTGTCGAATACTATGGTGGTCCTGAGATGAGTGGTATCGGCTTTGCGATCGGTTTGGAAAGACTGTTATCCTTAGCAGAAGAAGAAGGCCATGACTTTGGCAGAGAAAAGGGTCTTGATGTCTATGTCATAGGACTGGGTGATGTTGCCCATGATGTATTGGTTACGGTGCAGAATCTGCGTGAAGCAGGGCTGACTGCCGAGGGCAACTATGCTAAAAGAAGTCTCAAGGCACAGTTCAAGAGTGCGGACAGACTGGAAGCTTCCTGGATTGTGATCATGGGTGAAGATGAAGTGAAGCAGGGTACAGTCAACCTCAAGAAGAGTGGTGAAAAGGAACAGGTTACAGTGAACAGAAATGAACTTGTGAACGCATTGAAAGAAAGGCTGGATAAATGATGGAAAGAACTTGTGGATGTGGAACATTGCGTAAGGAAGATGCCGGTAGGCATGTGACACTGATCGGCTGGGTCAACAAGAGAAGAAACTTTGGTTCCCTTGTATTTGTCGATCTCAGAGACCGCAGTGGACTTGTGCAGATTGTTTTTGATGAGCGGACTGCTGAACTGATCAAAGATGTCCGCAATGAATATATCCTGCAGGTAACAGGTACTGTTGATGTGCGCAAGGAGAGCAATCCGAACATGCCAACTGGTGAAATTGAAGTGACTGCAGAGTCTGTCAACATCGTCAACAGTGCTGAAACTGCACCAATTGATATCAGCGATGATACAAAGACAAATGAAGATACTCGTCTGAAATACAGGTATCTCGACCTCAGAAGACCGGTATTGCAGAACAATCTGATGCTGAGGCACAAGATCTGCATGATTGCCCGCTCTGTTCTTGATGAAGAGGGCTTTGTGGAAGTAGAGACACCAATTCTTGCAAGAAGTACACCAGAAGGGGCAAGAGACTACCTTGTACCATCTCGTATCTACAATGGCAGATTCTGGGCACTGCCACAGTCTCCGCAGATTTTCAAACAGCTGTTGATGATTTCCGGCATGGAGAAGTACTTCCAGATTGCAAGATGCTTCCGTGATGAGGACCTTCGTGCTGACCGTCAGCCGGAGTTCACCCAGATTGATATTGAGATGTCCTTTGGGGATGAAGAGACGATCTTCGCCCTTGTCGAAAAGCTGATGCATGCCATTTTCAAGGGAACAAAGAATGTGGAGCTCGAAGAGCATTTTGTGCGCATTCCATGGCACGAAAGCATGCGCCGCTTTGGTACGGACAAGCCGGATCTGCGCTTTGGCAATGAGATTCATGACCTTACGGATCTTTTTGCCAACACAGAGTTTGTCGTCTTCAAAAATGTTGTGGAAGCAGGTGGTGAGATTGGCTGTCTGAAGTTTGAAAATGCGGCTGATCACTACAGCCGTAAAGGTCTGGATGCCCTGCAGGAATTTGTAAAGCATGGCTTTGGGGCAAAGGCACTTGCCTACCTCAAGATGGCAGGTGGTGCGTTCAGCGGCAGTATTGTCAAGCCACTGTCCGATGAAGAAAAAGCCGCAATTATCGAAAAGATGGATGTCAAAGATGGCGATCTTCTTCTGTTTATTGCGGATAAGCCATCCATTGTACAAAGTGCTCTTGGTGCACTACGCGTAAGGCTTGCCCATGAGCTTGACCGTATTCCGCATGAAGGTGTTTACCGCTTTGCCTGGATTACGGACTTCCCGATGTTTGAATACAGCGAAGCAGAAGAGCGCTGGGTAGCTGCCCATCATCCATTCACAGCACCGAATGCTGAGGATGTGGACAAGCTGTTCACCGATCCAGAACATGTCAATTCCCGTGCCTATGACCTTGTGGTCAATGGATATGAACTGCTTTCCGGTTCTATCCGTATCCATGATCAGCAGCTGCAGGAGAAGGTATTTGAAGCCATCGGTCTTTCTATGGAAGAAGCAAAGGCAAGATTTGGATTTTTCCTGGATGCCTTCCGCTATGGCACTCCACCACATGGTGGGGTAGGTATTGGTCTTGAAAGGCTGACCATGGTACTTGCCGGAACAGACAATATCCGCGATGTTGTGGCATTCCCGACAACTAACTCCTCGATGGATCTGATGAGTGAATCACCAAATGTGGTCGATCAGGCACAGCTCGATGTATTGGGAATTGCGATTGTGGACAAGCAAGACGATAAAGATTAATCTGTCAAGACTGTTAATTGTAAAATCGTAAGCTATAATACTTCTTGCCGGAGGATTACATATTTTTCCTACACTTTGATATAAGGGAATCCTGACTGGAGATTTCTGTGTTGAATACCCGATACGGTCGGGGATCCTGACGAATGACCAAGGATACCCACCTCTACAGAAGAGGGAACATATCAACCCCTTCGGCCGATTGAAAAACTACCGTCCATCCGGGCGGTTTTTTCGTTTGTCATGCGCATTTTGTCACATTATGCCGGAAGCACGACAGTATAATAGACAGAGAGGTGTTTATGGCAGCTGAAATCATTTCTACATTTCTGCAATATGTCCTGGATCAGAAAGACCCGGACTATACGATGCATATCGCAAAGGAAAACGAGCAGGAGTATATCGCAATCGATACCGATTATGCTGAGGGCAGTGTTGTCGTCCATGAGATCAATGAGTTCAAGATTGTGGAGCTCAAGATCGTCAATCTGAAAAATGAGAAGGTGGCATTCTATCTTCATTTTGAATTAAAGGATCTTGAACATGCCAAGGAGCTTTTCAAGGAGATGATTTCTTCTTTGAAAAGCCTCAAGAAGGAAAAGAAGGTACAGGTCCTTCTCTGCTGTACAAGCGGAATAACCACTTCTTACTTCACCGACAAGCTCAATGAGGCAAGTAATCTTTTGAATATGAACTTCTCTTTCAAGGCAGTGAATTACAGCAGGCTCTTTGCCAGTGCCTTTGAAAGTGATGTTGTGCTTCTTGCCCCGCAGATTTCCTATATGTATGACAAGGTGAAGGGCATTCTCACCGACAAGATTGTCATCTCTATTCCAGCAACTGTATTTGGTGCCTATGATGTGCCAAGGCTGATTTCATTGGTTGCAAAGAAGATCCATGAAAAGGAAGAAGAAGAGGAAGGGCAGAAAGTGCCGGCAGAACGGGAGCAGTTCCGGTGTCTCAAGAAGACGCTGACGATTGCCATCCTCATCGAGAACCAGTCGGTGCGCATTTTGTATCGGACATATGAAAATGGTCTTGTGATCCGCTTTGGGGAAGTTATCAAGGACAAGTACAGGCTGAGTGACCTTGAAGACCTGATGGATGTTGCCATTGCCAGGGAACCGGATATTGAAACGGTTGTCATCATGACACCAGGTGTGTACTTTGATGGCTGTCTGACCTTCCGTCAGCCCGGTATTTACAATGTGGACATCCGCAAGATGTATACAGAGCGCTATAAGCGCAAGTTCATCTTCATGAACGATGCCAATTCCATGGCCCTAGGTTTCTATGGTCTGCAGAACAAGACAAAAAACCTCAGTTTCTACTTCCATCCGATAGCCGCAAGAACTTCGGGTGTTGGCAATATTGTTAATGGAAGGCTCTTGACGGGAAGAAATAATCTATCTGGTGAAATGCAGTATGTCGCCCATACGATCGGGTATTCCGATGATCCAAATGTGCTTGCCCTTACACCAGAGGGTACAGTTGAAATTGTGACGAAATATCTCGTCTCGGTGATCGCCAATATCGATCCTGAGGTGATCGCCATCTATTGTGACATGGTGCCGGATATGCAGGAGCTCTACAACAGCCTTGGCAAAATCATCCAGCCGGAGTTTGTGCCAGAGCTCATCAAGGTATCCGATTGTGCAGAGTACATGTTTGCGGGTGGTCTTATGGAAGCCGCAAGGTACGAAAAGGAAGGGCAGCATAAGTGAAGTGTTGCAAGAACTGCTTAAAATCGGTACAATCAGTAGTGTTTTAAAACAGATAAGGTGGTGTATTACATGTCAGAATTCTGGTCATCCCTGCTCTGGTTTGTCTTCGGTGGTCTGCTCGGTGCAGCTATTTCGTTCTTTTTGACAAAGAAACACTTTGAAAAGGAATTGAGAGAAAATCCACCGGTTAACGAAAAGATGATCCGGGCAATGTTCATGCAGATGGGACGCAAGCCGTCCGAAGCGCAGATCCGTCAGGTGATGCGTTCGATGAACAACGCAAAGTAAAGTCATGTGAAAAGGATGCTGTAATGGCATCTTTTTTCTTTGTGATTCTTTTGCAATAAAAATTAACGCTATGGGTGGTGGAAAACGATTACATCATGGAGTATAATTCAATAGAATTTAGGAGGAATTATGAGTACAGAAAACAAAAAGGTTTTCGAAGCCATGGATGGTAATACCGCTACTGCTCATTCCGCATATGCGTTTACTGAAGTAGCTGGTATCTATCCGATCACACCATCGTCTCCGATGGCTGAACATGTTGACGACTGGGCAACTGCTGGTCGTAAGAACATTTTCGGAGACAAAGTCAAGGTTGTTGAAATGCAGTCTGAAGGCGGTGCTGCTGGTGCTGTTCACGGTGCTCTGCAGGCTGGTTCTCTCGCTGCTACTTTCACAGCTTCCCAGGGTCTTCTTCTGATGATCCCAAATATCTACAAGCTGAAGGGTGAGATGCTTCCAGGCGTCATTCATGTTGCAGCAAGATCCCTTGCTACACATACACTTTCCATCTTCGGTGATCATCAGGACGTTTACGCATGCCGTCAGACAGGTATTGTCATGATGTGCTCCCACTCTGTTCAGGACTGTATGGACCTGGCAGGTGTTGCACACCTTGTTGCTATTGACGGTTCCGTTCCTGTCATGCACTTCTTTGATGGTTTCCGTACATCTCATGAAATCGACAAGATCGAAGTCATGGATTACGACTTCCTCAAGAGCCTTCTGCCAAAGGAAAAGCTCGAAGCATTCCGTGCACATGCACTGAATCCACATGGAAATGCAGTCACAAGAGGTGGTTCCCAGAACGACGATATCTACTTCCAGGCTGCTGAAGCACAGAACCTGCACTATGCTGCTGTTCCTGAAATTGTTGAAAAGTACATGAAGGCAGTCAGCGAGCACACTGGTCGTGACTATGCTCCATTCACATATGTTGGTGCACCTGATGCTGAAAGAATCATCATCGCTATGGGTTCTGTCACAGACACCATCACAGAAACAATCAACACACTTACAAAGAGAGGCGAAAAGGTAGGTCTCATCAAGGTCTATCTGTATCGTCCATTCTCTCAGAAACATCTGGAAGCAGTTCTTCCATCCACTGTCAAGAAGATTGCTGTTCTTGACCGTGCAAAGGAAGTTGGTACACGTGAACCACTGTTCCTTGATGTTGAATATGCACTCCGCAACCACAAGGACATCACACTCATCGGTGGTCGTTATGGTCTTTCTTCCAAGGACACAAACCCATCCGATATCAATGCTGTCTTTGAAGAACTCAAGAAGGATGAACCTAAGGAAGAGTTCACAATCGGTATCGAAGATGATGTTACAAACCTCTCCCTTGAACCGGTTGATATCAAGGTTGATGCTGACTATACATCCTGCCTGTTCTATGGTCTTGGTTCCGATGGTACAGTCGGTGCTAACAAGTCCACTGTCAAGATCATCGGTAACAATACTGATCTCTATTCTCAGGCATACTTCGCATATGACTCCAAGAAGGCTGGCGGCGTTACAAGAAGCCATCTGAGATTTGGTAAGAGCCCGATTCATTCTCCTTACTACATCGATAAGGCAGACTTCATCTCCTGCTCTCTTGAATCCTATGCATTCAAGTTCGACATGGTCCGCGACCTCAAGGATGGCGGTACATTCCTCTTGAATACAACAATGTCCGCTGATGAAGTTGAAGACAGACTGCCTAACAGAATGCTGAAGGGTCTTGCTGATCATCATGCTAAGTTCTTCATCATCAATGCTAACAAGCTTGCTCAGGAAACACACATGGGTCGTCATACAAACACAATCCTGCAGAGTGCTTTCTTCAAGCTCAATGAGCAGATCATGCCTTACAGCACAGCAGTAGAACTCATGAAGGATTCTGCCCGCAAGACATATGCTCGTAAGGGTGATGATGTTGTTAACAACAACTGCGCAGCTATCGATAAGGGTTCTGAAGGTCTTGTTGAAGTTACAGTCAAGCCAGAATGGAGCAACCTCCCTGTTAAGGGTACATTGTTCGAACTGACAGGTGATGATCACTTCGATACAAACGTTCAGGTTATCAATGCCCTCGGTGGTTATGATATGAAGGTTTCTGACTTCATGAAGCCAGATGTCATCGATGGTTCTATTCCTGAAAACGTTGCTTTCAAGGAAAAGAGAAACATCGCTGCTATGGTTCCAACATGGGATGCTTCCAAGTGCGTTGAATGTGGTCAGTGCGCATTCGTCTGCCCTCATGCAACAATCCGTCCATTCCTGCTGAACAAGGAAGAAGCTGCCAAGGCTGAATCCATTGCCAAGGAATGCAATGTTGAATGGACAGTCAAGGAACCAACACCTGCTTATAAGGGTGCCAAGGAAGATGGACTCGTTTACAGAATCCAGCTCTCTCCGATGAACTGCGTAGGCTGTGGTGTATGTATCAATGCATGTCCTACAAAGGCTCTTTCTGCAGTTGACATCGTTGAAGCAGAAGGTGCAGAACCTCTTGCTGATTACCTCTACAAGGAAACAGAATACAAGGCTCAGTATGGCAACCAGAACACAGTTGCTGGTACATCCCTCCTGATGCCTTACTTCGAAGTATCCGGCTGCTGCCCAGGATGCGGTGAAGCTCCATACTACAGACTGGCTTCCCAGCTGTTCGGTAAGGATATGCTCGTTGCCAACGCAACAGGCTGCTCCATGATCTACTGCTCTGCTACACCTTCCAC
>CAJKOS010000049.1 GCA_905201565.1 uncultured Erysipelotrichaceae bacterium
GCTTTGCATTGCTCATGTGAGGGCGGCGCCTTACCCCGGCATATGGATAGTGAATCAGATCTTCTTCCTTCATGCCCGATGTCCTCCAATCTGCTCGTTGCGCTCCTTGCCCGTTGCCCCTTCTTCATAGTCTGTTCCTTTAAGAACACTGTTCTTGCCATATTTCTTGCGAAGCTTGAGAATAGCTTTCTGCATATTCTTTTCTTTTGCGAGTTCTTCTTCCAATTTCTGTTCTCTTTCCTGATTTATATTTGGATCAGAGAAAAGATCCAATTGTTCATGGGGATAAAGAAGTCCTTCCTTTGCTTCATCTTCCGTATTGCATGCCGTAATGCTGAGGCGCCTTACCATATACAAAGGACTGACAATCCTTTCATACAATTGCAGCACGGCATTGCGGATGAGGGTTTGTGAAGAAGTCCTTCTTTCAAGCCTTACACTGCCATGGACACCAGCCGGCATACGCTTTCCATACCAGTCTGCACTATGATCATCATTCATCTGATAGCCAACGCTCAACATCAGGCTGTCCGTCACAAGTTTCTTTTCCGTAAGATCCAGGGCAAGCTGATCGCACATTTCCCTGAGCACTACTGCCGCCTTCTTTTTCTCATATGGTGCAGCCAGTACCTGTCCTGCCCCAAGGGAAGAAGAGGATGGTTCATACGTCTGAATGTCTTCTATCGTACAGGGTTCCCTGCCCCAGGCATGGTCGATGATGAGTTCTGCATTGACCCCAAACAATTTGAACAGGAAATCCTCTCCATCACTGCGCAAAGCATACGAGGCAAGTTTGCCCATCGTATCAAGACCATATTTTTCAAGCTTTGCGGCTATGCCTGGACCAATCCGCCAGAAATCGGTCAGTGGCTGATGGTACCACAGCTTCTGCCTATATGTGATTTCATCCAGCTCTGCAATGCGCACACCATCTTTGTCCGCCTGCATATGCTTGGCTTCTATATCCATGGCAACCTTGGCCAGAAACAGATTGCTGCCAATTCCTGCTGTTGCGGTAATACCGGTTTCCTGTAACACCTGTCTGATGAGAAACCTTGTCAGTTCATGGGCATTCATTCCATAGACCTTAAGGTAATCTGTCAGATCGATAAACACCTCATCAATGGAATAGACATGGATGTCCTGTGCAGAAATATAGCGCAGATAGATTTCATAGATCCTTGTGCTGTATGTGATATAGAGTGCCATGCGGGGACGGGCAATATGAAAACCAAATTCGAGATATGGATCATTCTCCAATTCCTCTTTCACCGCACTGATGCCACGGAATGCCTGCATACCGATGGCTTCCCGCCTCTTTTTGTTAATCTTTTTAACAGCTTCATTGACCTCAAACAGCCGTGGTCTTCCGGGAATGCCAAAGGACTTGAGAGCAGGAGTTACCGCCAGGCATATCGTTCTGTCCGTGCGCTCTTCATCTGCCACAACCAGGTTGACATGGAGGGGATCAAGCCCCCTTTCCTGGCATTCTGCTGAAGCGTAGAAAGACTTGAGGTCTATTGCTGCATATATCCTGTTTTTCATTTGATCAGATGCATCTTTGCCCCACAATGCGGGCACACATCATGCTCGATATTGGATGTAAAGCCACACTCCGAACAATCACAAGTCGGCAGATATTTATAACCACCAACATAGCCTTCTGCTTCTACTTTATGATGAATCCAATGTGGTACACTTCCCACAAGGGCATCCATCGCCTTTTCATTTTTACCTACTCTTACACCTTTTCTTCTGATCTGTTTGTTCTGCATAATACTATTCCACTGTCCCATCAGGACAGACTCATCCTTTCTTTCTTCTTATTGTACCATCACCAACTAAAAAGGAACGGTTTCCCGCTCCTTATACACCACCATCTTCAAATCCGACAAGCAATCCGCCCTTTTCTGCATAATAGGAACACAATGCCCCAAGGCTTTCCACCCGTATATCACAGAAAGGAAACTCTGAGAGAATCTTGTCGCGGATACTCTTTGCGGCATCTGGATTCATGCAATGGCCAACGATGACCTTGCGGCCATTGAAGCCCATCTTCTTCATTTCCTCAAACAGCACGGATAGCATCTTTCGTGCACCATGGGCTGTTTTGGCAATTTCAACCTTACCTTCATCACTGCCGTAGGCAACAATGCGGATGCCGAGCATCTGGGCTGTTTTGGCAATCACCGGATTGACTCTGCCATTTTTGGCAAAGTTGGAAAATGACTGCAGGGAGAAGAGAATATGTGTATGGGAACGATATTCCATAATCTTCTGTTCAATTTCCTCAAAGGAAATGTCCATATGGATCAGTTCCGCCAGTTTTTCTGTGATGAGTTGCTGCTCAGGTCCTGCGGATAGAGAATCCACAATCAACACCTTAGCGTCCTCATTTGCTTCTTCATAGAGGTCCTTGCCCATGCATGCTGCATTATAGCTGCCGGAAAGACCACTGGAAATGGTTACGGCAAATGCTTCATCCGCATCGCCAAATGCCTCTTCCCACATACCTGCGGAAGGACATGCGGTAGAACTCTTATCCGCCGCATACATCATGGCAACAAACTCCGGAATGTCCACTTCTTTGACATCCACAACATCTTTGCCATCCAGTGTTATCGTCATCGGCACTGCCGTATATTCTGTATGATCCATTTCGTACAGGCTTCCACCTGTATCTGCAGCCAGTTTACGCTTCATAAAATACTCCGTTCATTCTTATTCTAGGGTACAGGTTTTCCATATACCCGTCAAGCGTTATTCAAAACCCTTATTGTATTCTCTTTGGAGAAAACAGTACGCGGATATCACTATCCCCGTCACAAAGACAGCCATCTTTGATCTTTCGTCCGTTTTCCGTCTCTTCGATGATCTGTTTTACAAGGCGGATCGTCGTCTCCACCTGTTCTTTTGTCTGTATGCCATCCCCATGACCATAGAATGCCTGATAGCCTTCATTGAGATAGTACAGCACCCTCTCTGCCCCGGCAAGCCATGTCTTCAAAGATGTGCATCCCGGCAGATGCATCCACAATACCGGATTGACATCATCACCGGTAAAGATATATCGATTCGCATCATCGATGAACATCACACTGCCCTTTGTGTGTCCTGGAATATGTTCTGTGCGGATTGTTCTACCACCAAGATCAAATTCCATGTCTTCCTTCATCCTGTATACTTCTGTCTTCTTGTTACTAGAAGGATTATAGACAAGATTTTCAGGAATCATCTTCATCCGGAACATCGGCAGGCACATCATGTCATACAGCTTTGTGCAGTCATCTTTATGGGCGTAATAGAAACCAAACTGACCACAGCCGCCAACATGATCCGGATGGCGGTGTGTTACCGCTACGGACAGACTTTTCTTCGTCAATTGCTTCACACACTTTCTGAGATCACCAGCCCCACAACCGATATCAATCAACAGGGCATGGTCTTCCCCTTCCAGAAGATAACAATTGCATAGATCTGCCTCTGAGATATTCCATGTGTGCGCGTCAATGATGGAAGCACGATGCACATTGTCTTTCAGAATTACATCCTGCATCAGAACGCATTACCTTTCTCTTCATTTTCCATACCGAAGAAATCAAGAGCTTTCTGGATATCCCTTTCCCAGACTCTCCATTCATGACTGCCAGGTCCTTCCACCCACTCAGCCTTCCAGCCATTTTCCATAAACTTCTTCTTCATTTCCACAAAGGCATCCTTCATCAGCGGATCTTCTGTACCGGTAGAAAAGAACAGACGCGGAAGATTCTCCTTGCCCATATTGTCCATGATCAGTCCATAGAGATTGGAAGGACTTGAAAGATATTCCTCAACACTGTCGTATCTATGCATGATGTTGTACCTTCTCAAACGGGAATGCATCACATCACCCGGCACATCGACTTCACTGCGCTTCATGGCAAAAAGCTTCTCCAGCTCTTCCTTGTTCAAAGATGGATCAGCAGGTACACAGGAAAGCGAAGCACAAGCCGCAAAGTGTTCTGGATAGCGCAAGGCAAGCTTTAATGCACCTCCACCACCCATGGACAAACCTGCCACATAATTATCTTCCCGCTTCTCACTTGCCGGCAGCCAGTTGTGCACAAGTGAAAACAGTTCTTCCATGATATATTTCTCCGCATCAAGGCCAAGGGTGAAGTTATTCCATGCCTCATAGTCCGTATTGCCTACGCCTGGCATAACCACAATCAGTTCCCTTTCACAGGCATAGGTTTCTATGTTCGATTTGCGGATCCAGTCACTGTATCCACCAAATGTGCCATGCAATAACCAGAGAACCTTGTATTTCTTCTTTGCAGAATAGAATTCTTTCGGACTGACATCGCGTGGAGCATCCGGGACAATGATATTAACGTCCTGGTTACAGCCCATGTAAATCGATTCAAAGTCAAGATGTAATAAAGCCATGATGATTTCCCTCCATATATTGTTAATACAAGTTTACCGCGACTATCCCTCTTCGTACAGCGCAATTGTGTACTGGATATGCTTATACTCTGTTTCCCTATATTCAAGAACTGCCGGTTTTCTGCCAAGTGCTTCACTCACCTGATCGCTGACCTCATATACAAGACTGTTAAACTGATCATTACCACCATCTCCATACAAGAGCCACAGCCTTCCTTCATATCCGGCAATCTCATCAAGAGAATCGATCACCTGCATATCGCCATATGCCTTATACGCCTCTATGCTTTCCTCATTCCATTCGCATACATTCCAATAGAACACCGTATGTCCTGGAAACAGGGATAAAGGTATGAAGCTATTTGCATCCTGGTCGTAGTTTGTAACAAGGATGGCATCCTCCTTCTGTATCATAGAGGAAACAAGAGAAACCATATCATCATTCGATGGATCGTAGTTGATCCTTATGTTGGATAACAAACCAATGCAGGACATGAGAAAAAGTGCTGCACAGAAAAGGATATTGATACCCTTCTTTCCTCCTTCCACTAGCAGTTTGGCAACAGCGATAAATAACAGCCCCGTACAAACAAGGAGATATCTTGCATAGACAATCATCCGGTTCATGAGCTTTGAAGCAGCATATGCCAACGCAATCACACCGGCATACACTCCGCCACTATAGACAAGAACCCCATCCCTTTTCTTCCTGCGTACAGCAAAGCAATAGATGAGATATCCAATCGCAAAGATGAGGAAGGTATACACAAGCCATGAAGGCACAAAGAATGTGCCATCGAGGTTTCCACTCACCTGGAATTGTGCCATTTCGAGAATTGTCCAGGGGAAATAGAATGTGATCCAGAAACTGTTTTTGACTGTTGCCATCTGTGATAACAATGTCAATAGCCATGGCATATACGCACCAATCTGCACAAAGGCAAACAAAAACCACATGCCAATCCGCCTGTTGATCCGCTTCAGCTTTATGCATTCCACAATGCTTTCCACTAGCAGAAACAAATTCATGATGGCAGCTGCGATCAGTCCATAGTAATGGGTATAGGCAGAAAGGATGGTACATAGCGAAAAGAGAATCCATGGCTGTATGGCATTATCCTCTGCTTCATGAATCCGCCATGCATAGTACCCGGCAATCGTCACCAGTAACATCACCAGGGTATACATCCGTATTTCACCTGCATAAGCAACATTGACCGGGAAGAAGAACACAAAGAAAGAGAACAATACCCCAATCCATTCTCCAAATGACTTACGGATATGCGTATAGCCAAATATGCCAAGCAGCACAAGGCAAAGCCACGAAAAAAGCCTGTAGACAAGAACATTGTCCCCAAAGACAAGATAGAGGACATGCAGGACAAAGTAATAAAATACCGGATGCACATCATGGGAATCAATTGCCCAGATTTCCGTAAACGGATGGCGGGCAATCGCTACAGAATACGACTCATCAAACCAGATGCTGCTATGAAACAGGGGCACAATGGTAAACAAAGCACCCAGAGCAATGACAAGCAGATGACCTTTTCTGCTCTTGAGAAACGTACTGATTTTTTCCATGACTCCAGTATACGACAAAAACACACATTTTCTTAACATACCCTTTTCTAAAAATCACCTTTTCAATTCATCGACAATTCGCTACGATAAAGATGGAGATACGATTATGCCAGCAGCCGCAACACATGTTGAGTTTGGAAAAGATATATTAAATGCCCTTCCGGCAAAACTCAGAAACAAGATCACGGACATGCCGATGTTTTTCATCGGTACCCAGGGACCAGATATTCTCTACTTTTCCCATATGTCCGTCATGCCGGGTTCATTGCACAAATATGGCAATATCCTGCATGAAGAAAAGACAAAGGAACAACTCCTGTATATGGAGCACTATACGCGCAGTGATCCTGCTTTGACCAGTTACTACTATGGGTACCTCTGCCACTATGCATTGGATTGCAAGGCACATGCTCTGATCTGTTCCATTGCCAGATACAAACATCTCAATGATGGATCTCATGAAGGTGCTACCCATGTGCGCATGGAATCACAGATCGATGTATGGATGTTACACCAGAGACACCCGGAAACTTCCAGTTCCCGCAACATTTGGAAACTGATGCGCATCACATCCAGTGACAGAAAGAAACTGGCACAGCTCTACCATGACCTGTTTCTCGATGTCTATTCCTTAGAAATCTCACAAGCACGCATCCGTCATGCCCTGATTGAATTGAATTTATGGACACCGATCATCCGTCCGCACTATGTAGGATCGAACATCTTCCTTGGTGGAGAGTTCTTCATGGGTTCACCAATTGAATCCGGAAGGATGATCCTCCATGGCAATGAACCGCGTCGTGTCATCAACCTCCATCACACTTCCTATCCGATGTTCTTTGATGAATCGCGCATCATCAGCGATTCCTTCCCAGAACTATACGACGATGCACAGCGCCTTGCCTACCGGATACTCAAATACAATGACCCCCGTGATATCAGAACAGATTTCATGGGCAGACCAGCAGGTTAAACACCTGCTTTTTCAATCTGGCAAAATGTTCCACCATGTTCTTTATCTAAACTTTTCATTTCTCTGCTAAGATGAATGCGTTGTATTAAAAAAGAGGAAAATACTATGATTGAAACAATGAAAATTCTGGCATGTGATATTGATGGAACACTCTGTCCAAAAGGTGAACTGTTGATGCCCAAAACAAAGCAGAGCATCATCCGCCTCCATAATGAAGGTGTGCTCTTTGGACCAGCTTCTGGAAGACCAGTAGACAGCCGTATCCTTTCCAAGGCAGAGGAATGGGGACTTGGCTTTGAATTCGATTTTGCGATTGGTATGAACGGTGGCGAATTATACGAAAAGGAAACTGGAAAAGTAGAGAAATACTGGCTGTTGTCCCGGGAAAACATCCGCCGCATTCTCACCTTTTTGCAGCCATTTGATATCAATGCCATCGTCTACGTAGACGGTTATGAAGAAGTTAGAGCATTGCGCATGGATGATTTCATGATCGATTCAAAGAAAAGAAACCATTCCCATGTCATCATAGGAGGCATTGACACACTTTCTGAATTTGACACAGGAAAAATCGAAGTACAGTTCAAAGAAACTGAACGTGAGGCAATTCTCAAAGCCATTAAAGAAAATGATGATCCGGCATGGCATATGGTACAAACCTTCCGCAATGAAGATCATTGCACATTTGAATTCCAAGATCCGCATGTAAATAAAGGTGTAGCATTAACAAAATATGCAGAACATCAAAACATTCCCTTAAGTGAAGTTATGGCATTTGGTGATCAGGACAACGATATTGGTCTCATCAACACTGCCGGCTGGGGTGTATGTATGTTAAACGGATGTGATGAAAGCAAGGCGGTTGCTCAGGCAATTACCGAACATCCAGTAGATGATGACGGCATTGGTCACTATCTTGAAGATCATTGGTTCAATCGCTGAGGGAGGGACAGAAATTGTCCCTCTTTTGTTTTGTGACCTCCCTTGCTATAGAAAGAAACCGCTGTATATCCTCCTTATGCGCATCTGAACTGCGGTAGTAAATCCCAAATGGCACTCGCGGACTTTCACTCCATGAAACTACCGCAAGATCATCGACACCCATAGTCTGATAAAATGGCAATAATGCATATCCAGCACCAGCTTCCACAAGGAGTATTGCCTCCTGCGCAGAGTGTACAAAGATATTCTCAAGCGCATCATTAACAGGAAATAACGTTCTTCCCCTGGCAAACGAATGGTCGAGCAGATATTGTGGAATATAGAAAATTGCCCGATGCGAATAGAATGCTTCTTGAGATACAGCCTTCATCCCTTCTTTGTACAAAGGATGGTCTTTTCGCATCACGCAATAAAACTGTTCATCATATAAATGAGAAAAGGTTATGGCACTGCTTGAAAACCGGGCATCGCGGATCGCAAGAGCAACATCGATCATATAGGAAGACAGTTTTTCCAGATTGCTCGTTGTCTCGTTCATCTGTAATGCAGGCACAAATGCATGATCAGCAAGAAAAACCTCAAGAATCATTCTTAACAATTCTGACGCGCATGGATCTGTGTACCCAATTCCAAAACGCTTAGCCTTTGTTTTCTCAGCAATACGCAATCTGTTCTGTGCTTCCTGCAGAACTTTCAATACCGTCTGTGCATCTTCCAAAAAAGACATGCCTGCTTCTGTCAATACTACACGATGTGTCGTTCTGTCAAACAGCCTTACACCAAGCTCTTCTTCCAACGTCCTGATCTGTTTGGACACCGCCGGCTGAGTAATGTGCATCTTTTTTGCCGTCAGCATAAAATTCAATGTTTTAGCAAGTGTTACAAAGCATTCTAATTGAACCGTATTCATGCAAATCCTCTGTTATTCCAAATTGTTATAATCAATAAAATAATACAATTTCCCATGCCCCGAAAGCAATACTATAGTAAGAATATAAAAAAGGAGGCTCACATGAACAAAACCTATACAGTCATGACAATGAACAACAAGGAACTAAACATCGGTTCCATCTATTTCACAAATGCTTACCTCTCTATAGCCACCTTCAATCCTGCCACAACAAAACCCTTTACGAAAGCCGAACGCGATAAGCTTCCCAAATCAGGCTTTACCGCACCAGAAAATGGCGTGATTGCCATCTCATCTTTTGCTGAGAAAACAATTCTCTGGTTTGATAACGATGGAGCTAAGGCAATCACTTCTCATCATGATCCGCTTTGCATCAATGGAAATAACATCTGCACAAATGAAGGAACGATAGTTGCGACCGCTATTTCAACCCTCAGGAAAATTGATCTTGAAGCAGCAAAACTACGCACTTTCCATACCGCCTGTAAAAAACTTGAAGACGGCATTATCAGCGCTTATAAAACAGACAAACTCGAAGACACTGACTGCAACTCCCTTGTTGTGATCGATGGTATCCATTTCAAGAATGCCATCATCGAATATGACTGCAAGGCAGATTTATTATCCGATGCCAAAGAATCAGCCCGCGGATTCCTCGGCATAGGTTTCCGTATATCAGATGACACTTCTCATTTTGAAGGATATTACATCCGCACAACCAATGGCAAATATTGTACGGATCCCGTCCGCAAGGCTCATGGCTGCCAATACTTCGCTTATCCAGGTTATGTATGGCATTACCTGCGCGAATTCAACTATGAAGGCTATGAAGCACCGGTTTCTACCATTGCGCTACATGAGTGGGCACATGTCAAAGTGGAACTGCTAGATGATACCGCAAAGTTCTATGTCGATGATACGCTAGTACTTACCATGGAACATAACTTCTTCCATGATCCTGTGTCAGGTAACTTCGGCTTTTTCATCGATATGGGAACTATGGCTTACTTCAAGAACCTGTATATAGAAATCCTTGACTGACACATGCGGTATTTGCTCAATTTGTACTTGATTACTTCATACATTACTTTCAGGCTTGTGCATAGATATGACAATGCACAAGTCTTTTCCTTATATATCCCATCTTCTTCATTGTCATTCACATTATGTATGCTAATACATTCGAATTGATTGTACTGATCATAACAAAATCAAAGTATTTATTTAAACATCAGTGCCATCACAATTCTTAAAATAACCTGATCAAAAGCAGAGACTATCTTTCAGATAATCTCTGCTCCAAATGGACAAAGTGATAGCCCCGCCAGCTTGAAAAACTGCAAGCCAAAGGGAATACCGATAATGGTTATGCAAAGAAGAACTCCCCATATTGCATGAAATAACGCAAGTGGTATGCCAATGATCAGCCATACAATATTGGCAAGAAAGGAAACAACACCACCCGTTCTTACCACCTGCTTACCAAAGGGAAACAGGGAAAGCTGGGCAATCTTGAAACACTGCATACCAACCGGAATACCGACGATGGTCAAACAGCATAATAATCCTGCAGCCAGCCAGGAAATACAGCTTTCAATACCACCAAATATAATCCATAACAAATTACCGAGAAATGTCATACGATACCCACCATCAAAAATAACAGCTTCACCACAAATGCCACAATCCAGGCAACCACGCACTGGAAGAAGATGACAAAAAACATCCACTTTGTGCCAAGTTCCCGCTTCACTGCAGTCACCGTCGCAACACATGGTGTATAGAGAAGTGAGAACACAAGAAGTGCCACTACAGAACCGATGGAAAGCAGTGCTGTCAGTGTTGGTGTATCAATTAACATACCAATGGTTGCGACCACACTCTCCTTTGCCATAAACCCAGTCAGCAGTGCGCTGGCAATGCGCCAGTCTCCAAAGCCAAGCGGTTTGAATATTGGCGCTATCCATCCGGCAAGGACGGAAAGGATGCTGTTTTGGGAATCCTCGACAACATTGAAAGAGAAGTCAAATGTCTGTAAGAACCAGACGACAATTGTCGCAAGGAAGATAATCGTAAATGCCCTCTGCAGGAAGTCCTTGCTCTTTTCCCATAACAACTGCAATACATTGCGCACACCTGGCAGTCTGTAATTAGGCAGTTCCATGACAAATGGTACGGCATCCCCTTTGAACATGGTCTTATTCATCAACAATGCCACCACAATTGCCATAACGATGCCAAGCACATAGAGCGATATCATCGCAAGTCCTGCATACTGTCCAAAGAAGGCAGCACAGAAGAAGCCATAGATTGGCAGCTTCGCCGAACAGGAGAAGTATGGGGTGAGCAGGATGGTCATCCGTCTGTCCCTTTCCGAGGAAAGTGTACGGCTTGCCATAACCGCAGGAACAGAACAGCCAAAGCCCATTAACATCGGCACAATACTTCTGCCAGACAAACCAATCTTTCGTAACAGCTTATCCATCACAAAGGCAATACGTGCCATGTAGCCACTG
>CAJKOS010000050.1 GCA_905201565.1 uncultured Erysipelotrichaceae bacterium
TATTGCACCGCTTGAATCAAAATGCCTGCACCATTTTGTCGGAATTTGCAAATGCCATGGGCGAAGTTTATTGAAAAGCATGAAATGGAGTTTGAAAAAGAGAGAAATGTGTGCGGTTGAATCACAATAATCTCTGATTTGTGCACAAAAGTGAGTATTTGTTGAAGTGTTGGATACAGATGTAATATATTCAGAAACAAAATGAAAAGAATTTTCATAATGAAAGATTTTTTCAAGAAAAGTGTAAATTTTGTGAAATAAAGTCTTGCATGAGAAATTTGCCATCCATATAATGAGTACATCTTAACAAAGATAGAGAGGGAAAAGATATGAATTATAACAAGTTTATGAAAGGCGGCGTTGCCGCAGTAATGGCAATGTCACTGGTTGCCTGTAGTTCTGGTGACACATCTGATTCCGGCAATACTGGCGCTGCTGGAACAGCATTCAAGATTGGAGTTTCCGGACCGCTGACTGGTGATAATGCGGTTTATGGACTCGCAGTACAGAGAGGTGCAGAAATTGCAGTTGAAGAAATCAACGCAAAGGGCGGCGTTCAGCTGGAATTCATGATGGAAGATGACCAGGCAGATGGTGAACAGGCTGTTACAGCATTCAACACATTGATGGACAATGGCATGCAGATTTCTCTTGGTACAGTTACATCTGGTGCCGGTCAGTCTGTTTCTCCACTCTATGCGGATGAAAATATGTTTGTTCTGACACCTTCCGGTTCTTCTACAGCTATCATTTACCGCAATACAGAACAGGAAACAGATCCTTATGGAAATATCTTCCAGATGTGCTTCACCGATCCTAACCAGGGTGTAGCTTCTGCGGATTATATTTCTGAACACGAGGAACTTGGCACAAAGGTTGGTGTTATCTACCGTAACGATGATAACTATTCCAATGGTCTTTATACAAAGTTTATGGCTGAAGCAAAAGAGCTTGGTCTTGAAGTAGTTGCGCAGGAAGCTTTCCAGGAAGGTACAACAGACTTCTCCGTATACGTACAGAAGTGTGCTGAAGCAGGTGCAGATATCGTCTTTTTGCCGATCTACTACCAGCCGGCTTCTCAGATTCTCACTGAAGCAGATAGACAGGGCTATGATGCTACATTCTTCGGATGCGATGGCATGGATGGTATTCTGACTCTTGAAGGTTTCGATACTAGTCTTGCAGAAGGTTTGTACATGCTGACACCGTTCTCTGCAGATGCTACAGACGATCTCACAGTTTCCTTTGTTGAAAAGTACAAGGAAAGAAATGATGACGAAATTCCGAACCAGTTTGCTGCAGATGCATACGATGCAGTGTATGCAATTGCCCAGGCTCTTGAAGCAGCTGATGTAACAGCAGAAGATGATGTTGCAACAATCAAGGATGCTCTTGTTGAACAGTTCACATCCATGACATTCAATGGTCTGACAGGTACTGATGTCACATGGAATGAAAATGGTGAAGTTTCCAAGGCTCCTAAGGCAGTTGTTATCCAGGATGGCGCTTACGTTGGCGTAGAATAAACATTCTCGTTTATCATCACGGTTGCCAATAGTAAAATATTGGCAGCCGTTGTTTGCTTTTGAAAGAAGGGGGTATAACATGAGTTTTTTGTCTTATCTCATCAGCGGACTTGGACTTGGCAGCGTCTATGCGATCATTGCCCTTGGGTATTCCATGGTCTATGGTATTGCGAAGATGCTGAACTTTGCCCATGGTGATGTCATCATGGTCGGTGCCTTTGTGGCATATTTTGCAATTGGTTCCTTTAACATGCCGGCACTGATTGCAGTTCTTTTCTCTGTCATCGTATGTACGGTACTTGGTGTAGTCATTGAGCGCCTTGCCTATAAGCCATTGCGCCATGCGTCCAGCCTTTCCGTACTCATCACAGCTATCGGTGTTTCCTACTTACTGCAGAATGCTGCAATGCTTCTGTGGGGTACGGACACAAAGATTTTCCCAACCCTGCTCAGCGGTAACCTGCAGCTTGGCGCATTGTCTATTCCATGGCTCACATTGTTGACCATTGCCATCTGTATTCTCATCATGGTGTTTCTGACATTGTTCATCAACCGCACAAAGACAGGCCGTGCCATGCGTGCCTGTTCAGAAGATAAAGGTGCTTCAAGTCTCATGGGTATTAATGTCAACCGCATCATTTCCATCACCTTTGCCATTGGATCGGGTCTGGCAGCAATTGCGGCAGTACTGCTCTGTGCTACGTATCCATCGGTTTATCCAACCCTTGGCTCCATGCCTGGTATCAAGGCATTTACAGCTGCGGTATTTGGTGGTATCGGTTCCATTCCGGGTGCCTTCCTTGGCGGACTGCTGCTTGGTGTGATTGAAAACCTCTCCAAGGCATATATCTCTGCACAGCTTTCGGATGCCATTGTATTTGCGGTATTGATTATCGTACTTCTGATCAAGCCGACTGGATTGCTTGGCAAGAAGATCAGTGAGAAAGTATGAGGTGGCACATATGAAAAATGTTTTGAATATGTTTTTTGGTAAAAAGACAAGAGCACGTACAATTTCGTATCTTGTTGTCATCCTTGCCTACATCATCCTGACGGTGCTGGAATCTTCCGGTTCCCTGAAGCGCATGATCATCGCATTGCTCGTGCCGATTTCCTGCTATGTAGTAGCCGCAATTGGTCTTAACATGAATGTCGGTATTTCAGGTGAATTGAACCTTGGTCAGGCAGGCTTCATGTCCATCGGTGGCTTTAGTGCTGCAGTAGCAGCAGCGATGCTTTCTGACACCATCACAAATGGAGCGTTGTTACTGGTTATTTGTATTATTGTCGGGGCAGCGGTGGCAGGACTTGCCGGCTGGCTGATTTCTGTTCCGGTATTGAAACTGCAGGGTGACTATCTTGCGATTGTCACACTTGCCTTTGGACAGATTATCATGTCCATTATCAATAACCTCTATGTTGGTGTGGACGCTGCTGGTCTTCACTTTGACTTCGTCAAAAATGGCATTCAGCTTGGCGAAGGTGGAAAGATGATCATCTCCGGTCCGATGGGTGTGACCGGTAATGAAACGCTCTCCACATTCACGGCAGGTATCATCCTGATTCTTGTTTCCCTCTTTGTTGTATATAACATCATGTATTCCAAGGATGGTCGTGCCATCATGGCATGCCGTGATAACCGCATTGCGGCGGAAACTGTCGGTATCCGCGTATCCCGTACAAAGACACTTGCCTTTGTGATTTCCAGTGCACTTGGTGGAGCTGCTGGGGCATTGTATATGATGAACTACTCTTCTGTAGCTGCTACGAAGTTTGACTTTAACACATCGATTCTGATCCTTGTCTATGTCGTCCTTGGCGGACTTGGCAATATGACCGGTACAATAGTGGCAACAACCGTACTTGTTGCATTGCCGGAACTGTTAAGGTCTATGGCAAGTTACAGAATGCTGATTTATGCAATTGTATTGATCCTTGTCATGATTGTTACGAACAATGAAACCTTCCGTGTGTTCTTTGCCACATTGAAGCGGAAGCTCAGTGGAAAGAAAGGGGTGGAAGCTGATGAGTGAGAAAAGAAAAATCCTGGAAGTCCGCAATCTCGGTATTGATTTTGGCGGACTGACAGCGGTAAATAACCTGGACATGGATGTGTATGAAGGTGAGATCTATGGTCTCATTGGTCCAAATGGTGCAGGTAAAACTACCGTGTTCAATATGCTCACAAAGGTATACCAGCCAACCCGTGGTACGATTAAGCTCGACGGTACAGATACCGCAAAGCTTGATCCGGTACAGGCAAACATCGCCGGTGTTGCCCGCACATTCCAGAATATACGTCTCTTCTCGGGGTTGTCGGTATTGGATAATGTCAAGATCGGTATGCATAACCAGATCAAGTATGGATTGTTGACATCGATGTTGAGGCTGCCCCGCTTCTATAAGGAAGAAAAGGCAGCGGATGAAAAGGCAATGGAACTGCTCGATATCTTTGGCTTGAAGAAATATGCCGATCTTACGGCTGGCAACCTTCCCTATGGTGCACAGCGCCGCCTGGAGATTGCCCGTGCTCTTGCTACACAGCCAAAACTTCTTCTTTTGGATGAACCGGCTGCTGGTATGAATCCACAGGAAACACAGGATCTCATGGATATGATCCGCAACATCCGCGATAACTTCCCAATTTCCATTCTTCTCATCGAACATGACATGAAACTTGTCATGGGTATTTGTGAAAGAATCACTGTATTGAACTTTGGCCAGATGCTCGCCCAGGGTGTACCGGAAGAAATCCAGTCCGACCCGGAAGTCATCAAGGCTTACATTGGAGAGTGAGGTCAATATGCTGAAAATAGAAAATCTTGTTGTCCGTTATGGCATGATTGAAGCCATTAAAGGCATTTCCTTCGAAGTCAATGATGGAGAGATTGTCACCCTCATCGGTTCCAATGGTGCTGGCAAGACAACGACCATGCATGCTATTTCCGGACTTATCAAACCAGCATCTGGTAAGATCACCCTCGATGATAAGGAACTAACAAAGATGCCTTCCCATAAGATTGTGTCCCTTGGTCTTGCCCAGGTACCAGAGGGAAGACGTGTCTTCTCCCAGCAGACCGTTGAGGAAAACCTCCTTCTTGGTGCATATTCCCGCAAGGATAAAGCAGCCATCAACGATGACCTCAACCACATCTATGAACTGTTCCCTAGACTCCTGGAAAGAAGAAAGCAGTCCGCTGGTACATTGTCTGGTGGTGAACAGCAGATGCTTGCGATGGGCAGGGCATTGATGGCTAATCCGAAGATTCTTCTTCTCGATGAACCTTCTATGGGTCTTTCTCCACTTCTTGTTAAAGAAATATTCCGTATCATCCAGGACATCAACAAGCGCGGTACGACAATTCTGCTTGTTGAACAGAATGCAAAGATGGCACTTGCGATAGCTGATCGTGCATATGTTCTGGAAACTGGTAAAATAACATTACAGGGAACTGGTGAGGAACTCTCTGCCAGTGAACAGGTAAGAAAGGCTTACCTAGGAGGATAAACATATGTATGTAAAAGATTACATGACCGTCAATCCTATTACCATTGATCCGGATGTCACATTGTTGAAGGCACTTGAAATCATGGGCAGGAATCATTTCCATCGTCTGCCGGTTGTCAAAGGTGACAAGCTTGTTGGTCTTATCACAGAGGGTCTTGTCAATGACCATTCTGGTAAGAACAGCACATCGCTTTCGATCTATGAACTCAACTACCTGCTATCAAGAACCTATGCAAGTGACATCATGATCAAAGATGTCAAAACCGTATCTCCAGACGCATGGATTGAAGAAGCAGCAGAAATTATGCTGCATAATTCAGTCAACGTATTGCCGGTTGTAGACAATGATAACCATGTTGTCGGTATCATCACCGAGAAGGACTTGTTCAAAGCCTTCCTGAACCTTACAGGTTACAGACATCGTGGAACAAGGTTTGTGGTCAAACTGCAGGACAAACCAGGTGCCTTCCAGAAGGTATGTGCACTGTTTGAACAGGAGGACGCAAACCTGGAAAACATCGGTGTCTACCATTCAAAAGAACGTGGTGTAGAAGTGGTCATCCGGGCAACAGGTGAAGTTTCTGTAGAAAAGATGACAGAAGTGCTCAAAGAAGCGGGTATTGAAGTTGTCAATGTATGGCAGACAAAGCCAGAAGATGCCTATAATTCCAAATAAGTAGAAAAGCTGATCTGTATGGTCAGCTTTTTCATATACTTTGCCCATCAAGACTAACAGTTTAAAATGCTGGTTACCGATATATGACAAAAACCGGGTAACAGCCACAACACGTATATCAATTACAGATGATGATCCAATTCAAAAGAATAAACGATCTTTCTGGTAATACAGCATTATGACTTCTGATAAAGCTTTTTCCAATGTATTGTGATGGCACTCCTGCTAAGGCAGAAAGAATGTGCTTAGAGATGGAAGAAAAAGTACTGTCTATATTATGACCGGGTATTGTCAGAAGGGTCATGGCTGTAGATTGTCCTAGCAGCAATCCTGCCCGCCTTGTATTCCTGGTTGAGGAAGGTGAGATAAGCACCCGGGGCGATAAAACCCGTCAATGTAACAAGAGAAAGCTCCTTGTTGCGGATGAGTGTATCCGCCAGCAACACACAATTTGTACTTGCTACAAAATAGGTGCGGAACTTTCCTTCTGTGAACTTATAAAACTGGCAATGTGTACCTTTCCACATCCTTGATGCATAGTCATGGATGGTGTCATCCTTGTATAGTTCCGCATCGCAATGCCAAGGCGTCGTTCTTGCCATGAGTCCCTGTATCTTTTCCTCAAGTACCGCCTTTTCTTTTTCTTTCAAATATAAGCCATAGCCAAGCACAATCTTATGATCAACTTCAGCGTTAGTGCGGATAAATGATTCCCTGTCAGAAACAATCAGCACTCCATCTCCCAATGTTCCCATAAGCCTTCTGTTATGCGGATCATGGCAGCCATAGGAATAGATGGTATCTTTGTAGGCAATGTCCACATGACCAAAGATTTCCATGCCGGTATCTTTGAGGTAGAAATATACCCAGAGGTCCGGTGTTTCTTTTGTAGTAATCGCTTCTTCTTTCATGCGCTTCATCAGAGCCTTGATGGAAATACACGCCCGCAATGGGTAAAAAGCCGATAACAACATCGGCAAAGCCAGGGAGAGGTTGGAATGCTTTGCAATGAAGGAAGAAGGGTAGTGATGGCGGAAGAAGATGAGCATGTTTTCAAGACCATAGAGGATGAAGAATGTGCCACCGAGGATAGAGAGGAATTCTACTTTGATATTGAGTTGTCTTCCAAACAACAAAAAGACGGCAATCAGAGTGCCATAGAAGGCAAACAACATTCTGCGTATTGCACCGGATTGTCCATCGTGTTTTCTGACCCATGCATCAATGGCAAAAAGCAGTGATGCCCCAAGCGTCCATAGTCCCAGGAACAGATACAGGTAGACTGGAAAAAAGGAGGGGGAAAACAACAGGATGATACCGGACATAAGGTTAAAGATACTCAATCGCTTATCCAGCGGATCGAAAGATTTATACCCTTTGCGCAAGGCAATCCATGTGCTGAGTGGTTCAAGAAAACAGAAAGCAAGTACAGCTATGTATAGGAAGATCCAGGGAATCCATGTGGTAGAGAAAAACAGAACGCCGATCAGGATCATAAACAGGCTTTTGAAAAACTCTTTGCATTTATCCATGTTGAAGTTATACCACAAAGTGGGAAAGATTGTGCTGACAGATTGGGTACAATGGATAATTCGGGGTAAAATATGAGCTATGAAACGTTTGAGGGATTACATAAGACCATCGCTCATGGCAATGATCATCGGGCTTGTGATTAAGTCTTTAGGGGCATTTATTGAATTGTTATTGCCGGAGATCATGGCAAGGATCATCGATGAAGCAGTACCGGATAGAGACCTGGAACAGGTATTGATTCTTGGCGTGTGGATGCTTGTGTGTTCACTATTGGCATTGTGGTTCAATGTCATTGCCAATCGCAATGCTTCTTCTACTTCCCGGGATATCACAAGGCGTATACGCCATGATTTGTTTTCCCATACCCTGTATCTTTCCTGCAAAAAGACAGATGACTATACCATTCCATCATTAGATTCAAGACTGACAAGTGATACATACAATGTCCATCAGATGCTTGGCATGATGCAGAGAATGGGTATCCGGGCACCGATTATCACCCTTGGTGGGTTGACCATCTGTTTTATGATGGATGCTGCATTGGCACTAGTGTTTCTGGGCTGTATTCCCTTTATTGCCATACTTATCTACATCCGTGGCGCAAAAGGCATACCACTCTATACTGATGTACAGCGGGCAGTGGATGATATGAGTGGGGTAGTCAGAGAGAATGTACAGGGAATACGTGTAATCAAGGCACTGAGCCGTACGGAGTATGAAAAGAACCGGTACCAGAACGTGAATGATACCCTTGCAAGAAGACAGGTGAAGGCAGGTCTTACGATGGCTATCATCCAGCCTGGTATGAACCTGTTTCTCTATCTTGGTATGGCAGGGGTAATCCTCTATGGTGCTTACAGAGTCAATGCAGGGCTTTCAACAGCTGGTACCATCCTTGCCTTTCTTTCCTATTTCACATTGATGTCAAAGTCCATGATGGCTTTGTCAAGAATGTTCATCATGTTTTCCAAGGGCATGGCTTCTTCAAGAAGAATCATGGAAGTACTCAATACAAGTACGGAACAGCACTGGGAGAAGAAAGACTATCCATCTTCTGATCCATCATTTGCCATCGCATTTGAAGATGTGTCCTTTTCCTATCTCAAGGTCAAGGATAACCTTGAACACATCACCTTCCACCTGAAACCTGGTGAAACACTGGGTATCATCGGTGCTACGGGTTCTGGAAAGAGTACCATTCTTTCTTTATTGTTACGGTTCTATGATACAGATCATGGTGCCATTTATATCCATGGCAGGGATATCCGTACCATGGATCCTTCTATTCTCAGACGTATGTTTGGGGTTGTGATGCAGAATGATTTCCTGTTTGCAGGAAGTATTGCTGAGAATGTGCAGTTTGGAAGAAGTGTGAATGATGAAGAAACAGAAGAGGCGTTGTCACTAGCGGAGGCGTCTGATTTTTCAAAGGATATGTACCGAGTACTCACAAGCAAAGGTACCAACCTGTCTGGTGGGCAGAGACAAAGAGTGCTTCTGTCCCGTGCTTTTGCGGCAAAACCAGAGTTTTTACTACTCGATGATTCGAGTTCTGCCCTTGACTACAAGACAGACGCAAGGCTCAGGAAAACACTTGGAGAACAGTTTCCCAATACAACAAAGATCATCATTGCCCAGCGAGTCTCTTCCCTGCAGCAGTGCAATACGATCATTGTATTAGACCATGGCAGAGTGTCAGGTATTGGTACACATGAACAATTGTTACAAAACAACAAGATCTATGCGGATATTGCGGCTTCCCAGATGGGTGGAGCATTGTTTGAGTGAGGTGTGCTATGGAAGAAAGAGTTTCGAAAAGAGTTACATTGTTACGAATTCTCAGCTACATTGCCTCACATAAGGGAATGTTGTTTTTGGCAATTGTGGCAACATTATTGGCAAATGGTATGGCATTGCTTGTGCCGGAGTTATCGGGAAGGGCAATTGATGCGATTGGCAGTGCAGGACATGTCAACTTTCCAAATGTTTATAGAACGGTAGGATGGATGATCATCGCAGTCATTGGGGAATGTGTATTCACCTATCTGACACAGTTATTGCTGATACGTCTTTCCGCAAAGATAACTGCTGAAATGCGCAAGGAAGTGTTTGAACACCTGCTGTCTCTTCCTATCCGTTTCTTTGATACAGTACAGGCAGGTGATATTATTTCCCGCATATCATATGACATTGATACGATCAATACATCTTTGTCATCTGACATCATTACCGTTACCACAAGTATTATCACGGTCATCGGTTCTTTTATCATGATGGTGCATATCTCTCTTCCTTTGTGCTTTGTGTTCTTCATTACCATACCGCTCATCATCTTTATCACAAGGCAGAGAACCATGAAGGTAAGGCCACTGTTCCATAAGCGTTCCAGGAAACTTGGTGAGCTCAATGGATTTGTCGAAGAAATGCTTTCTGGTCATAAGACCATCAAGGCCTATGGACAGGAAGAAACGATGATCAACAGGTTTGATGACAAAAATGAAGAAGCTGTGACCTCGTATTATGATGCGGACTACCAGTCTTCTATCGTTGGACCACTTGTCAACTTTGTGAACAATCTCTCCCTGTCTTTGATCAGTTGTTTTGGTGGACTGATGTTCATCTTCGGTGGTATATCGTTAGGTTCTATTTCTTCTTTCATTATGTATTCCCGTAAGTTTTCTGGTCCAATCAGTGAAACAGCCAACATCCTTGCGGATTTGCAATCGGCTATTTCTGCGGCAAGGCGGGTGTTTGAACTCATGGACGCAATACCGGAAAAACAAGATGCCCCGGACGCAATAGACCTGACTACAGTCAAAGGGGATGTCTCTTTTATCAATGTCCACTTCTCATATGAAGAAGGAAAGGAAATCATTCATGGACTCAATCTCAATGCCCATGCCGGAGAGATGATCGCAATAGTTGGACCAACAGGTGCTGGCAAGACAACGATTATCAATCTGCTCATGCGTTTCTATGATCCGGATTCTGGTTCTATTACCATTGATGGTCATGATATCCAGAATGTGACAAGGGATTCCCTGAGGAAACAGTTTTCGATGGTCTTGCAGGATACATGGTTGTTTACTGGAACTATCTATGAAAATGTCGCCTATGGCAGGGATGATGTGACAAAAGAAGAAGTCATAGAGGCATGCAAGGCAGCCGATATCCATGACTTTATCATGTCACTATCCAATGGCTACGACACCGTACTCACCGATGATGGTGTCAACATTTCCAAAGGGCAGAAGCAGTTATTGACCATCGCAAGGGCAATGCTTAGCAAGACGAGGATGTTAATCCTTGATGAAGCAACTTCCAATGTGGATTCCAATACCGAACAAAAGATCCAGAAGGCAATGATGAAACTATGTGAAAACAAGACAACGTTCATCATCGCCCATCGTCTTTCTACCATCCAGAATGCAAATAAGATATTGGTATTACAAAATGGGGAAGTCAAAGAGCAGGGGACACATGAAGAACTGTTAGCAAAGAAGGGTTTCTACAGTTCTTTGTTCAATGCCCAGTGGGAGTCATGATTCACATAAATCTGCGTATTTTCTTCAGCAACTTCTCACATTTCTGACATATGCTTCCCACAGTGGATCATTAGTATAATAGCTGTCAGATGAACAGGAACATCTGGCACTCCTCCCTTTAATGAATAGATATGAAAACGCCGGTTCCCCCTTTCCCGGCGTTTTCACTGTGCGCCCAGTATGGGTGACAACTTGGCGGTGAAAATCCGCTACGAGCTTGGC
>CAJKOS010000051.1 GCA_905201565.1 uncultured Erysipelotrichaceae bacterium
CGTTATGTTGCTGAAAAGAGAAAGAATGCACAGGAAGAAGGCACAGATGAAGGTGATGAAGTCCGTTTCATCGAAATCAATGACGAGGAAGAAGACGAAGAATCTGACGACGATCCTGATGGGCGAAAGCCCAGTGAAGTGCATGTAAATACCATCCACCTCGATGAAGAGGAAACAGAGGATGATGTTGTTGCGGATGTGCAGCAGGACAAATCGGAAGAGGATGAGGATGTATTGGAGGTTTCCGGTCTTTATCCATATCTTTCCACTTCGTTTATTGCAAAGACTTTGTCGCGCAATGAGGAATTCAATACCAACTTCCCAGAGGATACACTTGTGTCGGTATTGCATACATGTCAGTTTGATGACATGCGCAGCCTGTTGAACTTCGAGGCGATCATGGCAGATGCGGGATATATTTCCCAGCATGATGATAATCTTGAGGTGCGCAGTGCAAAGCGGTTCTTCTCGGAAGAAGGGGCAATTATCAGTGATATTCTGAATGTTGCCAACCAGGCTGCTGCTCTTGGCGGCAGATATATTGACTGCGAATTGAATTGAAAGGGCTTCCCATGTGGAAGCTTTTTTCAACTCATGATTGTTTGTGCTATAATGTCGCAGTAAAAAACGAGGGATAGAATGAAGAAAGCGGTATTTATTGATTACATGGGGACGCTGATGCGGTATGAAGGTTCAGATCTCAGGGAACTGATTGACTGCTTTGTCGAAAACTCCATTCTGAAAAGTGCTCAGGAAGTTGACAGTTGGTGGTCCAATGAAAGAATCAGACAGGAAGAAATCTATTCTGGGGATGATTTCCGTAATGAAGATGAGATCTGCATGAATATTCTGGAAAAAGCAGAGCGTGAGTTAAATCTCAAGGCAGATATCGATCATCTGCACAAGTTGAACCAGAGCCACTGGATGTATGGCAATTTCTATTCAGATGCTGCACAGTTTCTGGAAAGAACCACATTGCCTGTTTACATCCTTTCCAACTTTGGTGGCCGTTATGTGCGCGTAGCACTCAAGAGAAAGTCATTGCATGTCAATGCTATCTACTCTTCCGAAGAAGCAAAGGTGCATAAGCCACGCAAGGAATTCTATGAATATGCTTTAAAGCAGGCAGGACTCACAGGTGAGGAAGCCATCCTCATCGCCAGCCGTCCAGAGGACCTTGCAGGGGCCCTGGAATGTGGTATTGCGGGAATCCTTGTGGACAGAACAGGTATGTATCCAAAGGGGAACTACTACAAGGTCCGCAATCTGGAAGAAGCTTCGAGATTTATCAGATAACCGGTTATGCCGGTTATTTTTGTTACAGGCATGGCAAGTGAAGTGGAAATGCGTGCAATCCTGTGACTTTACGCTATAATGCTTCTGTTATGTCAATATTGAATGTGAAAAATCTTAATTTCTCTTATGAGGAAGGTGTACCGGTAATTCGTGATGTGAACTTTTCTGTGGAAGAAGGTACATATACAACCATTATCGGTCATAACGGATCTGGCAAGTCTACCATAGCAAGGCTGATTGCCGGACTTTTGGAAAAGGAATCTGGAGAGATTGTCATCGATGGCATGGAATTGAACATGAAGAATCTCAATGCCATCCGTAACCGTGTTGGTATTGTCTTCCAGAATCCGGATAACCAGTTTATTGGTTCTACCGTACGGGATGATATTGCCTTTGGCCTTGAAAACCATTGTGTACCGCAAAGTGAGATGGATGACATCATCAACACCTATGCCGCTAAGGTTGGGATGACAAAGTATCTCGACCATGAACCGACAAAGCTTTCTGGTGGTCAAAAGCAGAGGGTTGCAATAGCAGGTGTTCTTGCCATGAAGCCAAAGATCCTCATCTTTGATGAAGCGACGAGTATGCTTGACCCACAGGGCAAGGAAGAAATCAAACGGGTGATTCATGAACTGCATGATGATGCCCATATGACAATTCTTTCCATCACCCATGATATCGATGAGGTGGCAGGAAGTGATTATGTCATTGCCATGAATGCCGGAAAGGTTGCGATGACAGGAACACCGGTTGAAATCTTTGCGGATGAAGAAAAGCTGAAGGAAATTCAACTGGATATTCCTTTTGCCATAAGGCTGGAAAAAGCTCTTAACAAACGTGGTGTAAAGACGGAAAGAGCTTTGACGATAGAAGGGCTGGTGAATAGCTTATGCCGATAAGATTTGAACATGTCAGCCATATCTATAGCCCTGATACACCGATGTCCTACACTGCTCTTCATGATATGAACCTGGAACTGAGTGAAGGAAAGATGACAGCCATTATCGGACAGACAGGTTCTGGTAAAAGTACGCTTGTACAGCACCTCAATGCATTATTGCTTCCAACAGAAGGAACCGTGTATGTGCTGGACAGGGAAATCCACAGTGACGCCAAGCCAAAGGGATTGAAGTCCCTGAGAGGAGATGTAGGTCTAGTCTTCCAGTTTCCGGAGTACCAGTTGTTTGAGGAAACGGTGATCAAAGATGTCATGTTTGGTCCAAAGAACTTCGGTGTCAGTGAAGAAGAAGCACGCAAGAAGGCAGAGCGGGCATTGCGGCTGACCGGGTTTAGCGAAGAGCTGTTTGAAAGAAGTCCATTGGAACTTTCTGGTGGACAGAAAAGAAGGGTGGCTATTGCCGGTATACTGGCAATGGATCCAAAGGTTCTTGTGTTGGATGAACCTACTGCTGGACTTGATCCACAGGGTACAGTGCAGATGATGAACCTCTTTGTACAGCTGAACCGTATGGGCAAGACGGTATTGCTTGTGACCCATGACATGGAACAGGTATTTGCCCATTGTGATGAGGTGGCGGTGATTTCTGAAGGAAAGTGCATTTTGCATACAAGTGTGAAGGATTTCTTCAATGATGGAAGTCTCTGTGAACAGATGCATATTCTTCCACCTGCCCTGATCCGCATGCGGGATGCTTTGAGGAAGAAGGGATTTGTCATTTCAGATGATGTATTGAATATAGAACAGCTGGCAGATTGTATTGCCGCACAGGTGAAGCAACATGGCTAGTATTACACTTGGCAGATATATGCCCTATGATTCTGTGATTCATCGCATGGATCCCCGTGCAAAGATCCTGGCGATGTTAATCCTGCTCATTTCTATCTTCTTTCCATCCGGATGGATTGGCTATGGGATTACATTCCTTGCGGTAACAGTTGTTATATTGCTGGGAAAGCTTTCCTTTAAATATGTGTGGCTTTCCATGAAACCGATGTTATTGATGATGGTGTTTCTGCTCATCGTCAATTCTTTTGTGCTGACAGATGGCATACGCCTCTTTGGTATTGGTGGATGGGGACTGTATACAGGTGCCATCATCCAGACTGCCTACATTGCGGTGCGTTTGTTATTGATGGTGATGATCACAACCTGTCTTACGGCTACGACAAAACCACTGGATATGACACTTGGTATTGAAGATCTTCTTTCTCCATTCAAGGTCATCCATGTGCCTGCCCATGAGATTGCGATGTTAATCTCTATTGCATTGCGCTTTATTCCAGATCTGATCGAAGAGACAGAGCGCATCATCAAGGCACAGGAAAGCCGTGGTGTAGACCTTAAGGAAGGCAAGCTGAAAGAGAAGATCATGGCTATTCTTTCTTTGATTGTGCCATTGTTTGTGTCTGCTTTTCAAAGGGCGGAAGACCTCGCCAATGCCATGGAAGCAAGAGGCTATGCGCCTGGTGAAAAGCGTACAAGGTATAAGGTTCTGCATCTTGCAGCAAGGGACTATTTCCTTGTTGGTGGTGCACTTGCACTCCTTGGTATGATTCTCTTTATTTCCTATGGCTTATGATCCGCTATAAATGTACAGTGAGCTATCTTGGCAGAAACTATGCCGGATGGCAGACACAGAAAAATGGAAATTCCATCCAGGAACTGATCGAAGCAAATATCGAAAGGATTACCGGTACAAGAACACCGATTACCGCTTCTGGCAGAACGGATGCGGGTGTTTCTGCCCGTGGTCAGGTATTTCACTTCGATAGTGAAAAGGATATGAACGGAAGGAAATGGGTGAGTGCCATCAATGCATATCTCCCTGATGATGTTCATGTACTCAGCGTGGAAAAGGCGCCATGGCGCTTTCATGCAAGGCATTGCGTGCGATGGAAGAAATATACATACCGGGTAAATGATGGACCATACGATGTGTTTACAAAGGACATTGCTTACCAGTGTGCTGTTCCATTGGATGATGCAAGGATGCATGAAGCTGCACAGTACCTCATTGGAAAACATGACTTTTCTGCTTTGAATTCCAGTCCTTTGTCAGAATATCCAGATCAGGTGAGAACGGTGGAAAGCATTGAAATTGTACGCCATGGGCATCTTGTTGAGATGACATTTCAGGCAAAGGGTTTTCTCAGATACATGGTGCGCATGATGAGTGCTGCGATCATTGAAGCAGGCAAGGGGAAGATAGAGCCGATAGAGGTGAAAGAACTTCTTGATTCCTGTGACAAGTCCCACAGCAAACGCAATGCGCCAGCTTGTGGATTGATGCTTGAAGAAGTGAATTATTATGATGTGATGGCAATGAGTGAAGAAGCCATCATCCGTGAATATATCCTCAAGGATGAAACAGATAACCTCAAGGAGAAGGAAGAACATATCCATAACAGGATATTCCCCATGCATTGGATTGTGACCACAAGGCGCAATAATGAAGTGCTTGGTGAAGCGGTGTTTGATGAAACCGGTATAGAGATACTGGTCAAAGAAGAGAAAGATGTACCTCTTGTGATGACATTAAACAAGGATATGAAACTGTGGTTATCGGAAAATGGGTATGAGGAAGATACGCCGATCCGTGTGGATATGGAGAATTCCCTGAAATTGCGTTAAAAACAGGAAAAAAACATTTGACTAACAGGGGGCTAATCAATAGAATTGTACATGGCAACTCATGCCAAATGTAGCCCCGGAAACTACATATGGAGGATGAATTATGCGTCAGACAACGATGGCGAAGCCAAACGAAGTCAAGCGTCAGTGGTATGTTGTTGATGCTACTGACTGCATCCTGGGTCGTCTTGCATCCCAGGTTGCTACAGTATTAAAAGGCAAGCACAAGCCGATTTACACACCAAATGTTGACTGTGGTGATTATGTAATCGTCGTGAATGCAGACAAGGTCCGCATCACTGGTGACCAGGATTTCAAGAAGTTCTACTTCTCTCATTCCCAGTACCCAGGTGGACTCCGCGTCAGAAGCACGAAGGTTATGCGCGAACAGTACACAGTTGAGTGGGTTGAAAAGGCAATCAAGGGTATGCTCCCACACAACAAGCTCGGTGACGAAATGCGTCGTCACGTATTCGTTTACGAGGGTGCAGAGCATCCACATGCAGCTCAGAAGCCTGTTGAGCTGAAGGTTAAATAAGGAGGATAAGGACAATGCCAGGTAAGAAGAAGGTTACTTACATCGGAACAGGACGCCGTAAGCATTCCGTTGCCCGTGTCTTTATGACTCCGGGTACAGGCGTGATCACAGTTAATGGACGTACACTTGAGGAGTATCTTCCACAGGCAACACTGCGTATGGAAGTCAATGCACCTCTTGTACTCACAGAAACAAAGGGTCAGTTCGACATCAAGATCAATGTCGCAGGTGGTGGCTATGCAGGCCAGGCAGGAGCAATCCGCCATGGTATCTCCAGAGCTCTGCTTGAAGCAAGTGCTGATTACAGACCGGTTCTCAAGAAGGCTGGTTTCCTCACACGTGATTCACGTATGAAGGAACGTAAGAAGTATGGTCTGAAGGGTGCTAGACGTGCACCACAGTTCAGTAAGCGTTAATCGTTTGTTACTGGAAACAAAGAAGTATCTGGGTTATGCTCAGATACTTTTTTATTTCTGTGGATGAGCAAGCATATGGCAATGAATCCACGGTTGAGGCTTCAAATTGCACTGCGCGTTCCCGCAGGTTCTGCAAGATTTTAACAGCAACACTTTACGATTGAAATAAACTATGTAAATCAAAAAAGTATAGGTATTTGATATTATCTTGGGTCGGAATTACAGTAAAGGAGTCAAATGGTAATGTGCGGGAGGCAATAAATGAAACAGAATAGTAAGCTGTTATCTGCTGCTCTGTTTATGGGGTTATGCATATCCGGGTGTGGTTCGCCAAGAGAGAATGATTCTTATGAGGGTGTGGAAACTACACAGCCTTCTACATATTCAGCTGCAGAAATGGAGGAAGAAGACATGAAAATGGTTGTTGCGGTGAATGGCAGAGACTTTATGGCAACACTGGAAGAGAACAGTGCTGTTGAAGCATTGGTCGAAATGCTGGAAGATGGTTCGGTTACACTTTCATTACATGATTACGCAGGATTTGAAAAGGTTGGTGCTTTAGGAAGAAGTCTTCCGACAAGCGATTCAGAGACAAGGACACAGTCAGGTGATATTGTTTTGTATCAAGGGAATCAGATTGTTCTGTTCTATGGGGCGAATTCATGGAGTTATACACGACTTGGACATATTGATGATCTGAATGGATGGAATGATGTGCTTGGCAGTGGTGATGTCACAGTTGAATTGTCTATGGAGAAATGAAGATAAAAATCATTGTGTTGAATGGAAGCCCTAGGCCTAATGGAAATACCGTTAAGATAGTAGATGCATTTGTAAAAGGCGCTAATGAGGCAGGAAATCATGTGGAAGCTGTCAATGTATGCAGGAAGAGTATTGCTGGATGTCTAGCTTGTGAATATTGTCATCAGAAAGGGTCAGACCATGAGAGACAGTGTGTGCAGAAGGATGACATGCAGGAAGTATATCCGCTGCTTGATGAGGCGGAGATGATCGTATTGGCTTCACCTATTTACTACCACAGTATTCCCGGCCAGTTACAATGTGCAATCAATCGCATCTATGCATTGGATAAGCCAAAGCACCTGAAGAAGGCGGCGCTGATTCTTTCTTCTGGAAGCAACCATGTCTACAGTGGTGCGATCTATGAATATCAGAATTCCTTTTAAAACTATCTCCATCTGTATGATATGGGAATATAGTCGGCATATGGTAAGGAAAATGGCTCATTAGAAAAATTGGAAGAACTGTATCAGTTTGGAAAAAGCCTTAAGGCAGTTGAAAACATACCGGAATAACCTGATGAAATGGGTGCGCAAATTCTTTTGTACAGTGTCTAAAATGTATTATCCATGCATTGGATAAATGCTTTCAATGACGGATTTCTTTTTGTAGTGCGGTAATAGATGCCAAATGACATGGGTGCGGCATTTTCAAAAGGAACTTTAACAATCTGTTCTGCGTCTTTTACAAAGTAATCCGGCAATATGGAAATGCCGATACCTGAAGCTACAAGTGTATTGATGGCTTCCACAGTGTCACAGAAATAGAAGTCATGTGGCGGACGGTCTTCCATGAGGAAGGCATGCAGGTGCAGGATGGGGACAGGCGCATTGCTTTGGGGGAAAATGGCTAGTTTTTCGTGTTTAAGATCTTTCTGGAAGATCTTTTCCTTTTGTGCCAGAGGGTTGTTTTTGTGGACAACAACCAAAGGGACCAGTGCTACTTCATGATATGTGCCATGAACTTTAACACATAATAAAGCAAGAACCCCCCACCTCTACAGGTGGTGGGATGAATTGCGACTGGCTTAGTTTTGTCGTGCCGATTAGAATCAAGGAATAACATGACTATATCTATTAAAAGAGATGATTGTGCTGTTTTGATAGGGGCAAAAGAGGCGCTATTCTTGTAATGACTATTTATAGCTTGTATAATTAATAATAAAAAGACACAGTTCTGCAGTGTTGTTTGGAAATAGAAACTACCCGTCACGGGTAGGGCGGGGGAAAAAAGTTTGTACTATCCTAAAAAGGAAACGTGTTTGGGGAAACTGAGCACAGAGGTTCTTGGAAGCCTCTGGCTTTATGCGATACAGCTAAAATATGAAGGGGGATGAACCTATGAAACAAAGGAAGCTCATTATTTTATTGACTGCAGTGGCATTGTTCTGTACAGGCTGTTCCGGCACGGCAAAAAAAGAAGAGACGCCAACCACCATCACAGTCTGGCACGTCTATGGCGGGCAGACCGATTCCCCGCTCAACGATCTGATCGATGAGTTCAACCAAACGGTGGGAAAAGAGCAGCAGATCAATGTGCAGGTCACCTCCGTGTCCAACAGCAACACGATCCACGAGCTGGTGCTGGCTGCTGCCAACGGAGAACCGGGAGCAGCGGAGCTGCCCGATATCTTCAGTTCCTATCCCAAGACGGTGATGGCGCTGCCCGACGACAGCATTCTGGTGGACTATCAGGACTACTTCAGCGAGGAAGAATTGTCTGCTTTCATCCCGGCTTTCATGGAAGAAGGGATGGTCAATGACCGCCTGGTTGTCCTTCCTGTGGCAAAATCCACAGAGATCATGTTCATCAACCAGACCATCTTTGACCGGTTTTCTCAGGCAACCGGGGTGACGCTGGAGGATCTGGATACTTGGGAAGGGCTTTTCAAGGCGGCAGAGGTCTATGCGGACTGGACTGACGCTCAGACGCCGGATATTCCGGGCGACGCCAAGTCCATGTTCGTCCACGACTACTATTTCAACTACTTCCAGGTGGGGGCGGAATCCCTGGGCGAGGATTTCTTCCAGGGTGACAGGCTGGCCTTTGGCCCCGCTTTCCAGACGGCGTGGGAGCCACTGGCGCAGGCCGCGCTTCAGGGCGGCGTCTGGCTCAAGAGCGGTTACGCCACCGAATCCATCCGCACCGGTGACAGCATCGTCAGTGTGGCGTCCTCGGCCAGTATCCTCTATTACAGCGATGTGGTGACATACCCGGATAATACCTCCGAGGAGATCACCATCATCTCCCGCCCCTGTCCGGTATTTGAGAACGGGGAAAACCTGGTCATGCAGAGGGGGGTAGGCTTCTGCACCGTGCGATCTACCCCGGAGCGAGAGCAGGCCGCCGTGACCTTCCTCAAGTGGCTGACCGAACCGGAACGCAATGTGGAGTTTGTGACCCAAGCAGGCTATATGCCTGTGACCCGGGCCGCCTTCGAAAACGAGCTGCCGAAGGCCATTGAGGGATTGGAGAGCGCCAAGTACGCGTCTCTCTATCAGGCGTATCTGGATACCCAGGCAAACTATGAGTTTTATGTGCCGCCCCAGCTGGAGAGCTATCTGAGTCTGGAAACGACCCTGGAAGATCAGGTGCGCTCACAGCTTGCGCTGGGCCGTCAGGATTATCTGGAGGCTGGAGAAACCGGGTTGGAGCAGATCAGCGCAGAGCGGCTTCAGGCCTTCCGGGAGATCATGGAGCGATAAACAAAAGAGAGGAGGGAACGCCGTGCTGAACAAGTTAAAGGAACTGCGGGTATTGAACGCTTTTGTCAAAAAGCAAAGCGTGGGTATGCAGAGAAAATTGATGCTTTACTGGGTGTCCATGATCCTGGTGGTCTTCGCGGCGGTGGTCCTCCTTCTGTCCATTGCCGGGGCCTTTTCTCAAAACGATGAGCAGCTCCATGAGGTGATGGAGCTCCATCTGCAAAACACGCAGGATAACCTGGCTGCGCATCTGGATCGCCTGACCGCCCAGAGTTTGAATCTCTCCAAAGAACTCAGCCGTGAGATTGAAGGAGCGCTGATGCGGGAGGGCATCTCACTGCGGGAGGTCAACGATGACCCGGAGCGGCTGCTGCAATTGCAGCAGATCATGTACCCGCTGGTCAATACCACCCTTCAGACCGCCAACTGCAATGGGGCCTATGTGATTTTGGATGCCACGGCCAACACCACCCTGGCGGCGGCAGACCACTCCAGAAGCGGCATCCACCTGCGCTACTCCAACCTCAGCGCCAGCAGCCCGGTCGCCCCTACCGTGGTCTACTTCCGGGGCATCCCGGACATCGCCCGGCAGAAGGATCTGGAGCTGCACAACCGATGGAACCTGGAATTTGACACCGACCTGATCCCGGGCTGCCGGGAACTGATGGACACGTCCCTGGATCGGCCCTCGCAACGCTACTTCTGGTCCCGCCGCATCGACCTGAAGGGCACCTGGGAATCCGCCATGCTGCTCTGTGTCCCCATCGTGGGCAGCGACGGAACGGTGTACGGCGTCTGCGGCGTGGAGCTCAGCGCGCTGTATTTCCAACTATCCTATCCCGCGGTGGAGGGGCAGTTCGGCTCCGCCGTTACCGTGCTGGCTCCCGTTCAGGACAGCCGTCTCCTGCTGGCAGACGGGCTGGTGGGCAGCGTCACCGGCACCTACCTGGACAGCCAGGAGACCCTGGTCATCCATCAGGGGCGATACTATAACGAATATGACACGGGCGCCGAGAGGTACATCGGCCTGCATCAGACCATCTCCATCTCCAAGGGAGAGACGGAGGACACCGCCTGGGCCGCTACGATCCTGATCCCCCAGGACAGTTATGCGGCATACACCGCTGAAATACAAAAAACATGGATCATTGCGGCCCTGGGACTGCTGGTGGTGCTGCTGGCCATGGTGGGCGTGATCGTGTACGCCGTCATGGTCTGGCCGGTGAATCCCACCCGGATGAAACCGGCGGAAAGCTATGAACAGCTGCGGGACACGGTGGAAAAGAAAACGGACATCCGGGTCCCCGGAGAGGACCTGCTGCCGTGGACGGTGACGGAGCGTCAGCTCCGGATGGACGGCCCCTCCCGGTTGGCCAAGGTCAGCGGCTTTGCCCTGTCCGGCACCATGGAGCGCGGCGGCGTTGCCTTCAGCGCGGAGGTCTCCGTGGGAGTCACCGGCGTTGTGGGGGATCTGCCGTCCCCGTGGGACGTGTACCGCTATGTGCCGGTGTACCTGTTCCAGAACCAGGG
>CAJKOS010000052.1 GCA_905201565.1 uncultured Erysipelotrichaceae bacterium
GAGGAAATGCCCGGTGAGGAAGGTTACCCCGCTTATCTGGCTTCCCGTCTGTCTGCATTTTATGAGCGTGCCGGCATGATGCAGAACCTCAATGGTACAGAAGGTTCCGTATCTATCATCGGTGCCGTTTCCCCACAGGGTGGTGACTTCTCAGAACCGGTAACCGCAAATACAAAGCGTTTTGTCAGATGTTTCTGGGCACTGGATAAAGCCCTTGCCTATGCAAGACATTATCCTTCCATGAACTGGACAGACAGCTATTCCGAATATGTAGATGATCTTTCCCACTGGTATTCCGACAATGTTGCTCATGACTTTTTGAATCTGAGAGCTGAAATGCAGGCAATCCTCCATGAAGAAACAAATCTCATGGAAGTTGTCAAACTGATCGGTTCAGATGTTCTTCCGGAAGATCAGAAGCTGACACTTGAAATTGCGCGTGTCATCCGTGTAGGTTTCCTGCAGCAGAATGCCTTCCATAAGGACGATACTTCTGTTTCCCTACAGAAGCAGTACAAGATGTTAAAGGTCATCGACTATCTCAAGAGTGCATGTGAAAGGGTCATCCGCAAGAAAATTCCGATATCCCTGATCACAAAGACAGGTATTTTTGAGACGATTATCTCCATTAAATATGATGTGCCAAATGACAATATCGACATGCTGGATGAATATCCAGCAAAGATCGATACGGCACTTGACAGTATTGAATAGAAAGGAGGGCTTTCATGAGCCTTCAGTTATTAGGACTCAATGACATCAGGGGTTCTTTGATCGCCCTCGACCATGTCAGAAATGTTTCCAATGAAGAAATGGTCAGCATCCGCCTGCAGGATGGCAGCGAACGCGTAGGCAGAGTCGTTGAAATCGAAGGGGAAAAGGCTGTTATCCAGGTCTTCCAGGGAACAGATGGCATGTCGAAACTGAATGTCAAAACAAGATTCCTCGGTCATCCGATGGTACTTGGACTTTCCAAAGAAATCCTTGGCCGTACGTTCAATGGTATCGGTACACCAATTGATGGACTTGGGGATGTATATCCAGACAAGTTTGAGGATGTCAATGGCAAACCGCTCAATCCGGTATCCCGTGTCTATCCGCGAAACTACATCGAAACAGGTATTTCTGCCATCGATGGTCTCAATACCCTGATTCGTGGTCAGAAGCTCCCGATTTTCTCCGGCAGTGGTCTGCCACATGATCAGCTTGCCATCCAGATTGTCCGTCAGGCAAAACTGACTGGTGAAGATGCAGAAAACTTCTGTATTGTCTTTGGTGCGATGGGTGTCAAGAATGACGTAGCCGATCTCTTCAGAAGATCTTTTGAAGAAACCGGTGTTATGGAAAAGGTTGTCATGTATGTCAACCTGTCCGATGATCCGATCATCGAACGTATGATGACACCACGTTGTGCACTCACAGCTGCAGAATATCTTGCCTATGAATGCGGCATGAATGTCCTGGTCATCCTGACCGATATGACTTCGTATTGTGAAGCAGTCCGTGAATTCTCTTCGAGTAAAGGTGAAATTCCTTCCCGTAAAGGTTATCCGGGCTATCTCTATAGTGACCTTGCTTCACTGTATGAAAGAGCAGGTATTGTCAAAGGCGGAAAGGGCAGCGTTACCCAGATTCCGATCCTGACCATGCCAAATGATGATATCACCAATCCTGTACCAGACCTGACAGGTTATATTACCGAAGGACAGATTGTTCTTGATCGTGATTTGTATCTCAAGGGTATCAATCCGCCAATTGGTATTCTTGCCTCACTTTCCCGTCTCATGAAGGATGGTATTGGTGAAGGCTATACCCGTAAAGACCATCAGGATGTTGCCAACCAGCTCTTTGCCTCTTATGCAAAGGTGCAGGACGCAAGATCCCTTGCCTCTGTTATCGGTGAAGATGAGCTTTCTGAGATGGACCAGAAGTATATGGAATTTGGCCGCCGCTTTGAAGATATCTTCATCGGTCAGGGCTTCCGTACAAACCGTTCCATCCAGGAGACATTGAACCTTGGCTGGGCTTTGCTTTCCACTCTGCCTAAGGCAGCACTGGATCGTCTTGATCCACAGCTTGTCAAGGAGAACTATGATCCTGAACATGCGGAAAGAACCATCCAGCTCGTGCTTGAGCAGGAGGAAAAATAAATGGCTGGCATCCCTGCAACAAAAGGAAATCTGATCAAGGCGAGGAAGTCACTTGCCCTTGCTGAGAATGGTTATGAACTCATGGACCGCAAGAGAAATATTCTCGTGCGGGAAATGATGAGTGAGATCGATAAGGTAAAGGCACTCCGCAATGAGATTGCGGATGCCTATGCCAATGCCTATTTTCTCTTGCAGCAGGCGAATATGTATTCCGGTGTCATCGACAATGTTGCCAAGGAAATCAGACCAGAGCGCAACATTCATGTGACATACCGTTCGGTTATGGGTGTTGAAGTGCCAAAGGTGACATATGACAAAGATGAAACAGTCGGTGTTCCTTATGGACTCCGGGAGTCCAATTCCCGGATCGATGAAGCGTACCTCGCTTTTCAAAAGGTCAAGGATATCACGATGACCCTGGCAGAAGTCGATAATACGGTTTATCGTCTTGCCCATGCCATTTCCACTACCCAGAAACGTGCCAATGCCCTCAAGAACATTGTCATTCCCCGCTACGAAGAACAGATTCGTACGATGACAGCAGACCTTGAGGAAAAGGAGAGAGAAGAATTCTCCCGCATGAAGGTAATCAAGGCAAACAAGGAGAAACAAAATGTCAGTCAGTGAAGTAAAGCGCATCATGGAGCTCTCTGATCTCTTTGCACCATCCGGCTTTGAGGACAGGGCTGCACAGTATGTCAGAAATGCGCTGGATTATGATACTGTTGAAGACCATATGCGCAATGTGCGCTGCATCAAAGAAGGCAATGGTCCAATGATCATGCTCGATGCCCATATGGATGAGGTTGGTCTTATCGTACAGGCAATCAAGCCAAATGGTACGATGCGCATATTGCCACTTGGTGGCGTGAACCCACAATCCCTTGGGGCACAGAACTTTAGGATTCTTACCGATCAGGGAACATTTGTCAAAGCGGTCATTGCCTCCAAACCACCGCACTTCATGAGTGCTTCGGATAAAAACAGGGCACTGACCATGGATGAACTCGTATTGGATGCAGGTACTTCCAGCAAAGAAGAAACGGAAGCACTCGGCATTCATATCGGCTCTCCTGCCGTGCCGGATACAACATGCACATATGATGAAGGAAGGGGTATCTTCTTTGGCAAGGCATTTGATGACAGGATTGGAGTTGCGGCAATGATTGAGGTCATGAACCGCATCAAGGATAAAGAACTGCATTGTTCAGTCGGTGCTTCTTTCTCCGTGCAGGAAGAAGTAGGGGAACGCGGTGTCATGGCAAATGCACGGGCATTACAGCCAGAAGCACTCATCTGTTTTGAAGGCTGCCCGGCTGATGACACATTCTCAGAACCATATATGGTACAGGCTGCGATGGGCAAAGGTGTGATGTTGAGACACATGGATATTTCCATGATCACCAACCACCGTTTCCAGAAGTTTGCCCTCGATACAGCAAGAGAATATGGTATTCCGGTACAGGAATCTGTCCGTAAGGGTGGAGGTACCAATGCAGCAAAGATCTATGAAGAACTTGGTGTGCCGGGTATTGTCATCGGTGTACCAGTCCGCTACATCCATCATTGTTCATGCATTATGGATTACAAAGACTACAAGTCAGCCGTGGATCTTGGTATTGCATTGCTGGAAAAGCTTAATCAGATAACAGTTGATCAATTCTGAGCAGTCATACAACCGTATGGCTGTTTTTCAATAGCTGATGACTGATAGCAGTTTTATCTGTATAATAGGAATCCTGAGAAGAGATGTGGTCTTTTTGAATAAAGTAAGGAGGAGTTTTGCATATGTCTGAAACATCCCGCAAGATTAAAAATCTGACGATGTTTGCTTTTTTTCTGGCAATTGAGGTGGTGCTTTTTGTCACCCCTTTAGGATATTTGAGAATTGGGGTACTGAGTGCCACTTTACTCCATGTGCCGGTGATTGTGTGTGCCTGTACGATGGGCGTTAAGTATGGTGCACTGATGGGTCTTGTATTTGGCATCACTTCGGTTATCAATGCGACCATGGCACCAACGATCACGAGTTTTGCCTTCAGCCCGTTTATTACCGTAGGTGGTTTTACAGGTGGTTATCAGTCTTTGATCATCGCGATTGTGCCAAGAGTACTTCTTGGCGTGATTGCCGGAACTCTATTTGAATTCTGCCGTAAGAAAAATCTTTCCATCACCCTCAGTGCAGGATGTGCGGCACTTATCTCTACAATGGTTCATGTCATCGGGGTTCTAGGGTTGATCATCCTGTTCTATGCAGCACCATATGCTGAGGCAATCGGTGTTGCTGAGACAGCTTTGATGGCAGCGATGGGAACGGTCATTCTGACAAATTCGATTCCTGAGATCATTGTGGCGATCATTGCCAATATTGCATTGACCAGGGCACTTTCCCTGAAGAGATGAGTGGGTTGTTAAATGCGATACTATGTAATAACATAAGCTTAATTATTTCAAAAGGAGGACAACATGAAGAAGCTGGATCATGCAAAGCTGTTGCTTGTTGGTATTACTCTGTTTTCCATGTTCTTTGGAGCAGGGAACCTCATCTTTCCACCTTATCTTGGGTACCTTGCTGGGAATAAGTCCATACCTGCGTTTATCGGATTTGTAATCACGGCGGTGGTATTTCCGGTGCTTGGTGTGACGGCTGTCGCAAAGACGGGCGGACTTGATCAGCTTTGCAATAAGGTACATCCGGGATTTGCTCTGCTGTTTTCCTTTGCAATTTATCTTTTCATAGGTCCAATGCTTGCCATACCAAGAACTGCGAGCACCAGTTATGAAATGTTTGGTTTCCTGACGGACAGGATCAGTGCAGGCAGTATCTTTGGCATGGACGTTAAGTTTTTAATCAGCATCATGTATTCATTGTTATTTTTCATATGTGCCGGTATTGTGGCAAAACGTCCGGAAAAGCTTAAGGACAGACTTGGGAAAAGACTTACACCAATTTTGATCATCCTCATCCTCGTACTTTTCATTGCTGGTCTTGCTCATGGTGGAAGCAGTGTCAATGAAGCTTCTGCTGCCTATGCAGAAAATGCATTTGGCACTGGCTTTATAGAAGGCTACAACACCATGGATACCCTTGCGGCAATGGTATTTGGCATTGTCATCGCTGATAACATCAGGGATCTTGGTGTTGAGGATAATACCTCCATCGCAAAGGAGACGATCCGGGGTGGTGTCATTGCAGGAATCGTACTTGCTGCGATGTACGGTATGTTGACGTTTCTGGGCATGCGCAGTGGTGATTTTATCAGTAATGCCGGAAATGGAACTGATATATTGACGGCGTTGGCAGGAGGGTTCTTTGGCAGCTTTGGATCCATTATACTGGCTGCAATCTATTTCATAGCATGTTTCAACGTATGTGTCGGACTTATCTCCAGCTGTTCAAAGTTCTTTGCCGAAAAGATTCATTTTCTCAGCTTTGATGCATGGAGGTGGATCCTTACCGCTTCCAGCTTTGGCATATCCATCATGGGACTCAATACCATCCTTTCCATATCCGTACCTATGCTGAGTATGATTTATCCGGTTGCCATGTCGGTCATCATACTGAATCTATTGCCCATAAAGATATTGGAAAAGCCCATCGTACATAAGATTGTGGTAGTAGCTGCACTGCTCTATGGCATCTATACGGTATTGTGATAAGAGATATCAGTTCTGCGTTCAGAATACGAACTGGCATCGGTTTTTGGCATCTTGAAGCACAAAATAGGCAATGCTATAATAAATTGGAATGATTGGAGGTCTCATGTATGGCATTTGACAAGATCAAAAACTTCATTGCACCTGTTGATGAAGACGATGACGATGAAGAAGAACTTGAATACAGAGAAAGTGAAGTAAAACCTATCAGCTCTTACGAAAGAAAGCAGACAACTGTCAGAAATATTCCGACAAATGCGTCTATGTCTCTTTTTGAGCCGCGTGCATTTGAAGAATGTGAAGAAATTGCAAGACATCTCAAGGCAAAGCAGGCTGCTGTTGTCAATCTGCACAGATTGCAGAGAGATTTTGCACAGCGCACAATTGATTTCCTGACTGGTGTTGTCTTTGCATTGGATGGCACAATCCAGAAGATTGGCCACAATGTCATTCTTTGTGCACCAAAGAATGTAGCTGTCAGCGGTGAAATCAAAATTGACAGCGATGATGACTGATCAGGATATTTACGCATCACTGAAAGCACATCTGGAAGATCTTGAAGAGAAGAGCGGAAGGTGGCATACCCACACATGCTCTTCTTTTCTCAATGAAGAAGAACTTGCCGCAATGCACAAGTATTTCAGAGAGAGTGACCATATAGTCTATGATGGAGGGTATGCAGATGCGCGCAAGAAGAAGATCATCTTCCGCTATGATGCAGAAGACGATTTCAGTGATGTGGTATGCCTTGCGGCAAAGATCGACCAGAGATTCCGCAAGATCGGACACCGGGATATCCTCGGTGCTTTGATGCACCTGCAGATTGACCGCCATTCCTTTGGGGACTTCTGGGTAGAGGATGATCACATCTACCTCTACACGAGCAGTGAGATGGCTGAGTTTCTCATGGCAAACCTCATCCGGATCAACCAGTTATCTGTTTCCTTTTCTCTGCTGGATGATCATCCGGTCCAGAAATTTCAGATGAAAGAGATCACTGTTGTTGCGGCAAGTGAGAGAGCTGATGCAATTGTTGCTTCACTTGCTCATGTTTCCAGGGCCAAAGCCAAGGAAATGATCCGTCAGGGACTTGTCCAGCTGAATCATGTGACGCTTGAACACCCGGATGAAGTATGCAATAATAACGTTACGATTTCGATCAGAGGGGTCGGTCGTTTTGTATTTACTGGTACAGAGCGCACTACCCGCAATGGCCGGATCGCAGCAGTGTTTCAGCAGTATATCTGAGAGGTGAGCATTTTGACAGCGAAAAGACCTGTATTCCGTGTGATGAAAAACGGTTATGATAGATTTGCGGTTGATGATGCTATTGAGAAGTATGCTGCGACAGTGGATGAGCTGGAAAAGCGGATTACATTGTATCAGCGGCAGGCAGCTGAAGATGAGACAAAGATTAAAGAGCTCGAAAAGAAATATGCTGAGCTCGAAAGTTCTCTTGAAGCAAAACAGGCAGCCGCAGATGACATTGCCAGATTATCGCTTCGTGAAGCCAATGAGATTATCGGTACAGCAAAGAAGAATGCTGACCAGATTATCAATGAAGCCCTTGGCACAGCAAGGCTGATATTGACAGACCTGTCCCGTCTCTATAACCAGGCAGGGGTTGTCAAAGGGGATATGTATGAACAGATTGATGGTTTGAAAAATGACCTTGATCAGTTCCAGCTCCCTAAGATGCCAGATTTGAGATGGCTCGACGAAGCAGAAAAGAAAATGCGTTGATCAGGACGCGCCATGCTGATATGAATCCATAAGAGAGTCTGCATTTGGTGAAAGCAGATGTGCAGTACAGCAATGGACATCACCTGTGAGCAATCGTGACTTCCGCGTTAAGGAAGAAACAAGGGCATAGCAATCTGCTATGAACTAAGGTGGTACCGCGTTATGAAACGTCCTTAGATTGGGGACGTTTTTCTTTTTATGGAAGGAGAAACTATGGATTACAAGAACACTTTGAACATGCCAGACACCTCATTTGAGATGCGTGGCAACCTGCCAAAGAAAGAACCAGGCATTCTGAAACAGTGGCAGGAAAACAACTACTATCAGGATCTTTTACAGCACCATAAGGGACAGAAGGCATTTGTATTACATGATGGTCCGCCATATGCCAATGGCAACCTCCATGCCGGTACAGCGATGAACCGTGTCATCAAGGACTTCATCGTCCGTTCCCATGCGATGAGTGGCTGTTATACACCATATTTCCCGGGCTGGGATCCCCATGGTCTGCCGATTGAAAATGCTATTCAGAAGCTCGGCGTAGACCGCAAGTCACTTTCTCCTGCTGACTTCCGCAGAAAGTGCGATGAATATGCACATGAGCAGATTGCCCAGCAGATGGATACAGAGAAAAGACTTGGTCAGATTGCGGATTATGAACATCCATATATCACATTGACAAAGGAATTCGAAGCCCGTCAGATCCGCAACTTTGAAAAGATGGCACTGGATGGTCTTATCTTCCAGGGTCTTAAGCCTGTCTACTGGTCTCCATTCAATGAAACAGCAGTAGCTGACTCTGAAATCGTCTACCGCGATGTCAAGGATGCGACGATTTATCTTGCCTTCCAGATTGCGGATGGTAAGGGTATCCTAAATGAAAATGACTACTTTGTCATCTGGACAACTACACCATGGACCATTCCTGCTAATGAAGCAGTCTGCTTGAATGAAGCATTTGACTATGTTGAAGTCGCAACAGAAAAGGGCAACCTCGTCTGCCTTGCAAAGCTCGCTGATCAATTGCTGGCAAAGTTTGGACTTGAAAATAAAGGCGTACTCCGTACATTCAAGGGTAAGGAACTTGAAGGTATCACATACCACCATGTCGTACTCGACAAGGAATGCCCGGTTATCCTTGGCAACCATGTCACAGATGAAGATGGTACTGGTGTTGTCCATACTGCTGGTGGTCATGGTCTTGACGACTTCATGGTCTGTGCAAAGTACGGCATTGCGCCAATCAACACAGTAGACTCCGTTGGTAAAATGAACAGTGAAGCAGGCAAGTATGAAGGCATGTTCTTTGAAGACTGCTCCAAGGCAATCATCCATGATATGAATGAAAAGGGCTGCCTGCTTGCGGTAGAAAGCATCACCCACAGCTATCCGCATGATGACCGTCTCAAGAAGAAGGTAATCTTCCGTGCAGTCAAGCAGTGGTTCTGCTCCATTGACAAGATCAAGGACAAGCTCCTCAACCAGATTGATAACGAAGTTACATGGCATAACTCCTTTGGTGAAAAGAGAATGCACAACATGATCCAGGACAGAGGTGACTGGTGCATTTCCAGACAGCGTCTTTGGGGTGTACCGATTCCGATTTTCTATTGTGAAGATGGTTCTCCAATCATTGAAAAAGAAGTATTTGAACATGTCGCAGACCTCTTTGAACAATATGGTTCCAATGTCTGGTTTGAAAGAGAAGCTAAGGATCTTCTGCCGGAAGGTTATACAAATGAGAAGTCTCCAAATGGTATCTTCACCAAGGAAAAGGACATCATGGATGTCTGGTTTGATTCAGGCATAAGCTGGCGCGCGGTTGTTGAAAAACGTTCAGATGAACTCGGCACAACTCCGGTTGAAATGTATCTTGAGGGTTCCGACCAGCACCGCGGATGGTTTCAGTCATCGCTTTTGACCTCTGTTGCAACCGAAGGCAAAGCGCCTTACAAAACAGTTTTGACTCACGGTTTTGTTTTCGGCGAAGACGGCAGAAAAATGTCTAAGTCCCTTGGAAATTACATCCGTCCGGATGATATTATTAAAAACTACGGCGCGGATATCTTAAGACTCTGGGCAGCATCTGTCGATTACAGAAACGATACCAAAATCGGCGACAATATCATTAAACAGCTTGTTGAAATCTTCAAAAAGACAAGAAACACTTCAAGATTTTTACTCGGCAACCTTTTTGATTTTGACCCGGCTGTTGATTATGTTGAATACAAAGATTTGAAAGCGCTCGACAAATTCGCGCTTCACAAACTCAACAAACTTATCGCAGAAGTTACGGAAGCGTTTGAAAACTATGAATTCTACAAATATTTCCAACATCTTCAAAACTTTGCGGCAGTTGATTTAAGCTCGTTCTATCTGGACATTGTAAAAGACAGACTTTACACAGGACGCAGGCCAGCAGGTAAAAAATCGCTTTCCCGCCGCGCCTGCCAGACTGTAATGTATGAGATTTTGCAGGCTCTGGTCAGAATGCTTGTTCCTGTAATGCCACACCAGGCAGAAGATATCTGGATGAGCGTTCCTGAATGCCAGAAAAGCGGATTGCGAGCTGAGGCTGGAGGGCTTGCGGAAGCGCAAGACCGTAACGCCGTTAATCGCGAGCAACCAAGCAGCGGATTGATAAGTATTCTTCTTTCTGAATGGCCGACAACAAACGCAGAGTGGGAAAATTCAAAATTGGAAGAAGAATTTACACAAATTCTTAAAGCCCGCGAGGTTGTGAGCCGTGCAATTGAACCTTTGAGAGCTGACAAAAAAGTCGGAAGCTCACTGGAAGTTGCAGTTTATGTAAATGTAAAAGACAATGCCGTTTTAAAAGCAAACGAAGAGGAACTTTGCAACATCTTCATTACTTCACAAGCCTGCGTTACAGATGAAAAGCCGTCAGATGTTTTGAATGAATACAAGGAAGACGATTTTACGGTTTGGGTTACAAAAGCACAGGGCGAAAAATGCTCCCGCTGCTGGAAATACAGAAAACTCAATTCAGACGGCATTTGTGAAGAATGCATGGAGGCGATAAAATAATTAAAAGGAGCCAAAAGGCTCCTTTATTTTATATTAATTAGATAATCCTTTTAATTATAATCCTAAAAAGTTAATAATTTTATCAAAAATAGTTTTTTTAACTTTGTATGTTGTTAAAATAGGTGGAAGTTCAACCCTTTCTTTATTATTTGCGAATTTAGCTTTTGCTTGTGCTAGAATATCTGTTTTAGGTGCGTAGTGTAATTCTTTAGGATTGATTTTTTGATTCGGCAA
>CAJKOS010000053.1 GCA_905201565.1 uncultured Erysipelotrichaceae bacterium
GGGCAACTGTCCAGTGGACAGTTGAGGCTTGCCCTGGGGTAGTTCATTTATCCCTAATAACGGTTCATCCCAACAGTGGTCGGGAACATCGTAATTATATGCATCTGAGGTTAGAAATTCCACATGACAATTAATGCGAAATGAAGGAAGAGCAAACAAAAACCCCACATGGGTGGGGCAGACACTAGATGTCTGCTATTATTATAGTGATAAAAAACACTAAAACAAAAATGATTGTGTTTTTACATTTAACAACAAGAATACTAATAAAGAAAATATATTTTATTAAGAATTGTATCCATCATTCTTATTTGAATGATATTATCAAATAAGAAAGGGTGCAGTGCTATGGATGATAGTTTTGTGATTGTGATTGAAGATGGTTATAAAGTACTGGGTTTGTCTTACTTTGAATTGTTTGTATATACCGATGATATGATCGAATTGGTGAATAAGGTAATTGATGCTTTTCCAAATGGTCCTATTCCACAAAATCACTATGAAAAATATGAGCTTGCAATTGATTTGTTGGAAGCAACTGGTGCAAGAATGCTGGAGTATGAGTTGAATAACTGGGAGAATATGGGTTTTGTTGATAAAAACAAGAAACAGATTTCTAAGAGAAAAAGAACTGCTAAATCAGACTATGATTCACGACCATCCGGCTTGATTTATGTAACAAGAAGTCAGGTGAAGAATTCTCAATATTACATTGGAACCGTTGTGTGGATTGATATTAGCATGCGGAAGATAGATCTGAATGTCAGGCTGGTAGATAAGGAAGAAATACAGAAGGAGAATGCATTGGACGAATATGCTGAGATATTTGATGACCCTGAATATCTTCCGCTATTAGATGTTACGGAAAGTGAGCTTCACACACTTTCTTTTGACAGATTTAAAGTATTAGGAAATCAGATACTCAGTATAAGCAATGAATACTATTCCTATGCAAGACTCAAGGACGGAAAGTATATTTCCTTCTCCTATGATCATTGGAAATTGCCTTATATAAGAGAAGGCTTTGTAGAAGGATATATGCTGACGGCAATAGGTATGATGCTCTATGCAGAAAGTTCTGACGAATTTATCAAATTGATGGCAACCAGAAGTAATAGATCTCACCGATTTGCCAGAAAGATGTATAGTGCTTATCAGGGTATGAGAATTGACTGTTTTGAGCTCATAAAAGTTTTGAAAGAATGCGGATGTGACGATGACCGTATAAAAGATGTTTTAGTGAATCATTTGGATATCGATAGATCATCTGCAGAATTGATGATAGAGAATGCGGATAAGCACTCCAAAAAGATAGCTGCCAGTAAATACATATATGCAAGAAAAAAAGCACGAGAACTTATTGCACAAGGACTGACTGAACGTGAAGTAGTAAATATGGTATCAGGCTTATTCAGAATACCATCTGATGAAGTGAAAGAAATGCTGGTGACACTGGATAGCTGTATATGCTAGTGGAGCGGCGTGGAATATCCTTGCAGGAACTGATAAGTTATGAAACAAAGAAATCTGGATATTTCTACAAATGACTATGAAAGAGCATGGTTATTTGCATATGTGTTCACATAGAAAATACGCTTCAGGATATTGTTGTTGAAAGCAACTCGGTTAAAAACTCGTCTAAAACTCGGATAACTCGGATAAACTTGGTTAAATGAATTCATCTACCAGCACTCCCGAAGATCGTCTAAATAGCGCTTAAAATCGGGCAAATTTCTGTTATTGACTTGTCTAAACTCGTTTAAAAATTGGGTAAAACTCGTCTAAACTCGGTTAAATGCATCTGGATATAGACGATCTTTTTGGATGGCAGAAGATAAAAAAGCCGTTACTGATCTCTGTTTCTGTGTGATAGTAATGACTTGTCTTGTAAATTATCTATGTGCCAGATACATGTAATGTTGGCAGAGAGGTCCAAAACGATAGTAGTAGTTTGCCTTCCATGGTTTTGCTTTGTTACAAAAGTGGAGGATTGAAATGACCGTGGTGGTATTCTTATTTTGTGTTATCTGACTGAATTATAAGTGATATTGCTTATAAACTGAGATTATAAGTGAATAAGCTTATATTTCTGTACTGTTTTCATTTGGTTTTCAAGGGATGTTTGTATATTGGAAACAACCGTTTGCGATGAAATGCACATAATAATTGATTATGGTAGAATTCTGCTATAAAAGTGAAAGGAGATAGAATATGGGAAATGTATGGACACTGCTTGGTGTGCTGATTGTCATTGTCGGCTTTGTTTTGAAGTTTGATACATTGGCAACAGTTGTGGTCGCTGGTGTAGTGACTGGTCTGATTGGTGGTCTTACACCAATGGAAATCTTGAACACACTTGGTGAAGCATTTATCACCAACCGTACAGCAACACTCTTTGTACTCACACTTCCGGTTATTGGTATGTGTGAACGTTATGGCCTGAGGGATAAGGCAACAGACTTTATCCGCAAGTTGAAGAATGCGACAACTGGTCGTGTTCTCTCCCTGTATCTTGTCATTCGTACAATCGCAGCAGCTTTCTCTTTGCGTATTGGTGGACATCCACAGTTTGTGCGTCCATTGATCAACCCGATGGCACAGGGTGCTGCAGAAGCACGTTATGGCAAAGTAGATGAAAAGACAGAAGACGATATCAAGGGGCTCTGTGCAGCTAATGAAAACTATGGTAACTTCTTTGCGCAGAACTGTTTCATGGGTGCTTCTGGTACACTTCTGATCGTTTCTACACTCACAGAACAGGGATACACTGTCAATGCATTGCAGATTGCAATGTGGTCCATTCCAATTGCTGTATGTGCAGTAATTGTTGGTACATTGTTCAATTTGTTATTTGACCGTAACCTCAACAAATTATATGGAAAGGAGGCTCGTAAATAATGTTAGCAACAGTTGTAGCTGAAATCTTTTATTGCATTATTGGTGTCATCTTCATTCTCACTGGTATCAAGGCATTAAAGGACAGTGACCTCAAAGAAAGATATTTCACAGCCTTCTTCTGGTTCATTCTGGCATTCACATTCATTGCCGGACCATATCTCCCTGCATGGGTGACAGGTATCTGCGTATTGCTGATGGCTGTGTGCACTGCTCTTGGCAAAGTCAAACAGAGCAAGTCTGATGTACCAGACGCAAAGACAACCCGTGCCAATGCTGACAGACTTGGTTACAAAGTACTTGTACCAGCACTTGTTCTTGCTTTGGTAGCAGTACTTGTCGCAACACTCTGGACAGAAATCGGCGCAAACAACGCCATTGGTATTTCCGCAGTTGTTGCCCTTATCGTGGCATTCCTCATCTTCCGTTGCAAAGGCTCTTATGCTATTAAAGATGGCACAAGACTCATGGACAATGTCGGTGCAGTCGGTATCCTTCCACAGGTACTTGCTGCCCTTGGTTCACTGTTTACCGCAGCAGGTGTAGGTACTGTCATTTCTGGTGCTGTCACCATGGTCGTGCCAGAAGGCAACCACCTCATTGCTGTAGCTGTTTACTGCATCGGTATGGCAGTATTTACAATGATCATGGGTAACGGTTTTGCTGCATTCTCTGTTATTACCGTTGGTGTAGGTATTCCATTCCTCATCGCTCAGGGTGCTGACCCTGTAGTTGTTGGTGCTATGGGTCTTACAGCTGGCTATTGTGGAACACTCATGACACCGATGGCAGCGAACTTTAACATCATGCCTGCAGCGCTATTAGAAACAAAGAACAAATATGCTATTATCAAATCACAGGTACCAGTCGCAGCAACAATGCTCGTACTGCACATCATCCTGATGTATTTGCTGGCATTCTAAGGAGGTTTGCATGAAAGTATTATTAACAGCTTTTGATCCATTTGGTGGAGACACAGTCAACCCTGCTAACGAAGCAGTCAAACGTGTCAGTAACAATGTCAACGGTGTAGAAGTCGTCAAGGTAGAAGTACCTACCGTCTTCCATAAGTCCATTGACGTTGTCGCAAAGGCAATTGAAGAAGAAAAACCAGATGCAGTTTTCTGCATTGGACAGGCAGGTGGAAGAGCAGAACTCACACCGGAAAGAGTTGCCATCAACATCGATGATGCCCGCATTGCGGACAACGAAGGCAACCAGCCAATTGATGTCAAGGTATTCGAAGATGGTGAGCCAGCTTACTTTGCAACACTGCCAATCAAGGCAATGGTCGCAGCCATCCGCAATGCCGGCATCCCTTCCAGTGTATCCAACACAGCCGGAACATTTGTCTGCAACCATCTGATGTATGGTGTCCTCTATACACTGGCAAAGAAATATCCGGGTGTCCGTGGTGGCTTCATGCATGTGCCATTCATTCCAGAACAGGTAATCACACGTGCAAACACACCAAGTATGGCACTCTCTGATATTGTCAAAGGTATTGAAGCAGCTATCACAGCAATTGCAGAAAACGACAAGGATATCAGTACTGCTGAAGGCAGAACACACTAAATGGTATAGCTGATAACAAGTGAATTATCGTCTCTTGAAGAAGCATAAATCAATAGCTATACTATAAATGAACAAAGAGCAACCGCCCACAAAGTGGTTGACCTTGATAGAGTAGAGAAACCACTCAATCAACCAGCCAAGTATCGAGAGTGGTTTTTCTTATGTCTATGTCATTATTCACATCCGCAAAATTTGAGGATAAATGTAAGTAATGAAAGGAGAAACATGGCGAATGCCATGAGATCCTTGAAATCAAAAGATTTCTTATCCATAAGTCTCACCTCCATTCTGCTTTTGCACAAAATGAAGGCCAACCACCCTGTAACACGATTGCTCACAGGTAGTATAGTGATTGAAACTTTTCATTTCAATATAATCAAATAGAATAACAAGATATATTGATGAGATGTGATGGTTTCTGGAAACATCTTGCATGACATCTTTGAAAGCAGAAATGGTGAGCAGTTATGAACTGTTCACCATTTTTCTGTATGTTATTGTTCTGGTCTAAGTGGACCATAGAAGTAACTTGCAGTTGCGCCACCATCAATCAGGAAGTCTGAACCTGTGATGAATGCACCTTTGTTGCTCATGAGAAGTTCTGCGACATTGGCAACTTCATCTGCTGTGCCAGGTCTGCCTGCCGGACATTTTGCAAACATGTTTTTGTAGAAGTCACCACGTGGTCCATTGAATTCATCAATGGCAAGTGGAGTGACAATAATACCTGGTGAGATGGAATTGATACGGGCTCCTCTTTCTCCCCATTGTACAGATTCATACATGACACGTTTTTCATTGCACCGCTTGGCAAGCTGATAGGCATGCAATGTGTCCTTGATGTTTTCTGGTTGTAACAATGGAAGACGCAGGAGTTCTTCTGTTGGTGTACATGCCAGTTGTTCATCTTCTTCTGGTGTGTGTTGTTTCATTCTGTGACCAGACTGACTGGAGATGGTTACACCAGTACCACCAGGTGCGATGACCTTGCCTACTTCTTCTAAAAGTACTGCTGTACCATAGAGGTCAACTTTGAGAATGGCTTCGATGGGTGCCTGGCTTGGTGAAACACCTGCCGCATTGATGAGCATTGTGATGTCACCATGTTGTCTGGCAATGGTGATCATGTGCTGAATGGATGTTCTTGAGGAAAAGTCCATTTCCACAGGTTCTGTGTCATAACCTGCTTCGTTCATGATTTTGGAAATGGTTTGTGCATTTTCCAATTTCTTGTCACCGATGATGATCTTCATGCCATTGCCCATGCGTCTTGCAATGGCCATGCCAATCTGACCAGCACCAGTCAGAATCATGACATTTTTTCTTCATTTTGTTATTTCCTTTATCCAGTTTTGTACTGCTGCCTTACTCTTATCTGCATCAGACCCACGAATCGCAAGTCCATTTGTCACACTTGCTCCAGGGCATAGAGATCTGATTTTTTCAGGGGTATTGCTCATGCCACTGCCTTCATGGGTACAGAAAGGATGGATGGTTTTGCCTTGCCAGTTACAGGCTTCAAGAAACGTATACACAGCCATAGGCATGTCACCCCAGTAGTTTGGATAACCAAGATAGATTTCATCAAAGTCATTGAGGTTTTCAGGAAGTCGTTTGAGTTCTGGGCGTGCATTTGCCCGTTTGTCCTGTAATGCCTGTTCTGTACATTTCTTGTAGTTTGCAGAGTAAGGTTCTTTCTGTTCAATTTTAAAGAGGGCAGCGTTTGTTGCCTCTGCAATATAGCGGGCAACGATTTCTGTATTTCCTGTTTCAATGGTGCGATATTGTCCACCGAAGTAGTTTTCTTTGGCTCTTGAATAATAGACAACGAGTTTGTTCATTGGTCAGTGTTCAAATTCCTTTGCGACATCTTCCAGCAGTTTACGAATTGGCAGGTGCTGTGGACATACGCGTTCACACTTACCACACTTGATGCAGTCAGATGCCTTGCCCTTGCCATTACCGGTATGGACATTGTTGTAATAGTAGTCCGCATTCCAGTCATGGTGAATCTGCTTTGTGTTCATGATCGCAAAGAGATCCGGAATGGAGATGTGCTTTGGACAGCCATCTGTGCAATAGCGGCATGCGGTACATGGAATGAGATTCATGTTGCGGTAGATGTCTGTGACTTTCTGAATTGCTGCGTGTTCTTCTTCAGTGAGCGGCTTGAAGTCTTTCATGAAGCTGATGTTATCTTCCATCTGTTCCATGCTGCTCATACCGGACAACACCATCAACATACCTTCAAATCCAGCCGCAAAACGGATTGCATAGCTGGCATTGGAACCACCATGGAGTGCATCAAGAACTGCCTGTGCCTTTTCTGGCAGGTTGACGAGGTTACCACCCTTGACCGGTTCCATGACAATGACCGGTTTGTTGTACTTGCGGCATACTTCATAGACCTTTCTGCTTTCTACAGCCGGGTCATCGTAGTCGAGGTAGTTGAACTGAATCTGAACAACTTCTACCTGTGGGTATTCTGTGAGAATCTGTTCCAGTACTTCTGCTTTGTCATGGAAGGAAATACCGAAGTGGCGGATCTTTCCTTCTTCCTTTGCCTGCTTCACAAAATCCCAGATGCCATACTTTTCATAGTTGTCGACATTATTCTTGGAAAGGGCATGCAAGAGATAGAAATCAAAGTAACCAGCACCTGTTCTTTCCAGGGAAACTTCCAGTTCATGCTTGGCTTCTTCTTCGTTCTTCGCTGCCCAGGAACCAGCATTCAGCTTGCTGGTGAGGTAGTAGCTTTCACGAGGATGACGATCAACAAGGAACTTCTTTGTGGCTTCTTCACTGCCTTCGTATACATATGCTGTATCGAAGTACTTCAGTCCTGCCGCAAGGAACTTGTCTGTCATTTCCTTGCACTGCTTCACATCAATTGTTTTGCCATCTTCCAGTCTTGGTAATCTCATGAGACCAAAACCGAGCTTAGGCATTTCTGTTCCAAAAAACTGTTTCATTATACTATCCTCCATACCTCTTATTTTACACCTTCACATTCGAAGAATGTATATCTGTAAGGCATAATTCACCACCCTGTTTCCCTACAACCAGAGAAGCAATATAGTTAGCTTCCTGCATCGTTTCATGCAGGTCTTTATTCTCCACCAGTCCACATAGCAATGTTCCACAATGGCAATCTCCTGCACCTGTACCATCCACCTGCTGTACAGGTTCTGTCAGAAGCTGATACACTTCACCATTCCCATCACAATATGTCAAAGGACTTGCGCCATCGGTGAGCACAACAACTCCATTTGTCATAGCATTGAGTGATCGCACCACTTCCTCTTTTGTAGAACAGCGGATGCCCATGCACTTCGCAAGTGTCATGCCTTCCCTGTAATTCATATGCAATACAGGACGCAATGCCAGTAACCGTTTTATCCTTTCCTTTGAAAGATAACCTATGCGGGGACCAGGCGCAAAGACAACCGTCACACCACATGCATACATATGTTCAAGACACACAAGGATGTTCTCACCTGATTCTTCTTCGATATCGATGCCTCCGGCATAGACAACTGCATATTGCGCTGGATCAAGGGATGAAAACATTTCTTCCTTGAAATGATATTCTGCCCCATGTACTGCAAGAAAAGTACGATTGCCTTCTTTGTCCACAAGGCAATAACATGCCCCATTTTCTTCATCACTCTGATATCCTGCAGGCATCTGCCTCTTGCTCAGTTCTTCTACAAGAAACTTCGCAAAGATACCCTTACCAAGTGCATAACAGAGTTCATAGGGCAATTGCTTTGCCCTGAACACCGAGGCAATGTTGAAAATACAGCCTCCTGGACGCATGGTCTCGCCATGTACATTGACATCTTCTTCAACATGGGGAAGATGATCTACCATCAGGGTCACATCTGTGGTGATGGATCCAATTAACAAAGCTTTCTTCATCTGATAAATTCTTTGAAGAACGCACATTCTTCATCATTGCAGAGCTTTGCCTCAGGCAGTTTGATATTGCAATGGAAGACATGTGGCAAAGGTTCCTTTTCACCCTTAAAGAAACGTAATACAAATGGCACATTTTCCTTCAACAGAGCAGGCACGATAATTCCCATTTCTGTTTTGAGGAAATCACCATCACAACTCATGACATAACATGGTGGGAATTTGGAAGTGATGTAGTTCACACTTGCCATCAGATCAAGTTCTTCTTCACTTTCCTTATCCGGAAGATAGTCATACATCAATGCCGTGGTGAGGTCTTTTTCATCCTTGAGGGTAATCCTGTATGCACCACAATTGAGGGCAACCGCTTTGAACATAAATCCCTCTGGTGCCTTGAATTCAAATTTCGATGCATAGGAAGGATTGCTGAGGATGTTGCAGTACAAAGAAAGACCATGGGCACCAGCAGAGTCACCAACCGCAAAGACATGTTCTGTATCAAAGCCATATTCACCCGCATTGTCTAACATCCACTTTACCACCCTGTCGCAATCCTCTAACGGTGCAGGCAGAACAAACTCTGGTGCCAGGCGGTATGTGTAGTTGATCACCGCAAAACTGTGCTGCGCAAGGCTCATCGTATACCACTGGTAGACATCCTTATTTCCATAGACCCATCCACCACCATGGTAACTGATGATGACCGGCAGCTTCCCCTTTACACCCTTTGGACGATACACATCCAATACATGCCACTTTTCATCCGGACCATACTGGATGTTTTCAAAGCGTTCCACATCTTCTGGTGTGGTATTGCCCGCATCCCGCTCCTGATCACCTTTTGTAAACATCTCACGTACTTTCATAGCAATCTCAGACATTCATTCCACCTTCTTTCTCAGACTCCCCTGCCTGATATGATGTACCGCCATCTCATGGCGGATTTCATTCAAAACCTTTCGTTTGTGCAATGACCAGAGTGGTGCTTTCAATAATTTCCTGTCACCATCTCCAGTAAGCCTGTGTACAACGATATTTTCATCCAGCATGCCAAGACACTGCACAACAAGCTCTACATAGTGTTCCTCTTCCATCGGTACAGGTGCCTCATTGCCAGAAACGTATTTCTCATAGAGCTTTGTTCCTGCAAGGTAATGCAATAACTGTATCTTGATGCCATCGATATGCATTTCATTCAGGTGTCGTATTGTATCCAATACCATCTCATCGCTTTCCTGATACAGTCCAAGGATGATATGCACTATGATGAGAATTCCGGCATCCTTCAACTTCTCACAGGCTTCATCAAAGACCGTTAACGGATAACCCCTGTGCATCCATACTGCAGTTCTGTCATGTTTGCTTTGCAATCCAAGCTCCACCCAGATGAACTTATCCGGGTAGCTGTTGTTTAATTCCTTTAACAATGCCATCACATCATCCCCAAGACAATCCGGTCTTGTAGCGATGGAAATACCCGCAAACAATGGATTATCCAAAGCAGATGTATATAACATGCGCAGCCTGTCACATGGTGCATAGGTATTTGTATATGCCTGGAAGTAGGCAATATAGCTGCCATTACCACTATGGGAATGGTTGTAGATGAGGTCTTCTTCAACAAGTTTCTGCCCATGATATGCAATCGCAAAATCACCAGACCCACCTTCATCACAAAATATGCAGCCACCTGTTCCAATGGTGCCATCACGGTTTGGACAGCTCATCCCCGCATCAAGTGCCACCCTGTACAGCTTCCTGCCAAAGGTATTCATGCAATATGACGGAAAGCTGTACCAGTATTCATCCTTTACCACAAAATGATATCTCCCTTTCCTATACCTGCTTCTTCTGCGCATGCTGCAATACCTGCTTCATAGTCGCAGCCTTTGGGAAACAACGCATATTTCTGATTCCCTGCCTCTTCAATGTCATATGTATTTTCAAGAGAATGACAGACAACAGGTGAAGGATGATCGACCATCAAAAGATATGGTCTCTCCTTCCACTTCCCATTTTCAAACAATTTCAATGCCCCACCACAGGCATTCTCCACTTCATCATAGATGGCACAGTCCGTATCCACCAATATCTCTTTCAACCAGTTCAGCTCTTCATTGCTAAGTGATTTATGGTAGAGACTATGACAGCCGCTGAAGGCAAACATACCGCGGTCCACCACAAACATATTGGCATGGCGGTAATAGAGTTCTACCGTCTTTGTCCGGCAATAGTCTGAAAGAAGGAGGACCATGTTACCAGCCTGTCTTTCCTTCATGAGTTTTATGGAAAGTTCGGGATGTTTGTGAACCTCCCACGACTAAAGTCGTGGGCTTCCCTCCAATTTAGGTAGGAGAGACTCCAT
>CAJKOS010000054.1 GCA_905201565.1 uncultured Erysipelotrichaceae bacterium
GCGGAACGGCAAGCCGTCAATCCGGAACTGCCGTTCCGTTTTTCCGGACTTAGCACACACATACAGAAGAAATGATTCCGGCAAGAATAACTACTGTTACACATATCAAAAAACGTATTGTATGTCTTTTCATCGGTATTCCACCCTTGTAAAGGTCAATGTCACCATTGTCCCCTTTCCTTTCTCACTTTCTATATGCATTGTGCCATCATGCAATGCAACGATCCTCTTGCATAAAGATAAACCAAGCCCTGCTCCACCAGCTTTACGGCTGCGTGCCTTGTCCACCCTGTAAAATGGTTCAAATATCTTTTTCATCTCTTCTTCACACATGCCACAGCCGTTGTCACTGACAGTAATGATGACTTTGTCATGATCTGCCTTTGCTGAAACAACTACTTTTCCTCCTGCATCACATGCCTTACGGGCATTATCAATCAGGTTATAGATCAATGATTTGAACAATGTTTCATCTGCACCGATGAATACTTCTTCACTATAGATAACGATGGATTTTCCTTCTTCATAGAATAATGGCTGTACACTGAAGTTCACTTCTTCTAACAATTTTTGAAGATTTGTTTTCTTCTTCTCAATCGTTTCCGCATGCAATACAGTGAGCTCAAGAATTTTGGATGAAAGAGCCTTCATACGTGAAGCTTCTTCACGAATAATACCAGCATATTGTTTCTGTTGTTGTGCGGATAAAGATGGTAATAATTCGAGCATCTGGCTGTAACCAAGAATACTCGTTAATGGCGTTTTCATCTCATGAGCAAAATCTCCGATGAACATTTCTCTTTCCTCTGCCACCTTTTCCAGTTTCTCTATCTTCTCTTGTACGGCACTGGCAAGTTCATTCATGTCATGAGAAAGATCTCTCAACTCATCATTTCCCTTTTCTTCTATGCGCTTGTCATAGCTTCCCGCAGCAATCTCCCTTGCCTGTTTATCAAGAATGGAAAGCCGTTTTAACAAACTGCGAATGATACAAACCAGGAAAATGGAGATAATGATGCCTGAGATAAAAGAAATAAGAATTGTTTCCACTTTCTGGTTTTCCATTTCCTCTGCAACATCTGTCACATCAAACAAAGCCTTCATGACATACCCGTGCAGTTCCATCGTTGAAGGAACAGAAGTCACAATATAAAAACTATCTCCCTGCTGTTCAAGGACATACTGCGTTGTTTCAGATGCAGGAAAAGTATATGCAATCTCCTGCATATCACGTGTTGTAGCAATGATATTCCCTGTTTCATCTGTCAATATAAATCCAAGGAAATATGCATCTGTTACCTGGTCATCACAGATTTCCACAATATGTTCTATCATCTCATTTTCTTCAAACACAAGCTTTCCTTCTTTGAGTTTAGCATTGGTCAAAGCATAAGAAATATTGCCTGCAATATAAGCTGTTTCTGTCACAGCATGTTCACCTTCCCTATGCCAGATGAGGTCGTTAGTGCGCTTGAGAAAAATCAAAGACATAGTGCAGGAAATACCAAAGAATAATGCCAAAGTTGCCAAAAATATCTTCTGCCACAGCCTCATGGTTTCTTCTCCAGCTTATAGCCAACCCTTGGAATCGTTATCAGATCATCCTGCAGGTGCATCTTCTTTCTGAGCCGCTGGATATGAATATCCACGGTTCTTGTTTCTACCGCATAAGAATAACCCCAGACAAGAGAAAGCAATTTATCTTTTGTAAAAACAATACCCGGGTGGCTGATGAACAACCTGAGCAGATCAAACTCCTTTGGCGCAAGCAATACTTCCTCTCCATTTTGTGTTACTGTATGTTCCTTTTCATTTAAAACGATATTTTCATAGGTAAGAATGTCTTTTCCCCTGCCAGTTCTGCGCAAGACAACATCAATCCTTGCCAATAGTTCCAAAGGCTCAAACGGTTTGACTATATAATCCTCTGCCCCAAGCTTCAGGCCTCTCACCTTGTCATCTACTGTAGATAATGCAGAAACAAAAATCACAGGAAAATCATGGACCTTTTTCACCAAAGCAAAACCATCTTCTTCCGGTAACATCACATCAAAAAGACCAAGATCAAATGTTTCCTGCTTTAGGAATTCCTCTGCTTCTTTGCCATCTTCCGCAAGAGCTGCCGTATGACCGCCAAGTGCCAGTACATCCCGGATCAACATCCGGATATGTTCATCATCTTCCACTACTAATACATGTGCCATAACATTATTATACCTTGATCTTTATCTGATGATTTGTAACAAAACTGCAAACAAACGAAAGCAAATTCCAAACTCTGCTTTTGAAACCCTGTAACATTTTTCACATTTGTGCAGGAAAAAAGAGCACTACGCATCATTTGTTATAGGATAATATTGAATTTATCGGGTTGGCATGCTATCAATGAATTAGAAAAGACAACTTGGAACATTTTTTAGCAAAGAAAAGGGTACAGGATATGTTAACGTACAATCCAGCACGGTACAAAAACGGCATTTGTATTCCACTTTGAATTTGAAAATTTTAAGGAGGGATGATCATGAGAAAATACCCAATCATGCCAATACTGACCTGGGGATTGGCTGTCCTTCTATCTGGGTGCTCTCTCAACACAGCCGCCCCAACAACTTCACCCGGCACATCTGCACAGCCTTCACAACCCAGTGAACCTGATAGCGAAAATGAAGAAATCGAAATCATTGAAGGTGTTTTGGATCTCGATAAAGGAATATATACAATCCAGTATCAGGAGAATTTTGACAAAGGAAATGGTGAGACCACCAATTATTCACTCACAATCGTTTTTGAGTTGACACTTCAAAAACAGCCACTAAATGAATCTGGATACTACATTCATGCAATCGAACCACAGGATATATATTATTCTCCTGAAAGCTATCAATTCTATCTCGATGATTCTTGCACAGCACAACAGGCATATGAACAAAATCACCAGATTGTAAAATTTCCTGTGGAATTCAAAATTGTACAGACTGACCATGTAAGTTCATCTGTCAAAGAGAGTACCCACAAATTCAATGTAGTCATAGATTTAATGGAACTGACGAAAGAATGATTCACTTTCAACCGATGTAAAGAAAAATCCATTATTGCCATAGTCACAATAATGGATTTGTCATGTTTACTAACTTCAACCCTGTGTCATACAGGGTTTTCCTGTTAATGTTCCATCTTTTCGAGTTTTGCATTGAGCTTGTTGTAGATACGCTCCTTGAACCATGGTTCTGTAGAAGCTTCCACTGCCGCATTTCTTTCAAACCATTTCACACCGGCATTTTCATCTGCTTTGTTATGCAGTGGGGCATTTGGATCTGCTTCAAGAAGATAGGTGATGTTGAGATGCAGATGAGAGGAAACATATTCCCCTCTTTTCTCATGTCCATCTACTGTCAGTATTTCCAAAGAGAAGATATCTTCAGATACTGGTCTTACTTCTTCAAGTCCACTTTCTTCCTTCACTTCTCTTATGGCAACACGCAACAGATTTCTGTCTCCATCACAATGACCGCCAAGCCAGCTCCAGGAATGGTAGATATTGTGGTAACACATGAGTACCTGACGCCTATCAGGAGAGACCACCCAGGCACTTGCGGTAAGATGTGCCCCATTGTTATCCCTGAGGTAGAGTTCTTCCTTCTTCAGCCTGCGCAGGATTTCTTTCTTATCCTTTTCTTCCTGTTCATTGAACGGCACATAGCGTTCAAGCTGTTCAACAAGCGTATCAGAGTATGACATTCTTCTGCTTTCCTTCGAGCCACGAAGAAAGATTATCGAACACAATCTCTGCCCGTAATGTCATCGATTCCTTTGTTGCAAAGGCAACATGTGGTGTCACAAGGCAATTCTTACATGTAACAAGTGGATCATCTGTTGATAGTGGTGGTTCATTGTCAAAGACATCAATACCAGCATATGCGATGACACCATTGTTCAACGCATCCGCAAGTTCCTCACTCTTTACGACAGGACCACGGGCAACATTGATGAGCACTGCACTCTGCTTCATCTTTGCAAGTTCTTCTTTGCCAATCATGCCACGGGTGGAATCATTGAGTGGACAATGCAGGATGACATAATCACTCGCTTTTAACAGTTCATCCAGTGATACCTGTTTTACATAGTCAGGCGCATCTTTGTGGATGGTGCGGTTATAGGTCAGAATTTCACAGCCAAAGGCATGGAAGAGTTCTGCTGTTCTTGTGCCAATCTTGCCAAGCCCAACAATACCAATGGTCTTTCCTTTGAGTTCCGTTCCAACTAATCCATCCTTTGTACCACCAGTGCGTGCCCTGTCTTCTACCGCACGCATCTTGCGGGAAATGGAAAGTGCCATACCGAGTACCAGTTCCGCTACCGCTTCATTGGAATAACCGGACGCATTACTGACCGCAATACCCTTTTCTTTGCATGCTTCAAGTCCTACATGGTCCACACCGGTGAATGCAACATCAATATACTTGAGGTTATTGCACTGACGGATGACATTTGCCGGCATTGGCATGTTGGCAAGGATCATCACATCCGCATCTTTTGCCTCTTCAACAAGTTTTGTTTCATCTGTTGTCTTGTCATAAGACACAAAGGTATGTCCCTTTGCAATAAATGGTGCTTCTCTTTGTTCGAGTTCTTCCTGGGATATACCAAGGGACTCCATAATAACAATTTTGCTCATATTCTTCCTCACTTGCGTACAACGCCGCTCTTTTCTGCTTCTAATGCTACCGCTTTGGCAACCGCTGGTACAACCCTTTCATCAAATACGGAAACGATAATGTGGTCTCTTGCAAGATCCTTTTCATCGATGAGTGATGCAATTGCTTTTGAAGCAGCAATCTTCATGCCTTCGGTAATCTTTGTTGCCTTTGCGTCCAATGCCCCACGGAATATACCCGGGAAGGCTAGCAGGTTATTGACCTGGTTAGGATAATCCGAACGGCCTGTCCCAATAATCCATGCGCCAGCTTCTTTTGCGTCTGCATAGGAAATTTCAGGTTCTGGGTTTGCCATTGGGAAGACGATGCAGCCAGGGTTCATGGACTGAATCATCTCTTTTGTCACAAGCCGTGGTGCAGAGACACCAACAAAGATATCTGCTCCTTTCATGCCATCTGCCAGCGTTGCATAGTTCTGGTTATCAAGGTTGACATAATTCAACAATTCCTTCTTGAGGTCATTATAGCTGTCCGCATCTTTCTTGTTCAGACAGCCATCGATATCAAAGGCATAAATCTTTTTAAAACCATAGTTGTACAACATGCGGATAATGCTGGAACCAGCTGCCCCTGTACCGGAAATGACAACCTTCATGTCTTCTGGCTTTGCCTGCTTCAGCTTCAATGCATTGATGAGTGCCGCAAGCACAACGATGGCTGTACCATGCTGGTCATCATGGAAGACAGGAATGTTGAGTTCCTCAATCAATGTGCGCTCAATTTCCACACATCTTGGAGCACTGATATCTTCGAGGTTGATGGCACCAAACCCTGGTGCCAGTGCCTTACAGATGGAAATGATTTCTTTTGGATCCTTTGTATCAAGGCATATAGGCCAGGCATCAAGTCCGGCAAACTGCTTCATGAGCAGCGCCTTGCCCTCCATGACCGGCATCGCCGCCTCAGGTCCGATGTCTCCAAGCCCAAGCACTGCTGTACCATCGGTGATCACCGCTACCGTATTGCCACGGTTTGTATAGACATAGCTCTTTTCCGGATCTTTGGCAATCTCACGGCAAGGTTCCGCTACACCTGGTGTATAGGCGATGGACAAGTCATGTGCATCTGCACATGGTACTTTTGACTCCACCTTCAATTTGCCATGATATTTTTCATGTAAAGCAAGTGCTTCTTCATACAGGTTACTTATTTTCTTCTCCCTTTTCATATATATATCATTGCCATAGCAGTCCATTCCGACAAAACATGGCAGATTTTCTATCGTCAGCTTTGTGACAGCTTCAGAAAGCAATTCTTCAAATGCGACCATTTCCCGTTTCTTCACACTGTGGGAAATCAATGCACCGGCACCACCACAGGCAATAAAATAGACAGCTTTGTTGCGGATGATGGCATCGCGTACTTCTTTGCTGCGACGACCTTTGCCAAGCATTCCTTTGAGACCCCTGTCCAATAGTTCAGGTGTATAGACATCCATGCGGGAAGCGGTTGTCGGTCCTGCAGATCCAATAACCTGACCGGGTCTTGCCGGGGTTGGTCCAACATAGTAGATTACATTGCCCGCAAGATCAAATGGCAGTGGTTCACCCCTCAGTAACATCTCATGCATTTTCTTATGTGCCGCATCCCTTGCTGTATAGAGCGTACCGCTGAGCAGCACGGCTTCACCTGCATGAAGGGAAAGAATATCTTCTTCCTTTAATGGAAGGGTTATACGCTTCATTTTATCACCACCCTTTCATGACGACAGGCATGACAGCATATATTGACCGCACATGGCATGCCGGCAATATGGGTTGGACATGTCTCAATCGCAACATTCAATACCGTCGTCTTGCCGTGCAGTCCCATCGGACCTATGCGCAGTGTATTTGCCTCTTCTATGAGTTCTTCCTCAAGTTCTGCATAGCGGGGATCGCTATTTCTTTCATCCAGGGCATGAAACAATGCCCGCTTGGAAAGATAGGCACAATAATCAAATGTACCACCAATACCGACACCGACAATCATCGGTGGGCAGGCATTCGGTCCGGCATTGCGGATCGTGTCGAGCACAAACTGCCGTATACCTTCCACACCTTCTGCCGGTTTCAACATTTTGATGGCTGACATATTCTCTGAGCCAAAACCCTTTGCCATCACTTCAATGACAACTTCTTCCCCATCCACAATCGATGTATAGAGGATGGCAGGTGTATTGTCTTTTGTGTTGGTTCTTTCAAATACCGGATCATCGACTACAGAAGCACGAAGGTAATTGTTCGTATACCCATCCCGTACACCTCTTTGTACAGCTTCTTCAAGGCTTCCACCTGTCAGATGTACATCCTGTCCAATCGAAAGATACACCACAGCCATACCGGTATCCTGGCAGATGGGAATGTTTTCTTTCTCTGCAATGACTGCATTTTCGATAAGCATATCCATCGCATCACGGGATGAACCATTTTCCTTTTCCCGGTTTGCCTTCAGGCTTTCAAGAATATCTTTTGGATAAATCACTGCAATCTTTCCACAGGTTTGTTTCACTGCTTCATAGATTGTCTCAACGCTGATTGTTTTCATGCTCATCTTTTCCTTTTTCTGCTTCATAGGCAGGCATGTTCTCAGCAACCTTCATTGCCATGTTCAGCTTGCCACGGCGTACTGCCCAATGATGGTCATACGCCTTCATCGCAACCATGTCAATGGTTTCCTTCACCCATTCCGGTGCATTGCGATACCCTTCAATAATCCTTGCTTCATTTTCATCTGTTACAATCAGACGATTATGACCAGAATACGGCTGCCGATACCCCATCAGATCATCTGGCTGCACATCAAAAAAGTCACAGTACTTGAATATGATATCAACTCCTGGACAAAGTGTTTTATTTTCATATGATGATATTGTCCTGTAGTTCAAGCCGAATATTCTGCCAAGTTCTGCCTGTGTCATCCGCGAATCCACCCGCAATGCCTTCATATTATCGGCAAGTCTTCCAATTCTGTCGTTTCCATCATTCATGGCGGGACCCCTCCTGTTTTCTTCCATTATATATGGACGGATCCCTTTGTTACAACAATCTTCATCGAATCTTCCCTTCCATTTGCAATCCCCACATGAGAATGCTAATATATTTAGCAGTTACTCATCAAGAGTGCTAAACGGAGGCGATAACATGGCAAAGAAACAGTTTAAGGCAGAGTCAAAAAGACTCCTGTCTCTGATGATTAATTCAATTTACACAAACAAGGAAATCTTCATCCGTGAGCTGGTCTCCAATGCGAGCGACGCCCTGGATAAAAAACACTATGTCTCATTGACCGATCATGAACATACTTCTGATGATCAGCCATTGAAGATTACCATTGAACGTCATAAAGACACACGTCAGCTTGTCATCGAGGATACCGGTATTGGTATGACGGCAGAAGAGCTGGAAAACAACCTTGGCACCATTGCCAAATCCGGTTCTGCAGAATTCAAAGCCGCAATGGACAAGGCCGATGAAAATACAGACATCATCGGTCAGTTTGGTGTAGGTTTCTACAGTGCCTTCATGGTCGCAGACAAGATTACCGTTGAAACAAAGAACATCCATGATGAAAAAGGTCATACATGGGTTTCCAGCGGTGAAGATGGATATACCATCACCGAAAACGAAAAGACCAATACCGGCACAAGAATCACCCTTGACCTCAAAGCGGACACCGATGATGAAAACTATTCTGACTACCTTGAAGAATATGTGATCAGAAGACTCATCAAAAAGTACAGCGACTATGTCCGTTATCCAATTGAAATGGAAGTTGAAAAATCCATTCCAGATCCTACCGACAAAGACAAGACAATTACCACAACTGAGGTTGAAACACTCAACAGTATGACACCTCTTTGGAAGAAGGCAAAATCTTCCATCACAAAAGACGAATACAATGAATTCTATAAGGCAAAGTTCAATGACTGGGAAGACCCTGCCAAAGTCATTCACTACAATGTAGAAGGCACAGTTTCCTATACAGCCCTGCTCTACATTCCATCCAAGACACCATATAACTTCTACTATTCTGACTTCGAACCAGGTCTTGAACTCTATTCCAAAGGTGTCTTCATCATGGACAAGGCAAAGGACCTCATTCCGGACTACTACCGCTTTGTGACAGGTCTAGTGGACAGCGATGACCTCAACCTCAACATTTCCCGTGAAATCCTGCAGCAGGACAGACAAGTACGGGCAATTGCCAAGTCCATTGAGACAAAGGTGCACTCCGCCCTGGAAGACATGTTAAAGAACGAACGGGAAGACTATGAAAAATTCTTCGACAACTTCGGTCTCAACCTCAAATATGGCATTTATAAAGACTATGGCATGAACAAGGAAAAGCTGCAGGACCTCATCCTGTTCAAGTCCAGCAAAGAAGACAAATATGTCACCCTCAAGGAATATACCGACCGCATGAAAGAAGAACAGAAGTCCATCTATTATGCATGTGGTACGTCCATTGAAGAAATCAACCGCAACCCTGTCATGGCAAAGCTCAGAGAAAAGGAGTATGAAGTGCTCTACTTCCTCGATGAGCGTGATGAGTTTGTTGCAAGTATCATGCAGAACTATGCAGAAAAGCCATTCCAGAATATTTCCAAGGGTGACCTTGACCTCGACAGCGAAGAAGAAAAGAAGGCAAAGGAAGAAAAGACAGAAGCCAACAAGGATATGCTTTCAGCCATGAAAGAAGACCTTGGTGACAAAGTCAAGGAAGTCCGCATTTCTTCCCGCCTCAATGAAGACCCGGTCATCATTGTCAGTGATGAAGGTGTATCTCTGGAAATGGAGAAATACCTCTCCCAGGATCCAAACAACCGCGGTATCAAGGCAAGCAAGATCCTCGAAATCAATCCAGATCACCCGGTATTCAAAGTACTTCAGGATGCCTATACAAGTGACAAAGATGCACTGAAGGAATACACAGAAGTGCTCTATGACCAGGCATTGCTTGTACAGGGATTACCAATTGAAGACCCTGCCCTCTATGCAAGAAAAGTGGCAGATCTCATGGTCAAAGCCGCAAACAAAGAATAGCGAAACAATATTGATACTAGACCATATACCAGCGCAAATCAAAACCCTGTATGGAAATGACCATACAGGGTTTTATCAATTCATACTGTATTGCTTATCAGTCATTCATGCAAAGCTCTTTTCTCAAAAACCTTCTCTACTGGTAACTCTGCCAATAACACCGCTCCAAAAGATAACAGACATCCAAACAATTCCCTGATGGTAAGTGCCTGGTGAAGGATGAGAAACCCACCGATGACCGCAAACACCGATTCAAGTGACAGCAGTAATGAAGCAATGGATGGATCCGTATCCCTTTGTCCCACAATCTGCATTGTATAGCCTGCACCACTGGAAAGAATACCAGCATAAAGAATTGGTACAGCCGCATTCATAATTGCGGATAGTGATGGCTTTTCAAACAGAAACATGCCCACAAAGCAGATGATGCCACACACAAAAAACTGGATACAGCTCATGCGGATACCATCCACCAATGGCGTATAGTGGTCGATGACAAGAATATGAAGGGCAAACATCACCGCACAAATCATGACAAGCGTATCGCCTGCAGAAAGAGAAAAGCTGTCCTTCATGCACAAGAAATACAAGCCAAGTACGGCAAGGATGATGGAAAGCCAGATCTTCTTTTCCATTCTCTTACCAAGAAACAAAGAAAACACCGGTACAAGCACCACATAGAGGGCTGTAATAAAACCGGCTTTGCCAACTGTGGTAGAAACAATACCAGCCTGTTGGAACATGCTCGCACCAGTCAGGCAAAGACCACAAAGAATACCACCTTTAATCAGCATTCCCTTATCCTTCTTCTCTGCCGGTTTTGGACTATGGTCAATAAACGGTATCAGAACAAGCAATGTCAAACCTGCCACAAAACTTCTCACACAGGTGAAAGTCCATGGACCGATGGAATCCATGGCAACACTCTGGGCTACAAAAGCCATCCCCCAGATGATGGCT
>CAJKOS010000055.1 GCA_905201565.1 uncultured Erysipelotrichaceae bacterium
CCCCGCCGATCTCGTAGATGATCTCGCGCAGCGTAGTGCCCATCGGCACTTCCACAAGTCCTGTATTGACAACCTTGCCACCAAGGGCAAATACCTTTGTTCCCTTGGAATGCTCTGTACCGATGGAAGCGTACCATGATGCACCTTTGTTGATAATCTGGGCAACATTGGCAATGGTCTCTACATTATTAATAGAAGTCGGCTTACCCCAGACACCTGCAACAGCCGGATATGGTGGCTTTGGGGTTGGCATACCGCGTCTTCCTTCAATCGAAGCGATCAGTGCCGTCTCTTCACCACAGACAAAGGCACCTGCACCAAGTCTGATTTCAAGATCAAAGTCGAAGTCAGAATTGAATATACCCCTGCCAAGCATGCCAGCCTCACGTGCCTGATCGATGGCGATGCGCAGACGGTTGACCGCAATTGGATATTCAGCACGCACATAGATGTAGCCATAACGGGCACCTACGGCATATGCCATGATGGCAAGACCTTCGATGATGCAATGTGGATCACCTTCAAGAATCGATCTGTCCATGAATGCACCAGGGTCACCTTCATCCGCATTGCAGATAACATACTTCTCAGTACCTGGCTGATCTTTTTCAAGCTGCCACTTTCTTCCGGTCGGGAAACCAGCACCACCTCTTCCACGAAGTCCTGATTCCTTGATCTCATCGATGACCTGTTGAGGGGTCATGGATGTCAGCACCTTGCCAAGTGCCTCATAACCACCTTCCGCAATATATTCGGTAATATCTTCCGGATTGATCTTTCCGCAATTGACAAGAGCTATGCGCTTTTGCTTTTCATAGAAGCGGATCTTGTTGATATCGAAGATCTTTGCCTGGGTAGCAGGATCGATATCATACATCTGTAATTCCTTGACCACTTCGCCATTGAGCACATGCGACTGCACTATCTTGTCAACATCTGCTTCATGGACATGGGTGTAGAACACCTTGTCCGGATAGATGGCAACCATCGGTCCCTTCTGGCATAAGCCAAAACAGCCGGTACGGATGACATTGATCTTCTTTTCAAGACCATATTCATGAATCAGTTCATTGAAACGGGCAATATTCTTTTCCGAATCACCTGCTGTACATCCTGTACCTGCACAGCAGAGGATATCCATGATTACCCCATCATCACTCAGTTCGATGTTGCCTTCGTCCCTGCGCAATTGAACATCCTGTTCCTTGCTCTTACGGATTTCCTGAAGCTCAGCCAGAGTAGTAATCTTCTCCATCTTCTCAGCCTCCTTTTTCCACATTCTTCAGCCTTCGGATTTCATCCATCACCCGTGAATCCAAAAGGGCATTCCCATACACTTTTCCATCGATGATACATACCGGCGCAAGACCACAGGCACCAAGACACCTTGTCGCATCGACAGAAAACAGCTGGTCTTTGGAAGTGCTGTTCACCTTTGCCCCTGTTTCCTTTTCAATTCTGTCCACGAGCTGTTGTGCCCCTTTGACATAACACGCCGTACCAAGACAGATATTGATGATGTGCTTCCCCTTTGGTTCAGTTGAAAACTGTGAATAGAATTTGACGACACCATACACTTCCGCAACACTGGAATTTGTCGCATCTGCGATCTTTTCCATTGCCTCAAAAGGAATGTAGCCAAGACAGTTCTGCACTTCATGAAGCATTTCAATTGTTGGTCCCCTTTGTTTCTGATGACTCTCTACAATCTCATCAATCTTCTGGAGTGCTGCTGCGTTAAGTTTATCCATCGCAATCCTCCTTATTATGATTTCCATTAATGTAAGCGCTTTAATTATATCAGCTTTTCTTTCATATGAAAATGTTATCGTTTTCACAACTGTGAGCCAAAAGAAAAAGACGCATCACTGCGCCTTTAGTAGAGATTTGGTATCTGCCAGTCAATAGCACCCCTTCCCTTTTCCATCAGGAATGCATTGGCTTTGGAAAAATGATGACAGCCAAAGAAACCATAATGAGCAGAAAGAGGAGAAGGATGTGGTGCTTCGAGCACCAGGTGTTTTGATGTATCGATCATCTCTTTCTTTGCCCTGGCATTTCTGCCCCACAACAGAAAGACTACCGGCTGTTCAACGTCATTGATCCTTTCGATCGCATGGTCGGTAAATATCTCCCATCCCTTTCCTTTATGGGAAAGGGGATGAGAATCCTCCACGGTCAATATCGTATTCAGAAGGAATACACCCTGCTTTGCCCATGGCAAAAGATATCCATTATCCGGCATATAGCAGCCACAATCCTCCTGCAGTTCCTTATATATATTCAGAAGCGATGGTGGAATCTTTACCCCGGGATTTACCGAAAAGCACATCCCATGTGCCTGTCCTTTCTGATGATACGGGTCCTGACCAAGGATGACCACCCGGATATCCCCGATTTCACAATTTTCAAATGCGGAGAATACCTGTGCCTTCGGTGGATAAATCTGTTTTGTCTCATATGCCTGATGAATAAATCTGGCTAGTTCTTTGAAATATGGCTGGCTCCACTCATCATTCAGCCATGACCACCAGTTGTTATGAATCATATCTCTCCTCCTTATGCAAAGGGATTCTGCTTTGTATGCTTATAGCGCAAAACCACAACACCAATCAATCCTACTGCCGCAACTCCTGCCACAATGAGATATGGTGTTCCTTTGCTTTCTTCATGTTTTTCAATGGAAACACCACCTTGTTCTTCCACCCAGTTTTCGACATCTTCCTCAACATCATCCAGAAGCCTTGGACCACCATCGAGGATTACCTTATGGAAGGCGAGGGCATCAAAGTCACTACCAAGTGAACCTTCCGCATATTCACGCATGTTCAGGAATCTCATCATACCATAGCCATAACTGCCATAATCACCCGGATAGCAGATCGCCATATCATAGAAATCTGCTGCCACAAGACTATTGAGACCTATGGATTCAAGATACTCAGAAAGAGCAGCTTCATCATAGCCGAGGTAGTTGACCGCAATATCCGTTATTGCACTTAATGCATAGTTCAAGGTAAGTTCATTCGCCATCAGCGATGCATCATCTTCTGATAATACATCAAAACCAAGTGCTTCAAGCTCCGCATACATCGCCCAGCCTTCGCTATAGCCAAGGAAACTGCACACCGTTCTCAACAATAGTGGATCTGTGCCAAGGTAATACACATGCTGGTAGAGGTGACCAGGATAGCCTTCATGGGCCAATGTCTGATAGAGGGTATTGGCATCGGTTACACCATCGCCATTGATCTTGATCGCATTATCCTGGTAGGCATCAACTGGTGAACCAACATAATAGGCAAGCACATTGCCAGAAACAACCGAAGGATCAAGATACTGTGCATCATAGCTGACATCTTCAATTGATGGAAAATCATATTCCTCAAAATGACTGGAAAGATAAGACAACACTTCATCCGCATCTCTCATATTCACAGACCCATAGGAACCGCTATGCTGAATCTGTTCAATATATCTATGAATCGTCTGCACTAAGAAAGCATCGAGATCTTCAAACTGTTCCTCTGCACTTCTATCCGTACTGGAATTGTTCTGCAACACCTTTTCAAAGTATTCTGCACCACCTTCAATACCGGTATATCCGGTATTACTGCCAGATCCTTTCAATGCAGAAAGTCTGTTATACACATCCTCACATGCTGGCAATACCGTATTGAGCACTATATCGGTTACCTGTGTCTTGTAGTCCACCTTTGCTCCATCGCTAAGATACGAGGCAAGATCGGCATCATTTTCAAAATCCACAATGATCGGATTATCTTCTGTCTTGGCAACAAAGGCATCAATGGACGCCAGTGTCTCCTCAAGTGCAGCATCGGCCATGAAATATCCATCTTCTGCCTGCTGTTCCGTCAAAGTCATTGCTGAATCAAGATAGGCAGGAAATGAGGAGAGCAGTGAGATGTAGTCCTGAAAATCCTCTTCCGTATAGAACACAAACTCGGTGAGATTTGTGGAAGTGTTGAGGATGATGTTACTGCTGGGGGTAAACAGCCAGTTGAAGTTGGCATCTGCTGCCCGATCACGCTGATCGATATAGGCAGCCATGATGGCATCATAATCTGTCTGCTGTTCTGCAGACAATGTATCTTTATCAAAGCTTTCCAGCTTATCGATCATATCCCTTGCCTGATCACGCATATCGATAAAGCTCTGCTGGTTGATTTCACCAAGCACTGGCTCAGGCTTTGTAATACCCATCGCCTCATAATCCTTTACCGTAAAATGCATGGACAGATAATCTGATTCCATGGTATCGATAAAGTCCTGTTCAATGAGCTCATCAAATGCTTCATTGCGATCCTTTGCCTGTACTGGCACAAACCCAGTAAACAATACAGAAACCGGTAATATGCATAATGCAATCTGTATGTACTTTCTCAATTTCTCCATAAAGAACTCCTGTTGAAACCATTGTATCACGGCAAAATGAAAACCATCCCTCAGGATGGCTCATTTCCATATTCATGCACTGCCACAACCACGGACAATGCCGGTACATGAATACAATTTGAAGACTCATTTACAGCATGACCATGCTCATCAAAGATGATATGCCAATCCTCATCCTGCCAGTATTCCCTTGGCTCAAAGGAAGGATTGAAGATGATGCGCATTCTGTCACAATGATTCTTTGTATCATCGCAATCGATATCACAAAGAACAATGTTGCCATCCGCCACACCTGGATGGACACAGGCACTTACCGCTTCACCTGTAGAAAGGCGGAAAGCCGCATACTTGCGACGCAAGGCAATAGCCCGACGGGTATAGTCCACCATTTCCTTATTATATTCCGCTCTGTCCCAATCCATCTGGTTGACCGCATCACCAGCATTATAGGAATTGGAATTGCCATTCTTTGTTCCACAGAACTCCTCTCCTGCATGCAGGAATGGAACACCCTGGGAGAACATCGTAGCAGCTAATAACATCCGCATTCTCGCTATACGGATATCGTGGTTTTCCTGTGAACAGCAGGCACGCATCTTATCCCATGCCGTACCATTATCATGTGTCTCCACACCATTGATCGTCTTGCATGGTGAATCAAACCGGTAAAAGTATGGACTGGACAATACATTGCCCACAACAGCCGAACACATTGCAAATGCCTGATCCATGTCACCAGTCAGATATCCCTTGGCATATTTCTGATCATCCGATGTCTTGCCCTTGGCAGTATCGCGGAAGTAATCATTGAAATGTCCGATATCTTCCATCTGGTTCTGGTTGACAATGCATGCCTTCTTGTCGTGGGCAAGCATCGTCGGCATATCCCAGCCCTCACCATAGATCAATACATCTTTTTTGATCTTGCGGCACTCCTTCAATACTTCATTCATCGTATCAACATCAAGAATGCCCATCAGATCAAAACGGTATCCATCTATACCATAGATCTTCATCAGCGTTTTGCACACATGAAGGATAAACCTTCTCATCATCGGCTGGGTGCTCGAAAGATCATTACCGCAATAAGAACCATTCGAAAGGAATCCCGAATCGTTATAGCGGAAATAATAATACGGAACAATCCGGTTGAAAGCACTTGTTTCAATGTCATAGAGATGGTTGAAGACAACATCGAGTGTCACCCGCATACCATTTTTATGCAATGTTGATATAAGTGTTTTGAATTCCTTCATCCGGCAATACGGATCGGTTGGATCACTGGCATAGGAACCTTCGAGTGTCAGATACTGCTTGGCATCATAGCCCCAGTTGTAATTTCTGTCCGGATGCATTTCATCTACCGTCGCAAAATCAAGTACCGGCTGTAACTGCACATGGGTAACACCAAGACTTCTAAGATACGCAAGACCTGTCGGGCAGCCCTTCCAGGAAGTATTGTCTTCTGTCAAAGACATGAATTTCCCATGGGTCACCGTTCCAGAAGTTGCTGCACTTGTCATATCCCGCACGGAACATTCATAGATGATGGCATCCACAGGAGAATGGATTTCATCCTCAACAGCATAGTCCTGTATAGCAGTAATTTCCCTGAGGTCAATGACCGCACTTTCCCGTCCATTTGCTGTGGAACTCAGTGCATAGGGGTCAATGGTTTCCTTAGTCTCTCCATTGCAGGTTACATAATATGTATAGGTTGCCTTCTTGAGATCACCATCCACCCGCAGGCGATATACACCTTTGTCCGTCCTCTTCATTGACCAGCACTGTTCGCGTCCCCGCATGTGCAGCCGCAATACCACATTGGTTGCGGTAGGTGCCCAGAGGCAGAAATCCGTATGGTCGGGATGGTATGTTGCGCCAAGATCATTGCCAGCATAATCAAACTGCTTTGCAAAAGCAGGTTTCTGGGCAATCAGGCGCATGGCAAGGGGCACCTGTAATCCATGTGATTCATGGATGCAGTATTCCACACCAAACTCCATATCTGCAGGTGCAGTGAGGTCATAGCGGATATTGTCCGGATGTTCTTCTACACCTGTGACAAGCAGATCCATATATAAACCGGAAGAAGAGGTCAGATAGAAATAATCTGACCTCCCGTTGTAAAACGTCCGATTCATCCAGATCGTGATTCTGCCGAAATCATCCATGTATGCATGCATAGATGGCATATGATCACTCTCCTTTCTTTTCGGGCATTTCTGTTCAATTATTTAACGTCAATCTGTTCAAGATTCCAGATCTCTTTTGCGTACTCTTCAATTGTACGGTCAGAAGAGAAGTAACCACTCTTGGCAATATTGACAAGGCAGCTCTTAGCCCATGCACGGCGATCCAGGTATCTTCTGCTGATCTCTTCCTGTGCCTGTACATATGCTTCAAAGTCAGCCAGAACGAAGAATTCATCATTCTTTGTCATGATTTCATCATAGATGTTACGGAACTCATATTCATCACCTGTCCAGTAACCATTGATGAATGTATCCATGACATCGCGGATTCTTTCATCATGCCAGTAGTAGTCAAATGCATTATAATTCTTCTTTCTCTCATTGATTTCATCAACGGTGAGACCGAAGATCACATCATTCTCACGACCTACGAGGTTGTCAATTTCAACATTGGCACCATCGAGTGTACCAAGTGTCAGTGCACCGTTCATCATGAACTTCATGTTGCCGGTACCACTTGCTTCCTTACCTGCTGTACTGATCTGTTCAGAGACATCAGTACCTGGCACAAGAATTTCACTCATCGTGACGCAGTAGTTAGGCAGGAAGACCACCTTGAGCATACTGTTTGTTTCAGGGTCGGAATTGATGCGCTTTGCGACTGTGTTGATGAGCTTGATGACACTCTTGGCAAAGACATAGGAACTTGCGGCCTTTGCAGCAAACAGATATGTATGTGGCACAATACGGAAGTTTGGATCAGCCTTCATGCGCTGGTAGAGATAGATGACATGCATGATGTTCAACAGCTGTCTCTTGTAAGCATGAAGACGCTTAGCCTGTGTATCAATGATGGAATTTGGATCAATTTCCTCACCTGTGAGATCCTTGACATACTTGGCGAGCTTTTCCTTGCGGATCTGCTTGACGCGCAGGAATTCATCCTGTGTTTCAGGATCATCCACAAACTTCATGAGATCTTCGAAATGACGGTAGTCAGTTTCATATGCTGTACCGATCTTCTTGTCGAGGAATTCCTTCAGTTCAGGGTTAGCATAAAGCATCCATCTTCTGTGGGTGATACCATTTGTCTTGTTGTTGAACTTCTCTGGCCAAATGCGGTAATAATCCTTGAAGAGGTCATCCTTGAGGATTTCTGTATGCAGTGCCGCAACACCATTGACAGAATGAGAACCAAGGATTGCCAGGTTAGCCATGTTCAGGATACCTTCATGAATCGGGCGTGTGCGGTAGCAGAAACCGTTGTCATCATGGATGTTGTTGTTGCACCATTCCGCATATCTTCTGTCAATTTCAACAATGATCATGTTGAGACGTGGGAGCAGTTCCTGAATATAGCGCATTGGCCACTTTTCAAGAGCTTCACTCATGACAGTATGGTTAGTATAGGAAACAGTTTCCTTTGTAATTCTCCATGCATCATCCCAGGAATAACGGTAATCATCCATCAGGACGCGCATCAGTTCAGGAATGACAAGAACTGGATGTGTATCGTTCAGCTGGATGGAAATGTGCTTTCCAAGATCATCGAGATTCTCATGAGACTTGAGATATGTAGAAATGATGGAATTCACACCTGCACAGACAAAGAAGTATTCCTGCTTCAGGCGGAGATACTTTCCTTCTTCTGTGGAATCATCCGGATAGACATTGAGGCAGATTGCATCAACATCGGAAAGATACTGACGATAGTCAACATCACGTGGTGCTACATCAGCTGGTTCAGCTGCCCAAAGGCGCAGTGTATTTGTTGTCTTTGTGCCAGCACCGATCATCGGCATATCATATGGAACAGCAAGTACATGCCATGCGCGGACCTGCTTGAAGTGCATGCCACCCTGTTCATCATAAGTAACCTGCATCTGACCATAGAACTTGACATCTACAGCATGCTTTGGCTTGCGGATTTCCCATGGGTTGCCAACGCGCAGCCACATATCCGGCACTTCAACCTGTTCACCCTTCTTATTGATGAACTGGCGGAAAAGACCAGCACGGTAACGGATGCAGTTACCATTTACCAGGTAGTTTTCAGAAGCAGCACTGTCCATGAAACATGCGGCAAGTCTGCCAAGACCACCATTACCAAGACCTGGGTCCATTTCAATATTCTCGATTTCTTCATAATCGATACCCAGTTCTTTGAGACCCTCAACAACCATGTCATAAATGCCGAGGTTCTTGAGGTTTGTTCTCATCATACGTCCAAGAAGGAACTCCATGGAGAAGTAATATACCTGCTTGACATCCTGCTTTGTTGCAGCATTCTTGCAGTCTCTCCAGTTGACAGAAGCATAGTCGCGGACCATTGTGCCAAGCGTCAGATACTTCTCCGTCGGATGTGTATCCTTGACATCACATCCATACGATTCTACCAGCCGGCGGCTGAATTCTGTTTTAAACTCCTCTTTGTTTTTAAACATAACCCTTCCTTTTCTATTTCCCTGTGCTTCAAGCAGACAATGCCACAAGCCAGGCAAACACCATGCAGCGGATCATGTCATGTATATATCCGCCACAAAAAACCAATTACTTATGCTGACTGAGTCAGCGTACTTGTCTATTTTATCATTTAACCGGTCTTTTACCATAAAAACAGGCAAAGGATTTGACATATATCCGCATAAAATACACTTTTTTCTCACATTTGACAGAATTACTCACTGACCTACCCTGCACTTTTGATGATGCTTTGACAGTCAAAAAAAGCTCCAGATCATCTCTGGAGCCATCACAATCAGGAAAGAATTGGTTTGATCGCTTCCGTCAGCGCATCCTTTTCAGCCTGTGCTTCCGCAAGATCCTTGCCCTTTGTTGTGAAATATGTCTTGATCTTTGGTTCTGTACCAGAAGGTCTGACGATGATGACCGCACCATCATCGAGGTCATAGCGCAGAACATTTGCCTTAGGAAGACCAGTAGAAGCTGTGTCTTCATAGTCTGTCACCTTGACAACCGCATGACCTGCAAATTCCTTCGGTGCATCTTTTCTAAGATCCGCCATAATGCCAGCCATCTTGTCCATACCGGAAAGACCTGGGAACTCATAGGAATCAACCTTGTTCAGGTAACGTCCATACTGGGCATAGATCTCTTCGAGTCTTTCCTTGATGGAAGAACCGATGGAACGGTAGTAAGCTGCCATTTCACAAATCAGCATACTGCCGATGATCGCATCCTTATCGCGGACATATGGTCCGGCAAGATAACCATAGGACTCTTCAAAGCCGAAGATGAAGCGGTCTACTTCACCATCTGCCTCAAGGCGGGCAATCTGGTCACCAATCCACTTGAAACCTGTCAGTGTATGACGAAGTTCAACACCATAGTGTTCCGCAACTGCTTCCGCAAGAGGTGTGGAAACGATGGATTCCACAGCTACCGGATTCTTTGGCATTGTGCCCTTTTCAATTCTTCCAGCACAAATGTAATCCAACAGCAGAACACCCATTTCATTACCAGACACAAGTTCATATGTGCCATCCGGACACTTCATGGCAATACCGACACGGTCCGCATCAGGGTCAGTCGCAAGCATCAGGTCAGCACCTGTCTTCTCTGCCCATTCAAGACCGAGCTTCAAAGCCTCGAAGATTTCCGGGTTTGGATAAGAACATGTTGTGAAATAACCATTTGGATATTCCTGTTCTGGAACGATGGTGATATCGGAAATACCGATATCGGTGAGAACCTTTGTGACCGGCACAAGACCTGTACCGTTGAGTGGTGAATAGACAAGTTTGAGACCAGCTGTTGCACAGAGTCCTGGTCTTACCTGACGTGCTTCAATTGCTTCATAGAGAGCTGCCTTGCAGGCATCATCCACAAACTGGATCAGTCCCTTTTCAACACCTTCCGCAAAGCTCATATACTTTGCGCCTGTCAGTACATCTGTCTTCTGGATAGCATCATAGACAATTGCGGCCGCATCATCTGTCATCTGGCAGCCATCTGGTCCATATGCCTTATAGCCGTTGTACTTTGCCGGGTTATGAGAAGCTGTGATCATGATACCAGCCTTGCAGTTGTAGTATCT
>CAJKOS010000056.1 GCA_905201565.1 uncultured Erysipelotrichaceae bacterium
CAGCCGATGTTGATAAAAGAAGTCAGAAATGGCACCACCGCCAAAGGTGCAGCATATCTGACAGTGACCGTATCCGATGATACCGGTATGATTGAAGGTAAGTTCTGGGATGTCAAACCAGAAGATATAGATAACATTCATGTTGGGCAGGTGGCAATGGTTTCATTTGAAGTGCTTGACTACAAGAGCAACCTGCAGCTGCGCATCAACAGAATTGAGGCACTGGACCAGAAAACAGTAGACCTCAATGCCTTTGCGACAGTTTCAAGTACACCGCTTGACGCACGGCAGAAAAAGGTCAGAGAACTTGTCTTCAGCATTCATAACGAAGTGCTGCGCACCCTTGTGACAGGTATGTTATCAAAGGTCAGTGACAGGTATTTCACTTATCCTGCAGCTTCCAAAATCCACCATAACTTCATCGGTGGTCTTTCGGAACATTCCATCTCCATGGCAGAAATGTGCATGGTCATTGCGGACCACTACCCACAACTCAACCGCGACCTGTTGCTTGCCGGGGCACTTGTCCACGATGTAGGCAAGACGATTGAGATGAGTGGTCCTGTGACTACGGAATATACCCTGGAAGGTAAGCTTGAAGGGCATATTTCCATCGCCAATGGGATATTGACAGAAGTGGCGGAAAGCAAGGGTCTTGAAGGCAGGGAAGAGACAACGCTCCTTCATCATATGATCCTTTCCCACCATGGACATTATGAATTTGGTTCACCGGTATTACCGATGTTGCAGGAAGCAGAAGTGCTGTCCTTAGTGGATAACCTCGATGCAAGGATGAATACATTACAGCAGGCATTAGATGCAACAAAACCAGGCAGCTGGACAAGCAAGATGTTTGCTTTGGATAACAGGCAGTTCTATAAGCCAAAATTCGATCAGGAGTAGTTCATGAATCTCAAACTTGCAATTGTAAAACTCGCTTCTGTTGTATTACATAAACTTGGCAGGGGTGGTTCATTTCCAGGACAGCTTGCCCTGAAGATGGACAAAGACTTCATTGCCCGCTTTCATATGCCTGAAATTGTCATCCTTGTGACGGGTACCAATGGCAAGACAACAACCCAGAATCTGCTTGCGGAGTCATTGCGTGCTTCTGGTTTAAAGGTCATCAATAACCGGAGGGGTGATAACCTCAATGTTGGTATTGCCTCATTGCTTGCATCTAACAGTGACCTCTCCTTTCATGTCAAAGCAGATGCTGCGGTTATTGAAGTGGATGAGCTGACGGTATACAGACAGTTCAAAAACCTGAGACCATCTGCTCTTGTGGTCACAAACTTCTTCCGTGATCAGCTTGACAGGGCAGGGGAGATGGAGACCATCATCCTGAAGATCATGGAGGTCACAAAGGACTTTACCGGTCATCTCATCCTCAATGGCAATGACCCGAATGTTTTACGCATTGGCATGAATGCCACAAAGGCAAAGGTTCACTACTTTGCGGTAGACCATACAGAGACAAGCCGCAAGACAACCGATGAAGCAAGTGAAGGAAAGTTCTGTCCGGTCTGTGGCAATCCTCTCACATACCGGTATTACCAGTATTCGCACATCGGTTCTTTCTATTGTGAACATGATGGCTTTGGCAAAGTACCATATGATGTAGAAGTTACCGATGTCAATTTCCAGGATGGTACATTTACGGCAAGTGGTCGCGTATACCATTCCTTCATCAATACGATTTATGCCATCTATAACTGTGCAGCAGTATTAACGGCACTCAAGGTATTTAACATTCATCCAGAATGTGCAGATCAGGTATTCTCTGCTTTTGTATTGAAGGAAGGCAGAAATGAATGTTTCCAGTTATCAAAACCATGTATTCTCAATCTTGCCAAGAATCCTACCGGTACAAATGAAGTATTGAAGTACATCATCAGCCGGGAAGGCAGAAAGAATATATGCATTATTCTCAATGATAATGACCAGGATGGCAGGGATGTCAGCTGGATCTGGGATGCACACTTTGAACGGTTGAAGCAGGCAGATGTCAATGAGATTGTCTGTTGTGGATTACGGGCATATGACATTGCATTGCGTTTGAAGTATGAAGGTCTTGAGGATAAGATCATCGTCATTGAAGATATGACAGAAGCTGTAAGATACCTCGATAAGGCAGATCTTGACAGTTATATGATTTCTACCTATACCGCCTTACATCCGGTCAGGGCAATTCTCAAAAAGGAGGAACACGCATGAATCTGAAAATACTCTGGATGTATCATGATCTCATGGACCTGTATGGAGATAAGGGGAATGCGGAAGTTCTGCGTGTAAGGGCGATGAAGCGCGGCATAGATGTGACATTAGATACATGTACCATTGGCGAAGAAAAGGATATTTCTTCCTATGACCTCTTCTTTATGGGAGGTGGTGCAGACCATGAACAGGGTCTCATCCATGAAGATCTTCTTTCCCGCAAGGAAAACATCCAGAAAGCGATGGATGAAAAGACAGCCTTCCTGCTGATCTGTGGTGCCTACCAGTTATTTGGACAATACTACCGTGACCAGGATGGCAATACGATTGAAGGTCTGCACTTCTTTGATTACTACACCGAAGCCACAAACCGCAATCACCGCTGCATTGGCAATATTGCCATTGAAACAACCATTGATGGAGAAACATTCCCGGTTGTCGGTTTTGAAAACCATGGTGGTGAGACAAAAGATGTCACCACACCATTTGGTAAGGTGCTCAAAGGACATGGCAATACGTACCAGGGCAGTTATGAAGGTTTTATGAATGATCAGGTCATTGCGACCTATATGCATGGACCATTACTGCCAAAGAATCCAAAGATAGCAGATGCGGTACTTCTAAGGGCATTGCATAAGCGTTATCCTGATGCGGTGTTAGAACCACTGGATGATACATTGGAAATCAAAGCACAAGAGGTGATGTTAAAGCGCCTCAATGTATAGCAATGATCCAACACCAGACGGGGCGTTTCCCCGTTTTTTTAATGAACCCATTCAGAAAAAGAGGTACTGGTGTACCTCTAGAAGGAAATTGACAGACCTATGTGGAATTCACTTCCTGGCATATATTGCTCGTATGATGATGTATAACATCCATGTCAGCGTAAGCAGAATACCACACTGATTCAGGTTAATGCGGTATAGGACAGCTGATTCAGCATCGATTATCAATTCGACAATGTTATACACTACATAGCCAATGAACACCAGAATGATACAAAACAGCAGGCATTTGGATGGATCAAAAACAGCAGGTGATTTCTTCTGGTGTCTATGAATCATTTCACTTCTCTTTTTTTGCGAGCAATACTAATCCTGTCACGGAGATCAGTATTCCGGTTATTCTCAGTGCGGGTAGTAAAGCGGTTATTCTATAGTCTCCCCATCCACCGTAGTATAAATAGTCAAAGAATTGATTAGGAATAAATGGGGAGAGAAGTATGATGACTATTCCAATAGCAATTATTACTATTTCTTTTTTCATATTGCCTCCATATCATATTGAGCCAGGAATACAGGAACCACAATTTTCCGTCATGATTCGATAACGGGAATATCTCCGTTTTTATAGCTGTACGGATTATACGTCAGCATTTTCTCAACCTGCCTTTCATTTTATGGTCCACCGCTGTTTCTATCTAAATATTATTCTAATAATCAACAAATGCAAATTAATACCTTATTATTCTTATTCTGGAATAAGAATAATAATTCATGCATGAGGAATTACCAATATGATTTTTCAGGTGTTTCGACAAATTGAAATAGGATTTGTTACGTTTTGCATATGAAAAACCCGTACGGTTATGTACGGGTTACTGACGGATTCTTCCATCGTACAGGTTGAGTTCCAATCCCTTTGTTTCAAGATAATAATCCAGTATTTCTCTATGGGTGACAATGAGATTGTAGTCATTGAGATCTTCTGGTTCTACCCAGCGAAGGGTGATGACATCTTTGCCAGCTTTGGCTTCTGGTATTTTGTCGAGCTTTGCGGCATAGGCAAAGGAGACAACACGGTAGATATTCCCATCAAGGTATGAAACAATCCGGGTAGGGTCGTCGAACAGTTTCAGTTCTTTGACTTCTTCATGGAACAGGCGGATGTTTGTCTCGGTAATGCATTTGCGGATAGCACAGTCCTTGAAGGTTTCTGTGTTATGAATGTCACCGGACACGATACCCCATTGGAAGGAGTCCTTGCGCTGCTGCAACAGGATTTTGCCTTCTGCTTCTATGACAAGTGCTGAGCCAAAGCGGGTTGGACGGTTAGGATCCGGAGCAAAGGGGTCATGTAAATAGTAGAGTGCTGCCGGCATAGTTATCCTTTGATGTCCTTCAGGACTTCATCGAGGTCTACTTCTTTGGACTTGCCAAAAGCGAAGGTGACAGGATCTTCTTTGCTGTAGCGGGGAATGATGTGGAAGTGCAGATGGTCAACAGACTGACCGGCAATTTCATTGCAGTTGTTCAGGATGTTGAGACCTTCACAATGCAGGTTTGCCTGAATCTGTTTTGCAAGTTTGTGCACGACACTCATGCACTTTGTCACGGTTTCTTCGTCTGCTTCGAGAATGTTTTTGACATGGTTCTTTGGCATGACGATGGTATGACCTCTTGTCACCTGGGCAATGTCGAGAATGGCAAGGACGTCATCATCTTCATAGACGACCTTTGATGGAATTTGATGATTGATAATATCACAGAATACACACATGAAAATAATTTCCTCCTGTTGCCATTATATCACCTGCAGGCATGAAAAAAGAGACCTTTGTTGGTCTCTTCACTGTTATTCAGCTTCGGCTGTTGTTTTTGCTTCAGCAGTTTCTTCCGGCATATCCTGTACAAGGCAATCCGGATAGGAATTGGCTACACCATTGTAAATGGTGATGTCATAGATATGGAAGTTGTACTTGCGGAAGTAGTATGTCTGCGCATCGTTCTGTACATTGCTCAGGGCAACCAGTGTTTCTGTTGCTTCATCGCGGAAGTTTTCCGGATCGTTTTCATCGATGTGCAGGGCATAGTATGTTGCGCCATCAGAACCTGTCGCATATGTCCAGCCATCTTCTGTTGTAAGAGAAGAGAGGACTGCACGGATCATGGAATCAAGATCTGTGGACTGGTTTGTATAGATTTCAGAAGTACCTGTACTGGAGGAATTGTGGTCGCTGGCTGCAGTAGCTGCGTCCTTGCTGCCGGCATTGAGTTCTTCAATTGCAGCATTGGCATCATCTTGGGATGTGAATTCCAGGATGGTAGCCTTGACCGGCTTGTAGAGGTCGATGATCTCTGCCCAGTTTTCTTCAACATATTTGTAGTTGAGCTGTTCAGCGAGCAGGGAAGGGATGATGTAATCGTTGATATAATCTTCTTCACTCATGCCCTGTTCTTCAAGACGGTTTCTGAATGTATCACCATACATGGACTTGTATGTGGACAATGTATCTTCTGCCTGGCTCTTGATTTCATCTGTTACTTCTACTTCAAGGGAAGAGATGGTGCTTGTTGCATCGTTGATGGCTGTATCAGCACCGCTCATCGTTTCCATGGTGGTGAACATATTACCCTTAGTAATCGTTGTGTTACCGACGGAGAAGATCGCTGTGGAGCTGTCAGAGAGTTTTGCGGAAGCATCGCTGCATCCAACGAGCATTCCACTTACCGCTGCGATAGAAGCGAGCTTGATCAGTTTATTGCTACGGATATTCATCAGTTGCCTCCTTCACTGTCTGCACTTGCGGAAGGTGTGCTTTCTGCTGCTGCACTTTCTTCCGGTTCTGCAGTACTTTCTGTATCAGTTGTGCTTTCGACATCTTCTACGCCAAGGGCAGCACGAACTTCGTTTTCAAGGTCTGTATTGCCTTTGAAGTCAACACCGAGTGTCTGTGCCTTTTCCCAGATAGCGGAGTTGAGCAGGGTTGTGTCATATGTTGTGACAAGGGACTCATATGGATCTTCAATGTTTTCGCTGGACTCAAGTGTTTCAGGAGTTGCGGCATTGCACATAATCTTGAAGTAACCAAATTCATCGGACTTGACCCAGTCACTGACTTCACCTTCTTCAAGGGAGAGTGCTGTTTCCTGGAATGTTGTATCGAGGGTGCTTGTGTTGACGTCGATGACACCAAGCACTCCACCGTTAGCACTAGTGGATGTATCTTCGCTGTATTCAGAAGCGGTTTCCGCAAATGTTGAACCTTCTTCAAGCATCTTGTCTACCGCATCCATTCTGGACTGTTCATCTTCTGTTGGTGTTTCCGGTACATTTTCGGAATCTTCAAACTGGATGAGGATGTAGGAGATCTCACGGATCTGCAGTTCATCGAAGTGGTTGGCGGCATATTCACCAGCAACCTTGTTCAGCTTGAGCTGGGTGAGCAGGTAGTCCTCAAGGGATTCATAACCTGTTGCGGCTACCGCTGTTGCTAATTCACTTTCATAGCTTGAACCATAAGAAGCCGCATAGTTGGATGTGATGGTGTCTGCCTGTGCAGCTGCTTCTTCTTCGAGATCATTTGTTGTTTTGAATGAAGCATCTGCGACAGCCTTTTCAAACAGGCTGAGCACAGCAGAACTGCCGTTGTTTGTATACAGTTTGTCATAGAACTGCGAAGCGGTCACATCTGTGTCATTGATGGAATAGACGACATCTTCACCGTTTGCAGTCTTTCCTTTCAGTTTTCCTTTGTTCGTGTCATAGATGTAATACACACTGATGCACGCGAATATAACGATTACCAGCGCTACGAACCAGTTCTTTTTTAAGAAATTGCCCATAGTTCCTCCTTTAAAAAAACGCTTTCTTATTATATGTTAGCAGGCATATTTTTGCAATTTATGGAAGGTGAATTTCCTGTGAGGATTTCATGCATAATCGTCGCACAACACGAATGGCATATTTAATGGTATAATACGCAACGTTGAATCGAAGGAGGCAGTATGAAAACTCTTGAAATAAAAAATCTTCATGTTTCAGTAGAGGGGAAGAACATTCTGAAGGGGATTGACCTTGTTGTCAACGAAAATGAAGTCCATGCCCTGATGGGTCCTAATGGCAATGGCAAGTCCACATTGCTGGCAGCAATTATGGGACATCCCCGCTATACCGTAACGGAAGGCAGTATTACATATGATGGCAAAGATGTGCTTGCCATGCCGGTGGATGAGCGTTCCAAGGCTGGTATTTTCCTTGCCATGCAGTATCCACAGGAAATTCCAGGTGTTACAAACAGCGACTTCCTGCGTGCAGCGATGAATGCCCGCAGTGAAAAACCTGTATCATTGTTCCGGTTTATCAAGGAGATGGAAAAGACCATCAATGACCTGCAGATGAAACCAGACCTCGCTCACAGATTCCTGAATGAAGGTTTCTCCGGTGGTGAGAAGAAGAGAAATGAAATTGTGCAGATGGAAATGTTGAAGCCATCGATTTCATTGCTTGATGAAATTGACTCCGGTCTTGATGTCGATGCACTCAAGATTGTCGCTGATGCGATAAATAAAATCCGCAAGGAAACAGGCATGAGCCTTGTTGTGGTTTCCCACTATGAGCGTTTCTATGAACAGATTGAACCACAGTTCACCCATGTCCTTGTGGATGGCAGAATTGTCAAAGAAGGCGATGCGGACCTCGCAAGAAGAATTGATGCGGAAGGTTATGATTGGCTGTATAAGGAAACAGGTGTTCAGCCTGCTGCTGAAGCAGAGGAGAAGCTAACACCAACAACCATCGGTACATGTGCTGTACGTGAAGCAGCAGAGAAAGAAGGCAGGGCATGAGTGCACTTCTTTTAAATACAGACATTCGTCTTCCAGATGGTCTCTGCTGTTATGAAGTGCATCTTGACCGTGATCCGTTGATCACCTTTGATGCCTCTGGCAACAGTACGGTATTTGTTGCAATTGAAGGTAGTGGTACCCTCCATGTGCGTACCTTTGCCCGCCGCAATGCCCATGTCAGTTACCTGTTCTGGAACAGGGGAAATGGCGAAGTGACCATTGAGGAATCCCATGAAGTTATGGGGGATGCGGAAGTGGTTTCCGGTTACAGCGATTGTGCAGGACATACCGTTAAGCGCAATGCCTATATGGCATTACGGGGAAGAGGGGCAAAGGGTACCCTCAAAAGTGCACTGCTTGTGCAAAAGGATATGGACTTCAATCTGCAGGTTATCAACTTTTCACCGGAAACAGATGGGAATATTGAAAACTATGCGGTAGTCCTGAAGACAGGTAAATTGATGATTGATGCCATTGGCAAGATCGTCAAAGGCGCAAAGCGTTCCACCAGCCATCAGACTTCCCGTGCCTTAAGCATGGAAGATGGACAGCGTTCCACGATTCTTCCCGAACTGCTCATCGATGAAAATGATGTGCAGGCAAGCCATGCCATGAGTATGGGACGGGTTGATGAAGAACAGCTCTACTACATGATGTCCAGAGGTCTTTCCAGTGCCCAGTGCACAGCCCTCATCGCTTCTGGTTATCTTCTTCCGATCTGCACACTTGTGGATGATGAAAAGATGCAGGAAAGCCTGCAGAAAGAAATGGAAGAAAGGATTGCGGAACTATGTTCGATGTAAATTCAATCCGGAAAGATTTTCCGATGTTATTGAACAATCCGGACCTCATCTATTTCGATAATGGGGCAACTTCCTTAAAACCACAATGTGTCATTGATGCGATGACGGATTTCTATACGACTCATACATCCAATGTCCACCGTGGGGATTATGCGATCGCTGTGACAAATGATAAGGCATATGATGGGACAAGAAACATCATGGCAGAGTTCATTCACTGCAAGCCTTCGGAAATTGTCTATACCTATAACATCACCCATGCCATGAACCAGATTGCCTATGGCATGGCACATGATTTTCTGCAGGAAGGAGATACGATTCTCATCACCGAAGCAGAACATGCCTCGAATGTATTGCCATGGTTCCGTTTACAGGAAGAATATGGCATGCATGTGGAATATATCCCATGTGACAGACAAGGCAATATCTGCATGGATGCCTATGAGCAGTGCTTTGCAAAATACAATGTCAAAGCCGTCGCTGTAGCACAGGTCACCAATGTTACAGGTGCCGTGCAGCCGGTAAAGGAACTTTGTGCAATTGCCCATAAACATGGGGCATATATGATCGTGGATGGTGCCCAGGCAGTTCCGCATATGAAGGTCGATGTACAGGACCTGGATGTGGATTTCTATGCGTTCTCTCTCCATAAGATGTGTGGACCAGGTGGAGTTGGCATCCTGTATGGAAAGAAGGCATTGCTCGACAGGATGAGCCCATTACTGATGGGTGGAGATATGAATGCCCGCTTTGCAAAAGATGGTTCCTGTATTTTGAAGGAAGCACCGGTGAAGTTTGAAGCAGGTACTCCCAATATTGAAGGTATCATCGGTGCCGGGGTAGCCGCAAAGTATCTCATGTCCATCGGTATGGATAACATCCATGCCTATGAGAAAGAGTTGCGTGCGTACTTCCTTGAACAGATGCTGAAACTCGATAACATTGAGATCTATAATCCGGATAATATCTATGGTCCGATTGATTTTAATGCCAAGGGTGTATTTGCCCAGGATGCAGCAGGGTATTTAGCTTCAAGGAATATTGCTGTGCGCAGTGGCAACCATTGTGCAAAGCTCTTACATGACATTATCGGTACGGATTCCACCGTACGCGCTTCATTATATTTCTACAATACAAAAGAAGAAGTAGACCGCTTTGTTGAAGCTGCAAAAGATATCACATTGGAAAATGCGGTAGGTATCTTCTTCTAGGAGGTTTTTATGAGTAATGAATCCAATCTTCTGGATGATCCGATGGTATTACGAGAACTCATCATGGATCATTACCAGTATCCACATAACCATGAACTGACAGAAGAAGATGGTTATCATAGTGTCCATATGGCAAGTGATTCCTGTATTGATGACATTACCGTTCAGTCAAAGATCAAAGATGGAAAGATTGAAGATATCCGCTTTGATGGTGTTGCCTGCACGATTTCTACAGCGAGCACCAGTATGATGACTGAGCTTCTCAAGGGAAAGAGTCTCGATGAGGCAAAGGATATCATCAATAACTACTTTGCGATGATTGACCATCGTGATTATGATGCGAATAAGCTTGATGAAGCAGTGGCGATGAAGAATGTGTACAAGCAGGCAAACCGCATCAAGTGTGCAACCATCGGCTGGAAGGCTATGCAGGAAATGATAGAGGAAAGTGAGGGTAATCATGATGGAGAATGATGCAATCTACGCCCAGGATGATTACAAATACGGCTTTCATGATGACAATGTCAAAACGGTCTATGATACTGGCAAAGGTCTTAGTGAAGAGGTGGTACGAAAGATTTCTGCCTATAAACATGAACCGGAATGGATGACAGAATTCCGTGTTAAAGCCTACCAGCAATTCGAGAAGATGCCTATGCCAAAGTGGGGACCAGATC
>CAJKOS010000057.1 GCA_905201565.1 uncultured Erysipelotrichaceae bacterium
TAGAGAACTGTAGAAGGATGGGTGAATTCCCTGAATCCCCATTCGCCATGGTATGCACCCATACCGGAATGTCCTGTACCATTGAATGGTACACCTCTTACCATTAAGTGCATGCATACTTCGTTGATGCATCCGCCGCCATATTGCATCGTGGACATGATTTCTTCTGCACGCTTTGTGTCATGGGTAAAGATGTAAAGGGCAAGTCCATGTTCACGGCTGGCAATGGTTTCTAACAATGCTTCTTCATTGTCATAGGGAACGATTGGCAGTAATGGGTTAAACAATTCATGGTTGACGATTGGTTCATCGATTTGTACTGGATAGATGATGGTCGGGTCAAAGCGAAGAGTTTCTCTGTTTCCCTTACCACCAAAGATGATGCGGTCTTTATATGTTTCTGCTTCTTTTGCACAATTGTCATATGCCTGTTCTGTGATGAGGTGGGCATATTCCTTGTTTGCGTGTGGTGTTGTACCAAGTTGTTTTGTGAATGCTTTTTTCAGTTCTTCAATAAATGGTTCCGCAATGCTATGTTCAATGGCAATCTGATTGATATTGATACAGATCTGTCCACTGTTACAAGCCTTGAAGAAAGCAATCTTCTCTGCTGCATCTTTGATATCCGCATCCTTGCGAATGATGCACCAGTTGCCGTTTTCTCCACCCAGTTCCAAAGCAACAGGAGTGAGATATTCTGCAGCGGCATGCATGACATGCCTGCCAACATTTGGAGAACCGGTATAGAAAATCTTGTCAAACCTTTCCGCAAGGCAGGCATCTGCGACATCATGACCACCATCAATTAATGCAATGTACTTTTCATCAAATGTGGTTTCAATGAGTTTCTTCATGACTGCTGTGCAATGAGATGATTTGGAACTTGTCTTGAGCACAGCGGTATTGCCAGCAGAAATACTTGCAGCAAGTACTCCAAGGGTAAGAAGAATTGGAAAGTTGAATGGAGACATGATCAGTGTTACTCCATATGGCATTTTGAACACCTTTGTGATCACACTTGGGAAGCACTGGATACCACTGAAGTGAACTTCTGGTTTTGCCCATTTCTTTGTGTGGGCAATCGCCTCATTGATTTCAAGAATCAATGGTCCGATATCTGTGAGATATGCCTCTGTCTCACATCTTCCAAGGTCTTCCTGTAATGCCTGCATGATTTCCTTTTCATATGTCTGCACAGCTATCTTGAGACGGATTAACTGGTCAATGCGCCAGTTGACATCCAGGGTAGTGTTGGTGTTAAAGAAAGCACGTTGTTTTTCTACAATGTTATGTATGTTTTGCATATTGTTTTCCTCTTGATCAAATCATAACATGTTTTGCATTTTATAGAAGGCAATTCAATGGTTCTCTTTCATGCAAGACAAGCAAAAATCTAATAAAGCCGCAAGGTGTTTTCATCCTGCGGCTTATCAAATAATATTGATTTTGAAAAATCCCGTTTTCAAAAATTGATTAATATAGTTTTGCACCTGCGGGGATTGCATCATCCAACATGAGGAGGTTGAGTCCTTCCTTGCCATCATTTTCATAGACAGCAGAGATTAACATACCTTCTGAATCAATACCCATCATCTTTCTTGTTGGCAGGTTGACAATTGCAACAGCAGTCTTGCCGATGAGTTCTTCCGGCTCATAATACTGGTGAATACCACTGAGAATCGTACGTCTTCTATCTGTGCCATCATTCAGGGTGAACTTGAGAAGCTTGCTGCTCTTTGGTACTGCTGTGCAGTCTTCAATCTTGACAACTCGGAAGTCAGATTTGGAGAATGTTTCAAAGTCAACCATGTCTTCAAACAGTGGTTCTACCTTGATGTTGGAGAAAGAAGGAATAACCTGTTTCTTTTCTTCTTTCTTCTGTTCATCTTTGCCAACTGGTTTCATCGTCGGGAACAACAATACATCGCGGATGGAGTCAAGACCACATAACAACATGACAAGTCTATCGATACCCATGCCGATGCCACCTGTTGGAGGCATGCCATATTCCAGTGCTTCTACATAGTCTTCATCCATTTCACTTGCTTCATCATCACCGAGCTTTTTGAGTTCAAGCTGTTTCTCAAAACGTTCTCTCTGGTCAATCGGATCATTGAGCTCAGTGAAGGCATTGTCCATTTCAATGCCGCAGATTTCAAGTTCGAAACGTTCTGTGAAGCGCGGATCGTTTGGATTCTTCTTGGCAAGAGGGGAGATTTCGATCGGATGGCCATAGACAAATGTCGGCTGAACAATCTTGTCTTCGCAGAATTCATCAAAGAACAAGGAAATGATGTTTCCGACGGTTCTCTGGTGCGGCAGTACTTCTACATTGTGTTCTTCCGCAAGTTTCAGTGCTTCTTCTACACTCATCGGCTTCCAGAAGTCTACGCCGGTAACTTCTTTGACCGCATCAACCATGTTCCATCTCTTATACGGAGCTTTCAGGGAAATTGTCTTGCCCATGAATTCGAAATCTGTCTTGCCAAAGACTTCCATGGCGACCGATTCGAACAATTCCTCATTCATCTTCATCATGCCTTCAAGGTCACTATATGCACAATATGCTTCCATGGTTGTGAATTCCGGATTGTGCTTGAGGTCCATACCTTCGTTACGGAAGATTCTGCCAATTTCATAAACCTTCTCGAGACCACCAACAATCAGTCTCTTGAGTGGGAGTTCTGTCGCAATGCGCAGGTAGAAGTCCTTATCAAGGGCATTGTGGTGGGTGATGAACGGACGTGCGCTCGCGCCACCAAGAATTGGCTGCAGGATAGGTGTTTCTACTTCAATATAGCCATGGTCATCCATCCATCTCTGAATGGCACGGATGATACGTGGACGAAGAATAGCTACATCTCTCGAAGAGTCATTCATGATGAGGTCAAGATATCTTCTTCTGTAACGTTCTTCTTTGTCAGTCAGACCATGGAACTTTTCTGGCAGTGGTCTTAATGCCTTGGAAAGGTGTGTGTACTTGTGGCATTCCACAGAGAGTTCATTTGTCTGGGTGCGCATGATGCGGCCTTTAATACCGATGATGTCACCAAGGTCTGCACTCTTGAACAGGTTGTAAACATCATCACCGACGATGCGCTGGTTGATGACAACCTGAATGCGTCCATCTCTGTCAAGCAGCTGGATAAAGCCGAGCTTGCCCATTCTGCGCTTTGCCATAATGCGTCCGGCAATGGAAACATGCTTGTCGAGGGCATCGAGTTCTTCAATGGTCTTATCACCATATTCTTCACGAATATCCTTTGTATGGCATGTTCTTTCATATGCCTGACCAAATGGATCAATGCCGGCATTGCGCAGGTCATTCATCTTGGCACGGCGTGCTTCTTCCTGGTCGTTCAGGTTGCTTGCATTATCCGCATCTTTTTTCTTATTTTTCTTCTCGGCAGCTTCCTTCTGCTTTGCGGCAAGTTCTGGATGTGCTGCTTCAAATGCTCTGCGGCGTTCTTCCTTGATCCGCTGTTTTTCTTCTTTTGTGAGTTCTTCAGCCATATGTGTCCTCCTTCAACTATAAAAGCTCTCACCCATAGGGACGAGAGCTTGTTCGTGGTACCACCCTAATTCATGACAAAATGTCACCTCATTGATTGCCTGTATCGCGGCAGCGGCTTTCTCGGGAGGCCTTGGCAGTACTGATGGGCAACACTCCATTTTCACCGGTGGGAGCTCTCTTTAGAAACCCGTGTATCAGCTGCTTTCTCCGTCTTTGTCAGCGGGATTATTCTAACATGTTTTGCCCTGTTTGCAATGCATACTTCATTTCAGAATTGGTTGTTATTGTCTGTGAACAAATTGAATATGTTCTTTTTGCGATCTGCAGGCAATGATCAGTCCGCATTCCTTGCAAGTTATCACTTGTTTTAGGTAGAATGGTAGTACCTTCAAAGAAAGGAGGGTTTATGCAGAAACAGGAAGACAATGAAGATCGCGCACTGAATCGGTTGAAGAAGGCGATTGATCCATGGATGGTCAAGATCTCCCTTTGTGTGATTGCAGTGGTGGTCGTTCTCTATATTCTCTACCATATTTCTGGTGCGGTATTTGATCTTGTGGATGGTACGGTGATGGTCATCGGTAACATCTTCTACATGTTGCGATCACTTTTGTGGGGATTCTTCGTGGCATATCTTTTGATGCCATTGACCGATTTCCTGCAAAGAAAACTTGCGAATGCTAGTTTTAACAAGAAGAATAAAACCTATCGTACTCAGGCAGTGGTATTAACTATTCTCATTGTGCTGACATGTGCGACCATATTCTTCTCGGTACTCATATCTACCTTTACCTCAACTGTGCAAATAGCGGATCTGGAAAGTATTTACGGCTTTATGCAGGGTATAGCAAAGAACGTGGGAACTTTCTATAACCAGGTCATTCATCTTTTTGATGAACTATCTATCAGTTCTGATCAATTACAGCAATTCGGGGATACGATCATTCTTGCTTTCTCCAACTTCGCTGCCGGATTTGGAGAAGGGGTGATGAGTGGTATCGAAAACATTCCGAACTTCTTCTCGCAGTTCTTCTTTGTCATTATCTTCGCTATCTGGTTTTTGCTGGATGGCGCGTATATCGCTCTGTATTGGGGTAAGGTCATGTATGCGATTTTCAAAGATAACACACGACAGAAGATTTCCCGCTTTCTTGCGGATGCGGATGTGGTATTTTCCGGTTATATCAGAGGACAGATGCTTGATGCATTATTGATGATGTTGATGATTTCGGTATTGCTGAGTGTGGTCAAGGTACCATTCTCTGTGACCATTGGCGTATTGGCAGGTATTGGTAACCTCATTCCGTATGTTGGACCATTTGTGGCATATGCTGGTGTGATTCTGGTGTGCCTTGTCAATGGTGAAATTTCCAAGATGATCATCACATTGATCCTTCTCTGGATCATCCAGTCCATCGATGGCAACATCATCAATCCAAAGCTTCTCGGTCATCATGTCCACATCCATCCGATGTATGTCATCATCGCTTTGATCATCGGTGGAGCATGGGGTGGCTTACTCGGTATGTTGTTTGCTGTACCGGTGGCTGCTCTCATCAAGCTGCAGTTTGACAGGATTGTCAAAATCAGAGTTGACCACAAGCAGGAAAAAGAAAGACAATACTTTGAAGGGAAAGAATAAAAGGGGCTTAGCCCCTTTTTCAATATCCATTGCTGTTGAGCCAGTAGACAAGGTTTAATGCCTCATCATAGAGTTCTGCACTTGCCCGCATTGTATTGAAGGAAATACAGAAGGAAACCGTATCGGTAAAGCCGATCATATAGCAGTGAATGCGGTCATTGGCACATTCAGCAGTTCCTGTCTTGGCATAGACCATGCCATAGGCTGGTTCATAGAAACCATATTCCAAAGCTGCCTGGTGCATGGCTTCCTTGAGTTTTGCGGAAACCGTCGGTGTCATGATTTCGGATAGTTCTTCTGTCTTTGCCCGGTAGCGGTTGAAGGGGTTGCCTTCAATGGAAGAAACAATATGTGGCTGCATCATCACCCCGTCATTGGCAATTGCCTGTGCAATCAAAGCAAGATGTACGGGTGTGATTTCTGTATTGCCTTGACCAAAAGAACTCTGGGCAATGGTGGCAGGGGTATCATTTTCAATATCCCTTGAAGAATGCAATGTACAAAGATATGGTATTTCAATATCCTTGCCGACCATGAACTTCTCTGCCATCTCATTCAAAGCATCTGCCCCGGTTACCACGCCGAGGTTGGCAAAATAACAGTTGACAGAATAGCGCATGGCTTTGTTGAGATCACAATCTCCATATACCTGATTTTCAAAGTTTGTTATCGTCCATGTATCACCTTCTGGTGTATAGGTACCGATATCATAGTATTGGAAGAAGTCATCTCCCAGTCCTTCTTCTTCCTGTTTTGTTAGTGCAGCAGCCGCCGTAACAACTTTGAATGTGGAACCAGGAGGATCATTTTCATATGTACCGCGACGGTACTGTCCATCTGGTGTGGTATTGGTGACAAAGGATGCGGTGTCATTAACATCATAGTCAATGGTACTCTGGGAAGTGAGGCAGAGGATTTCACCAGTGGAGTTGTCAATGACGGTTACACTGCCTTCCTGCCCGGCAAGGATATTGGTATAGGCATAGTCCTGCAGGGCGTTGTCTGTGGTCAGAACAACTGTCTGTCCCTTGTTATTCTCATCGAGGGTAAACAGGGAATGTTTATACAGGTTGCCTCTTAAACCATAGCGGTTTTCAGTGTTGCTGTTGACGGTGTAATAGCCTAGTAAATACGCATAGCTTCTGTTTTCCGGGGCATTGGCATAGGCACCAGTACCCGGTGCAGCATTGCCTAGAATCATATTGCCGCGCCTGTCAAGGATGTCTCCTTCAACGACATATGATGATATTTCATCATAGGTGACCGTGCTTTTAGTAGCACTGTAGCTATCGCTTGTGATGGGCAGGATGACATACTTTGTGCCAAAGACGGCCATGAAGGCAACCGATATGAGCAGAGCGAAGATTTCTGCCATGCGTATACGTTTCTTTGCATTATGCAAAGATCTGTTTTCATTGTTCTTCATCTGTCACCTCCATCATTTCTCCTTCATTTTCCATGGAAAGTTTCAAGAGAATTCCCGCAAAACACAATGTGATGGTCTGATAGGTAAAGCCTCGTGACAAGAAGGGAATAGGAAGACCGGTTAGAGGGATGATGTTGCAGGAACCAAGGATGACGATGATGGCCTGCATAAATAACATGGCAGCTGCCCCAAAGGCAACAACCGCATCCTGTGGGTTCTTCCGTAACAGTTTCAGGGATATTTCTCCACCACGTATTGCAATACGTGAAAGCTGTATCAAAGCAAAGAAGGCAATAGGGAAGCCAAGGGTAGTGATCATGGCCACAAATGCCATATCGCTTTCCGCTACCGGAATGGCATGGAAGTTTACCGTATTACCAGAAAGTCCGCCCATCCATAACGCCTTCTTTCCCTGTAACAGTTGATAGCCTGCACCATAGGGGTCATTATAGATGTTGGCTGTGACGGAGAAACGCTCATAGACCTTACGCACAATCGGCCATATATATGCAGAGATGCCGGACAATGTGCCAGCCTCATGAGAAGGCAATAAGGCATGGTAAAGTACAAAGGCAGAGAGGACTGCAAATGCACACATGGAAAAGATGACGATGAGATAAATTCTCTTGCGCTTTGAATGTTCAAGGAAAATGAACAGAAGGGCAAGATGCAGTACAAAGAGGATCATAAGCGATCCCATTTCATGGATCAGTAAAGAACCTGCCGCATTGATGAAAAGAAACAGAGTAGAAAGCAACAGAACTGTTTTTTCATTATCACGATAGCGTGAGGAAAAAAGCGAAGCATAAAACAGCAGTGCGCTGACTTTGGTGAAATCTGTTAACTGCAAAGTCAAAGGGCCGATGGAAATCCAAGCGCTTGTACCATAGCCATTTGGGTCATAGCCAAACAAGACAAGGGAAAGATAGATGGAAAGGGATACTCCCATCATGACATAGACGGTTGCCCGGTGGTTGAGGATTTTACGGAAAAAGCTGTAGAAGATGATGAAAACTGCCGCCAGTAGTATGGCGATGCCATACTTGATGAGGCTGAATGAACCGGCAGGGTTATAGATTTCATCAATCAGAAGCTGTACGCCTATACCCATAGATACAAGGTAACAGACTGCCGCAAACAGTTTCATGTCCGCACTTTTCTGATAGAAGTAATTTCCAAGAATGCCCGTAATGACAAGCATTGGCGCAAGAGCGATCAGGTATTGCGTTCCGGCAGCGGATGACTTGAGAAAGACAATTCCTGCCATGAGTATTTCAAAGATGACCGCATGGGTGATAAACCGGTCACTTTTATCTTCAACATAGACGATTTCTTCACCTGTTTCTTCGACTGGATGTTGTTGTATATTCTCTTTTTTATGAAAGATGTTCATAGTCCTCCTTTCGATAATCATTAGAATAGTGAGTTTTACAAGTAATTACAAGTTAGAGTCTTCTTATGTATCTTAAGTTTTTCTGAAAGTGTGATATGGTTATAGAAGAGGTGTACTATGAAACAACAATTTGGAAAATTAAACGGACAGGAAGTATTTCTTTATACGATTGAAAATGACAACATCCGCATGTCGGTAACAGAGTATGGGGCAACACTTGTCTCTTTTGTTCACAAGAAAAACAATATTGATGTGGTGCTTGGATTTGATAACCTTGATGGTTATCTTAATCAGACTTCCTACATTGGGGCATCGATTGGAAGAACTGCCAACAGAATTGAAAAAGGAACGTTTACCTTAAATGGCAAGGTGTATCATTTACCCATTAATAACAACGGAAACTGTAACCATGGCGGTCTTGTCGGTTTCGACAAGGTGATTTGGAAAGCAGAGGAAAAGAGAGATTCTGTTACCTTTACCTACCTTTCCAAAGATGGAGAAGAAGGCTATCCGGGGAATCTTCTGGTAAAGGTGACATACCGATTGTTGGAAAGCGGGCTGGAAATTAAGGCAGAAGGCACACCGGATGCGGATACGCTGTTTGCGTATACAAATCATTCCTATTTCAACTTGGGTAAAGATGCCCTGGAACATGAAGTGCAGATCAATTCTTCCGTTTATGCACTGAGTGATGAAAACGGACTGGCATTAAACGAGATTGTACCGGTAGAAGGTACACCATTTGACTTTCGTAAGTTTCATATGCCGGGTGAAAGGATCAATGAGGATGCTATTCAGTTAAAGTATGGCAATGGTTATGACCACTATTTTCCAATAGATGGAAATGGCATGCGCAAGTTTGCCGTATGCAGAGGGAAACAAATAGAGATGGAAGTTTATTCCGATCAGCCCGGCATGCATTTCTATAGTGCCAATTATCTGGAAGGAAAAAGGGGAAAGCATAACTTTGTTTATGATCCCCGCACTGCCCTTTGCTTTGAGTGTGCCTATATGCCCAATGCTATCAACTATGCAGGTGTTAAGCAGCCGGTTGTGAAAAAAAATGAAACAAGTGTGCAAACAATCTGGTATGAGTTGAAAGAAAAGTGAAAACTTTTTGTTGTATATGTTTTTGCATGCATGTATAATCTGAAAATGAAAAATGGAGGTGCAGGATGAAACGTATCAGATGCTTGAAAACTGTAATGCTGTACTCCATTATTTCTGTTGATCAATAGTCAAAAAGAGATTGGTAGCTTTGTCGACCAATCTCTTTTTTAAAGAGAAGGAGGAAGGATATGAAGCGAATACTTGTTTTGGAAGATGGCAGCTGGTATGAAGGTGAAGCGTTTGGGGCGAATACGTATAAAACCGGTGAATTGGTGTTTAATACATCAATGACCGGCTATCAGGAAATATTGACGGATCCATCCTACTATGGGCAGATTGTTATGTTAACGTATCCATTAATAGGGAATTATGGTATTAATCGGGACGATTACGAAAGTATGAAACCATCGTGTTTCGGGCTTGTTATTAAAGATCTTTGTACTGTACCATCCAATTTCCGCTCATGTGCCGATCTGGATTCGTACCTTCTGGAACATGGTATTCCCGGTATCTCAAATGTGGATACGCGGGCAATAACAAAAGCAATCCGTGAAAAAGGTACGATGAAGGCTTGTTTTTGCGATAGCAGAGAAGAAATAGAACCGCTTCTCAAAAAACTGCAAAGCACTGATTTTTTACATGATCAGGTGAGTTGTGTTTCTACCAAAAGTACTTATCCGGTTCCGGGGCGCGGAAAACTGGTGGTTGTTATGGATTTTGGGGTCAAACTAAGCATTTTGAGGGAGCTATCCAAAAGGGACTGCGATGTGATTGTTGTGCCATACAATACCAGTGCAAAGCAGATTCTTTCCTATCATCCCGATGGGGTATTGTTATCCAACGGACCTGGTGATCCATCTGATCTTCCTGATGTAATTGAACAGATAAAAATACTGATTGACCATACGGTTGTGTTTGGCATATGTCTGGGGTGTCAGCTTATTTCACTTGCCTGCGGGGCAAAGACATACCGGCTTCGCTTTGGACATCGAGGAGCGAATCATCCGGTAAAAGATCTATTGACTGGAAAAGTGGAAATCACTTCCCAGAACCATGGTTTTGCGGTGATGAAGGAATCTTTGGAAAATACGGGTCTTGTCATGAGCCATCAGGCTTTAAATGATGGTTCATGTGAGGAAGTTAGGCACACTGCTAAACCATGTTTTGCAGTGCAGTATCATCCTGAAGCAGATGCCGGTCCGGAAGACAGCCGATATTTGTTTGACAGATTTATGGAAATGATGGGAGGAGAAAATAAAAATGCCTAAGCGTACAGATATTCACAAAATCATGGTCATTGGGTCCGGTCCAATTATTATCGGTCAGGCGGCGGAATTTGATTACGCTGGTTCCCAGGCTTGTGCATCATTAAGAGAAGAAGGATATGAG
>CAJKOS010000058.1 GCA_905201565.1 uncultured Erysipelotrichaceae bacterium
CATTAAGGAATCAGAAATGCACTGTTTATGATACAAAGATAATCACAGCAGAACCACAGTCAAAAGCCAATGAATTCTACAGCACATTTGGAATAGAATGCCCCTCATCCTTCCGGAAGAAAGACGGGAAACTCGTACCAGATACAGGAAAGGAAAAGCAGGGAAATCATCAGTAGTTATAATTTATACCCGGGAATTTAAGATAATGTCATTTCTTAAATCATTTGGAAAACGACCCCATGGAATAATCTGAATATACCCATAATGTTCATCCAATAACTCTTCACCTTCATAATTGAACAAGGTCTTTCCATCCTCATATTCCGCAATAAATACATCCGGACTGTAGTCGCTATCTGTCCATTGCGAAGGATAACCAATCGGACCTGTCACATTCTCAATCCAGTCACTTTGTCTGCCACTGAGCGGATATGCCTTTGTCACACCATCAAACAAACCACTATCTGGAGAAACAGCCCAGACAAGTGATGGTTCTTCTTCTGCAACAACCATCTCATTTTCATCTGGCACATGATTTCCTTCCTGCTGATTAACTGTTTCCTGATGTCGGACATGATTCTGATACACCACCACTGCAGCACCTGTACCTGTTGCGGCTGTCACCGTAACAGCTGCTGCTATACCAACTTTTGCGGCAGTGGACAAAGAAGCACCTTTCACTGCTGTAGTCACCGCACCTTGAGAAACATGTTGTACCGTATGTTTGACAACCATGGAACGGATCAGTTTCTTTGTGGCATATTTGCCAACTGATACAATTGCATCTTCCTGAACAGATTGATAGAAATTGCTGAAGAGCAAAAGTGGAGTAACATTGTATAGCCTGATGCCTTCTTTCTTTTCAAATGTCCTGACTTCTTCTTCAATCTTTGCTTTACCGTAACGGAGTCTGCTTTTCACCGTATTTTCTGTACATTGCAATATCCTTGCTATTTCAGAAATCTTACGGTTTTCATAATACATGAGATAGACTACTTCTCTTTGTTCAACAGGCAATGTATCCATGATTGAAAATACGATATCCCGCTTTGTCTTCATATCCAGCTGGACTTCTGGCTGATATGTAGAAGAAACATCTATCGGATCAAGTTCAACAACCTCTCCCTCATCATTTTCCTGTCCATAATCGGTAAAAGTTCTCTCATTCTGCATGCGATACGACTTATATAAATCAAAACACCGGTTGCGCACCATCATTTTCAGCCATGCCCGAAACGAAGCAGGACTATTCAATGTATCAAGTTTCATGAAAACCTGCATATAACAATCCTGCAACACATCCTGTGCATCCGCTTCACTATGACACAATGACCTTGCGACAACATACGCATCATCAATCGTAATGCGTACAAGCTCTTCCTTTGCTTTTCCATTACCGTTTCTTGCAAGAATCACAAGTTCTTCTATAGACTTCTTCATATCTGTCTCCCTTCTCTATTTATCACAAAACATCCTCCACCATAGAGACGAGCACCCATAGAGAAAAGTTCTGTCAAACACAAATTTCCTGTATACATTATCTTTCCATGCAACATAAACATAAGAAAAGGACAGAATGCACATGTATGATGACAGTTTTAATCATCATTCCACTCTATATTTTCCAGCTCCTGCAACGGTCTGTACAACTTCTTATAAATCCTCTCGATATTATCTGATACCTCATTGATCTGTGCAGATTCACCATTCGATTCTGCAAGATAATACCGACATCTTTCAGCGACACCATATTTACCTGCAAACACCTGCAAAGCACGCAGAAAATATGGACTATGTGTATTTAAAAGAATATGCATGTCGAATTGTTTTTGCATGAGAACAATGAATTCTGCAAATTTTAACTGCCACTCTGGGTGGAGGTGAATCTCAGGTTCATCCAGAATAATTGTCCCCTTGTTTTCAATCACACCATTTTCAAACAATGTCTTCAAAACCACGAATGTCTTCAAGCCAGATGACAAATTCCTGATATCCAAAGATTTACCATCATCTGATCTGTGATACACTGCTTCTCCTCTTTGGTTAATGATCATATCTCCATCCCAGACGGATGAAATGATCTGGTCAAAAGTCTTCCATGCCATGATTTCATCAGCCACACGATTATCCTTCCCAGACTTTCGTAATTTTCTATGTAGATCCATGCGGTGGTCAACACATCTTTGAGAATCAGTATCATTATCCAACACAAACGGATCATCTATGTACACTGCTTCTTTCAACAAAGAAAGCCCATTAACAGCAATTTCTTCAACACGATTATCATGAACCACAGCAATTATGTTATTTTCTCCAACACTGAGCGCAGTAGTACCGTTTTTGTCCGTGAATACATTGCATATCTGCCCATTGAATTCGGCATGCAGTTTATTGGTTAATATCGACCGGATGTTCTCATCATCAGACACATTGCGTATTTCCTGTATTATGGTTTCATCTGATAATGCATTTTCAGAAGATAACAAAACTCCTAATTGGTTTTGTATCAGATAAAAGGTATCAAGCATTGCATACAATGCTTTATTAACTGTACTTTTGCCAGTATTATTCTCTCCAGCAATCACAGTAATACCATCAATGACAACTTCTGCATTTTCCAGTTTTCCAATATTGCACAAATTAATCCTCATTGCATCATCCTTTCTCTCATGCATCTTAAACTTCTGAAAGCCTTGATTACTCATTTATAGTTGCATAATTGTGAGAATTGAGCATCAAAGATAAATGGAATTGCGCCAAACCTGCCGTGCAGATATGACATCAGATAGTCTTCCCCTTTGCGCTTTGAAAAAGCATCCATCGAAAACAGTTCAGACTCCCCATTTCGATAATCCTTCTCCACAAAATAGATCTCATCCCTTCTCAACACATCCGGTGACATTAATAACATCGTCTGTGTTGAGACAATCAATTGTGCATTTGCCTGATTCACATCAGGATTGTGGAAAAGCGAGATCAGATATTCCACCAGCAGTGGATGAAGACCAGCACCAAAGTCATCAATACATACCACTCCACCGGTTTCAAAAGCCTTCTTTAATACAGGCGCAAAGGCAAACAACCATCTCACACCTTTTGATTCTTTCTCTAATGGCAATCGATATAACTGTTCTTCTCCATCTCTTTCAATACGATGAATCGTTTCGATTGAGAGTTCATGTATTGTATCTGGTTTGGATATAATCTCATAATCTGTAATTTGTGTATCCGTTTCCTGAAACAAGCGACATGCAAAGTGATGCAATGAAGAATCATCATCCTGTGCATACATAGCCATTGTCTGCTTCAACAGCACTTCATCATCAGATGAACAGATATGAATCATCTGTTCAAACCAAAGATATGCATCCCTTGTCTCTTCTGCATTCCATGCGGTTGCTGTCGCAAGAAACAGCTTGTTATCCGTTTTCATTTCAACCAGAGGAAGAAGTTTCTTTCTAATGGCTGGTGATGTGAAATGATAATCATTTGTATTCGTTCTTTCAAAGACTACAGAAGCCTTTGAAGAATTGTAAACATACAAATACTCTTCTATAACCCTTTCACGTGTAGCAGAAAAACCATAGATATACTTTTTGCCATGCGTGAAAAAAACAAACTCAAAAGATGATGGTTTACCTGCACAAGATTCATCAAATCTGAACGGAACAATCTGTACGAATGGAGCACCATATTGTAAATGATTTGACTGACGCACAAGAACTATCGCTGCAGTCAAAGCCTCGAAAATATTGCTTTTGCCTGCAGCATTTGCTCCAAATAGTGCAACGGATTTCAAAAGACGTTCTTTTCCAACACTGACAACATGATCCTGCAGCTCTTTATCAGAAGATGCTTCTAACGAAAGAACCGCCTTATCTTTGAATGATTTGAAATTCTCTACTGAAAACTGCAACAACATACGCATACCCTCCACTAATACTATATATAGGTTTTGCATTATTATTTTTCTTTTCCGTATTATAGTCAATATTTATACGAATGTTATTCGATTATCCATTTATTTTGTAGAACACATAGAAAAGGACAGAATGCACATGTACTGCATATCTGTCCTTCATATCCATTACCTGATGATTTACCATCAGTGTTTTCTGATGGTAACCGTATTGGGATGATATGGTTATACCTCAAATCACTAAGATCCTTTTTTGCGTTGTCTCCTGATTCACATTTCTCTTTTCCATATCCTTTTCCTCTTTCATCCTGCAACTATCGCAAAATCAATCAAATGATTTACAAGCGGATTTATGACCGAAAACAATCGCAAATTCAATCGTAAATTTTTACGACCGAAAATACGATTGAAAACAATCACAAATCATCTAAACGAAAAGGAGAGCATATCGCTCTCCCATGTAATAACCAAATATATGTTCAGAACTTGAAAGTTTCTTTGAGTCCTGCCCACTTCTGGTCTTTATCAGACAAATTCAATGGTGTGCCATCATCGAGGGCATACCCTTCACCACTTGCACTGCCTTTGTATTCACCAGTGAGGTGTGGCCACTCAATACCGATTTCCGGATCATTCCATGCCATACCACCCTCATCATTTGGATGGTAGAAGTCATTGACCTTATAGCAGAACTCCGCTTCATCACTCAACACGAGGAAACCATGTGCGAAACCTTCCGGAATGAGGAACTGTTTCTTGTTCTCTGCCGAAAGTTCTACACCGTACCACTTTCCATATGTCTTGGAATCGCTGCGCAGATCCACTGCTACATCAAACACTGTACCACGGACGGCTCTCACGAGTTTGCACTGTGGGTAGTGCTTCTGGAAATGCAGACCACGAAGAACACCCTTTGTGCTCATGGACTGGTTATCCTGTACGAAGTTGATGTTAAAACCAGCTTCCTTCATGTCATTTTCGTTATATGTCTCCATGAAGTAACCGCGGTTATCTCCATGAACTGCCGGGGTAATGACACAAAGCCCCTCAATGCCACCGACATTCTTTTCTACCTGAATCTGACCCATATCAATATCTCACCTTTCCTTCCGCAACTGCCTTCAGATGCTTGCCATATGGACTCTTACCATACTTCTCTGCTGACTCAATGAGTTTTTCTTTGGAAATCCAGTTGTTGTGGTAAGCAATTTCTTCCGGTGCAGAAACAGTAATACCTTGCAGGTTTTCAATTGTCTGCACAAACTCAGCTGCTTCAATAAGGCTGTCTGTTGTGCCTGTATCAAGCCATGCAAAACCGCGTCCAAGCAGCTGAACACTGAGTCTTTCTTCTTCAAGATACATTTCATTGAGTGTAGTAATCTCCAATTCACCACGGGCAGAAGGCTTCACATTGTGTGCCATCGCACTGACACCGGATGGATAGAAGTAAAGACCGGTTACCGCATAGTTGGATTTTGGTTCAGCCGGTTTTTCTTCAATGGAAATTGCCTTGCCATTTTCATCAAACTCCACCACACCAAACCGCTCCGGATCTGTGACATAGTACCCAAAGACAGTCGCATTATTATTCTCTTCTGCTTCTTTTACCGCAGCACGAAGGATCTTGCCAAACCCATTGCCATAGAAGATGTTATCACCCAATACCATGGCACATGCATCATCGCCAATGAACTCTTCACCAAGCAGGAATGCCTGGGCAAGTCCATCAGGAGAAGGCTGCACCTTATAGGAAAGGCTGATACCAAACTGGCTGCCATCCCCCAGGAGCGCTTCAAAACGTGGTGTATCCTCTGGGGTAGAGATGATGAGAATATCCTTGATACCTGCCATCATCAATGTGGAAAGCGGATAGTAAATCATTGGCTTGTCATAGACCGGCAACAGCTGTTTGCTGGTAACCATGGTAAGCGGATAAAGCCTGGTGCCGGCACCACCGGCAAGTACAATACCTTTCATCTTAAAACTCTCCCATTTCCTTCAATTCTTTCACATAACGAGCAACCGCATCCTGCCATGTCGGAAGTGGTGTAAAACCATTCTTCACAAGCTTGGACTTATCGAGTCTTGAATTAAACGGACGTGCCGCCTTGCTCAGACCATATTCCTCTGTAGTAACCGGAGTTACCTTTGTTGTATAACCTGCAACACGGTAGATTTCCTTTGTGAAGTCATACCAGGAAATATAACCGCCTTCATTTGTCGCATGGTAATAGCCATACTTATCAGTTTCCACCATGTCCACAAGAAGCCTTGCAAGGTCCAGTGTATAGGTTGGTGTACCAATCTGGTCATTGACAACACGCACCTCATCATGCGTTGCACCAACTTTCAGCATGGTCTTGATAAAGTTCTTGCCATTTTTGCCAAATACCCAGGCAATCCGGACAATGAAATACTTGTCGAGTATTTCACTTACAGCAAGTTCACCTTCGAGCTTTGTCTTGCCATAGACATTGAGTGGTTTGTAATCCTTGCAATCAGGATCCCATGGCTCTGTACCCTGACCATCAAAGACATAGTCCGTAGAAATGTACATCATCTTTGCGTCTACTGCCCTGGCAGCACTCGCAATGTACTTTGTACCGGTCGCATTGACAGCACGTACCTTTTCTACCTTGTCATCATCTTCCGCAAGGTCGACAGCTGTCCATGCTGCACAATGCACGATGACATCCGGTTTTACTGCAGAAATCACTGTATTGACAGCTTCTTCATTTGTAATATCGAGCTGTACATATGGCATTGTGCATACAGCTGTACCATCTTCTACACCACTGTATGTCTCAGCAATGTCACTGCCTGTACCTTCATAACCTCTTCTGGACAGTTCATTCATGACATCATGTCCGAGCTGTCCACTCACACCTGTCACAAATACCTTCATTATTTCAGCACTTCCTTCTTGCCATACATCTCTGTATAGTAGTTCTGGTAATCACCAGAAATGATGTCCTTCCACCATTCTTCATTATCGAGATACCAGCGAATGGTCTTCTTGATACCATCCTTGAACATGGTTTCTGGCAGCCAGCCAAGATCATGGTGAATCTTTGCCGGGTCGATGGCATATCTCTGGTCCTGACCCTTTCTGTCTGTGACATGTTCAATGAGACTTTCCGGCTTGCCGAGTTCTTCGAGAATGATTTTGACAATGTCGATGTTTCTCATTTCATTATGACCACCGATGTTGTAGACTTCACCAACATTACCCTTGCGGATGATGAGATCAATTGCCTTGCAGTGATCTTCTACATACAGCCAGTCACGAACATTGAGACCTTCACCATAGACAGGAAGCTTCTTGTCAGCCAATGCATTTGCGATCATGAGCGGAATGAGCTTCTCCGGGAACTGGTAAGGACCATAGTTATTGGAACAACGGGAAATTGTCACCGGCAGTCCATATGTTCTATGGTAAGCATTGACCAGAAGATCGGCACTTGCCTTGGAAGAAGAATATGGAGAACTTGTATGAAGCGGCGTTTCTTCTGTGAAGAAGAGGTCCGGTCTGTCAAGCGGCAGATCACCATACACTTCATCGGTAGAAACCTGATGGTAACGCTTGATGCCATACTTACGGCATGCGTCCATGAGAACGGATGTACCGATGATATTTGTTTCTAAGAAAATCTCAGGATTTTCAATGGATCTGTCAACATGGGACTCAGCCGCAAAGTTGACAACCATATCCGAATGTTCTTCTTCAAACAGCTTATATACACCTTCACGGTCACAGATATCGAGCTTCACAAAACGGAAATTCGGATTGTCCATGACACTCTTCAATGTCTTGAGATTACCTGCATATGTCAGCTTGTCCACACAGATAATACGATCTTCCGGATGTTCCTTGAGCTCCAGGAAGACGAAGTTGGAGCCGATAAAGCCGGCACCACCAGTTACGATAATGTTCATATTGTGCACCTCCATGCATTGCGCCTATACAATAAAAGGTGACGTAACGTCACCTGCAAGTCTTTTTCACAAAATCTCTCAAAAACTGTCAACAAAGCCCAAAACTCTCACTTCCTGCACACAAACACCCCCGCATCCTTTGTAATATGGAAGCCATTCTGTACCTTCTCTCCCACAAAATCGCGGAACTCCTTATAGTGGTCAATCAAAAGATGGTTCTGGTTACCATGACACGAAAGTATATAGGCAATCAGTGGTTCTGGTTTATCAATCACAATTTCATCTTCATAGCGCACCATCTCCACATCCTGAAAACACTTTGAAAGTATTTCCCTGCCATTTTCCAATCCAAACTTTTCATAGAGACGATTGGCAGAAAGGACTATGTCCCTGTTAAATGCCTGCACAAGTTCGGTAATCTCCTTCATATGTTTTCTGCCATATGTACTTGCAACAAACATACCATCTTCCTGCAATACCCTTGCACACTCAGAAACAGCCATGTCCACATCCTTGCAATAGAAAAGCACATGGTTGGCAATGACTCTGTCAAACAGATCATCTTCCAGTGGAATCTTTTCACAATCAAATGCTGCAAAGGACATTCTCTGATCCCCATCGAGCATTTGTCTTGCATCACGCAATATACCTTCCGATATATCCGAAAGCACAATGGAAACAGAAACTGGTATTCTGCCTTTGTTCTCATACCAGAGTTCGCCATTCCCACTGCCTACTTCCAATATATGCAATCCATCCACAATATCGCATTGTTCATACACCCAGGGAAACCACCCCTGAGGGTTTGTGGAATATGCACTATGCAGTTCAATCCGGGCATTGATATTTGTCGCATTGAGGTATTGTGTCTTCAGGCTTCTTTCCATGCTTGTCACATTGAACCCTTTGAGCATATCTTCCCAATGCACATCTTCACCAGCTTCCACCGTACCGATCATCTGATCAATTGCGGTAGATACTTCCTGCATTTCTTCCATTCTTTCCTGTACAAGCTTTCTCTGGATGCGCAATGAATTGATGAGATACTGGGCGTCCTGTGAAGCAAAGGTCATCTCCTTGATTTCATCAAGAGAAAAACCAAGGTATTTAAACAAAAGGATCTGTTCCAGTCTTACAAAATCATGGTCGCTGTACAACCTTGCCCCACCATCTGTCACAACAGAAGGATGCAACAAACCGATTTTGTCATAGTATCGCACTGTGCGCAAAGAAACATGTGCCTTGTGGGCAAATTCACCAGATGTATAGAACGATTTCCCAGTAATATGATCTTTTCTCATTGCAAACCTCTACACCATTGTAAAGGACTACAAGCAAAGATGTAAATGCAGCTTTGTTATCATATGCAATCTATAGTGAAGAGAGACTCCAGGATTCATAGCTTATACTAAATTTGATCATAGTCCGGCACTAAGTCAAATACCGATTTAACGGTACTAAAAATGCAAAAATGTAAAGAATAGTACCGTTAAGCCTGGATTTTTCCACAAATATACCGGCTCAGATGATTAGAATTCCTTGCATCAATGCATACAATCAGCCAACAAGCTGTCCTGTCTCAAGCAAATTATTATATGCGCTCATGAGATACTGAGGAATTGCGCTTTCGAGAACATCGAGATACCATCTGTCATCAATTTCTATTGCACGGACAGTCATGTATTGATGGTCTCCTGCATACATACTATATGAAATATTCATTTCACATTCCACATCTACCACATTATCCACCTGATCTCCAACTCTCTCATAACTTCCTTTGGTCAGCTCAGTTTCTTCATCATCAACCGGAATCAGTTCAATATTCACAACAGAATAATCCTGAATTTCTCCGAGATATTCCATCGAATTTTGCATGGTTTCATCCCAATATCCCTTGGCTTCATCCACACATTGCAAAGTCTGTCTGTCAGTAGCCTCCAAGTCACAAACTGCTTTGATCATCGGGTATCTTCCAAGCATGCATAATTCCTCAAAATCACCGTCAATTATCTGTGCCTGCACTGCATTCAACACAACTTCTTCTGGCGATTTCATGCCATGTCTGTTACCAAACAGAAGAATACCTCCTAAAACCGCTGTACCAACTACTGCAACTCCTCCTGCAGCAAATACCGGAATCATCCACTTTTTCATACTCATCTCTCCTTTTTCTGCCTATACCATATCCGATACAAAGAAACATTTGGAAAATGAACGACAAACAACACACTTCAGATGATGAACAGCAGATACTATGTTGTTCAATATGCTTTTCTCCAGAAAACAGCAGTGAATCAACCAGACAGTTAACTCCACCTTCCTGACCTCAAAGCGGAAATTGCCTCTTCACTTCAAGATATCAGTGAACTACTCCGACTTATAGAAGTCGGAGTAGTTCACGAAAACGTCTGAAACAATCCAGACATATACAACCATTTCATTCATCCGTACCCTCAGAAAAAAAAGAAATGCAGTTTTCCACTGCACGCATTATGACATATTATTCCTTCACGCTTTTACAAATACCTTCGGGCTCTTCAGGTGTTGTATACAGAACCACAAGGATTTGCGTATCAGATAAGCCAGGATCAATCATCCTGTGAA
>CAJKOS010000059.1 GCA_905201565.1 uncultured Erysipelotrichaceae bacterium
AATGGAGCCTGCCGGTGCGCAGCACCGACATAACGTCCATTGCAGTCCAGTGAAAGTGTCAATAAATTACTCAGCTTAAATGCAGCAGGATCCACTGTCTCCGGCACATCCTCCGGCAACAAGTATCTTTTATAACAATCCATCACTGCATTCTTCACATCTTGTGGATCTGTAATGTACTTTGGAGAATAGGCAATACTGATTTCCAGCCTTGCAAAATCATGCGGTACAGTAAACGGCAGAATGACATTTGTACGATCATGCTTTGTAGTCAGATGTACCGTTTTCTCCAATAGTACTTCCATATATCCTCTCTTACTTCTCCCAGTCGGCGTCCTTCAGGTTCGTATAAATATAGACAACTGCAGATACCGAACAAATCAGGAACATAATAACAGACAGCGCCGCCGTGCGGTTATAGTCCATATACCTGTTGAACTGGTCAAACAAGGCAATACCGAGCATCTTCGGTGAGTTTCCACCCATGAGGTATGGGGTAGTGAAGGAACCGACATTGGACATGAACACGAATGTTCCGGCAATGACGACATCCTTGATGGAGAGCGGAAGGATCATCTTTGTGAAAACCTTGAGCTTTCCAGCACCTACATCCTGTGCACCTTCGATGATGGAATCCGGAATGGCACCAAGACCAGCCGTGATCATCAATGCTGCAAATGGGATGTTGAACCACAAATTCATGAGGATGATACCGTTGGCATGGTACATGAGACCAAGCTCAATTTCCCAGCCAAACAATGCGCCAATTCTGCTGATGAGACCAGAGTCACGGATGATGGTGATCATCGCATAGACCGCACACATCGATGGTACAAATCTTGGCAACAGATACAATGTACCGATAGACTTGGCAATTTTGCTATGCATAAAGCGCAGGTAGAGCGCAAGAAGATATGCTACTACAAGGGCAATTGCCACCGTCATCAAAACGATATACAACGTGTAGATCAGATTCTGACGCTGTGCTTCATCAGTAAAGAAGAAGGCATAGTTATCCAGCGTAAACACCCCTGTCTCTGCATCCTGAAAGGACTGAATGACAGCCGATACAATCGGGTATGCGACCGTCAACATAACAATCAGGAAGGCAGGGAGTACAAGACCATAAGCCGCAAGCTTTGTTTTCAGATTTTTACTCATCGCCTGCCTCCTTATCTATTAACCAATAGAACCGATTTCAGAGTCCCATCTGGTGTTGAAGTCTGTACCGAGGTCACCGATGGACATGATACGGAAGTTGGAGACATCCAGTTCCATGAGATCTTCATATCCTGTGAGGTCCATGTTGGAAGTATCAACGAGTGGAATAGCAGCCATTTCCTTGACGAGGATTTCCTGTGCTTCATCGGAAAGCATGAAGTCCATGAATGCATATGCACCTTCTTCATGAGAACCGAATGTTGGAATAGCAAGGGACTGCAGGGAACCTGTCAGAGATGGTTCGATCTGGTAGATCTTGATGGAATCCTTGATTGTGCCCTGTGCACGCTGGGAAAGAACCATATCTGCCCAGTTAGCACACATATCGATTTCACCCTGGTTCAACAGATCCAATGTACCCTGGTTCTTGTTTGGATAAACGATAGAACCACCGGATTCATACATATACTGGTGAATGTCTGCGAGGAATTCGAAACCTTCATCCCATTCTTCTTCCCACTTCGGATCATCGGAAGTAATTGCTTCTTCAGGCATGAAGTTATAAACCATGGAGCGGGCAAAGGAATCACCTGCACCACCTGTACCCGGGGCATTATAGGCAAATCTGCCTGGATTTTCTTCCATCCACTCAACGAGTTCATCAACTGTCTTTGGCGGATTCTCAACAGCCTCGGAATCATATGCCATGATGACAGTTGTGCCACGGTATGGCTGTACATAATCTGTAGCGACACTGCTTTCTGCAGAAACCTTGGAAGAATTAGGAATCTTTGTCTTGTCGAGCTTGACGAGCATTTCTTCACCAACCTGGGAAACAACCTTGGAAAGATCATCACCACCGAGGTCGACGATGTCATAGTCTGTGTTTGTCTGACCAGCCTTGTGTGCTGCGATGAGCATATCTGTCAGAGACTGTGTACCAGTACCAGAAAGCATGAACTGGAAGTCTACCTGATACTTGTCTGCGTATTCGGAATTTGTATTGAATTCCTCAACAAGTGTTTCATAAATGTCACCGACATTCTGGGAACCAGATGCCCAGAGTGTGATGGTTTCCTTGCCATCGGCACTTTCAACTGTACCGGAGCCACATCCTGCCAGCATTGCTGCAGCGAGGAATACTGTTGCGAATTTCTTGAGTTTCATTTGTTTTCCCTCTCTTTTTCTTATGCAAATACGTTATGTTTGCCAATATTCATACCAACTGTCTGACCGATAGTGAGCTTGTCAGAAACAGAACGGTCTACGAAGCACTTGATGATGTCATTCTTGTACTGCACTGTAACCTGTACATAGTGACCAAGTACCATGATTGTGCGCACTTCACCTTCAAGGTCTCTCTTTTCTTCCAGAGTGATATTCACATCTTCTGGACGAACGGCAATTGTCTTGCCATCTTCTGACTGGATGAAGTTCATTTCACCGATGAAGGAAGCGACATACTTTGTGGCAGGCTTGTCATAGATTTCTGTTGGTGTACCTACCTGTTCGAACTTACCCTTGTTCATGACCACAATTCTGTGGGAAAGCGCCATCGCTTCTTCCTGGTCATGGGTGACAAAGATAACTGTGATACCAAGGTCGCTCTGGATCTTCTTGAGCTCTTCTCTCATCTGCTGGCGGATCTTTGCATCAAGGGCAGAGAACGGTTCATCGAGCAGAAGCAGAGATGGCTTCAACAACAGAGAACGGGCAATGGCAATACGCTGCTGCTGACCACCGGAGAGCTGGTTTGGGAACTTCTTCTCAGTACCGCTCATGGATACCAGTTTCAGCATTTCCGTAATTCTTGTCTTGATTTCATCCTTTGGCACCTTGCGCAGCTGTAAACCGAAGGCAAGGTTTTCATAAATTGTCATATGTGGCCAGAGGTTGTAGCTCTGGAACACCATGGCAGTCGGACGCTTTTCTGGAGGAAGTGCCACGATGGACTGACCATCGATGGTAATGTCACCAGAAGTTACATCCAGAAAGCCACCAATTGTTCTGAGAATCGTAGATTTACCACAGCCAGATGGACCAAGGAAGGTAACGATTTCCCCTTCATACACATCCAGGTTGATGTGTTCAACACCGTCACCGTTGTCATATTTCTTGGTCATATCATTGAGCTGCAATTTGATTTTGCGTTCACTCATTTTCTTCTCCTCGTCTTATTTCATCTTGAATCCACCGGCAATCGCTTCCGGACCAATGTATCTGCGCATTGCAAAGATCATGATTGCGGAAGGAATGATCAACAGGATTGCAAATACAGCACCGATCTGTACGGCTGGTGAGTCAAGGACAATGCCATACATCGCAACCGGCATGGTCTGGATTCTTGCCATACCGACAAGCATGGTACCCTGTGCTTCTTCCATGGAACCAAGGAAGGTATACAGTGTTGCGACCGCAATACCAGGTACTGCCATCGGCAACGTTACCTTGAAGAATGTGCGGATTGGACCAGCTCCTACATCACGGGCAGCTTCTTCCTGCTGTCTGTGGACAGAGCGGAAGGCACTTGCCGGAAGCCATACCATGAACATCATCGAATTGATGAGATGGATGATGACAACACCTGTATAGGTACCCATCAGCTGGTACTTGTAGAAAAGCACCGCAATGGATGTGTAAATGCCAAGTTTTGGAAAGGCATTTGTGAGCAGAAACGAAAGCATGAACATCTTTCTTCCGCGGTACTTGAAACGGGCAATGGAATATGCTGCAGGAATACAGATGAGCATCGAAATCAATGTTGTGATAATCGCAACAATGAAGGATTGGATCATCGAGGACACAAGGCTTTCCTGTCCGAAGACATATTCCCACCATTTGAATCCCCATTCCTGTGGAAGCACAACTGGTGCTTCATATGTGTTGGCAAACGCCAGCATTAACATATTTAACAGAGGCCCGTAAAAGAACAGAATAAATACCGCAAGGATGATGAATTCCCAGAACTTCCTTTTGCCAACGGCATGGAAGAAGCGTCTTGGGTTCAGGTATTTGAACATAACTCCTCCTGTTTTCTTTTACTGTTTCATTTCCAGAACAAGACCGGGTGAACGGCTTGTCACATTGTAAGGATGCCAGGAGATGACATGTGGAATATCCTCCCTGTCTGTCACCGTCCAGAATGAAATGCCCACATGTTCACGATCTGCCACTTTCACAAAGCAATCTGTCGCAAACCGGTAGTTGACATTGATTACATCAAAGCCATACTTCCTGCACAATCTGATCAATTCCTCAGAATCTTCATCCAAAAACTTTTCACCATGTTCATAAATATCAGGAATCAGATTCTCCGCATTGATCAAAACCCTGCCATCCATCTCAGGCATCACCTCATGGATGGAAAGACGTACTTCCCCAGAAAAGAAAATCCGCTTTTCCATACCACAACGCTCAGCCAGCGCATAAACAGCTTCCTCAAGCTCCTTCTCTTTCAAATCACAATTGACCATCATCGAAGGATGTTCTTTCACCATCACAAATACTTCTTCCAATAGCGGATGGTTCATATCCTCTGGTTCATCGTGAGAAAGGATGAGTTTTCCCTCTTTCTGCCAGACATCAACCTCCAGTGCGTCGACCTGTAACTGAAGAGCGTGTCTTACAAAATCCAGTGAGTTATCCGGTGTGGAATCACATCCGGAATGTGCAGTAACGAGCATAGTTTCATTCTTCTGCCAAAAGCAGAAGCCTCCTTTACTTCTTTTGGAATTCCGGCTGTATGATAACGGACACTTGTAAAAAATAAATAAGTTTGAATATTAAATGTATGCAAAATTCGTACATTTTTTAGCATTACTCACTCACTTTTCTTAACATAGCAAATAAACCTGTGTGAATACTGTGTGATATTCCTTTTATATTGAATTCAATGCTATAATCTCTAACGGAAGACACAACAAATACGATGTTGTGTAAAGAAATTGGAGGTATCCCATGCCAAAAAATGTTTGTGATTTCTGCCTCAGCGAAGGTGGTGGTCTGTTTAACAGACCAGTCCGTCTTCCTGATGGACATCATATATGCAAAAACTGCAGATCTATTATCCAGTCCTATAATCTGCCTGTACAATTTGACCTTTTCCAGCAGCTTGTGACTGCCCAGGAAAACCTGCGTGACATGATCATGGATGCGTACCTTGAATCACATGAAGCCGCTCCGACACTTGCACGCTTTTACCCATTACCAAAAATCCTCTTACACGATGGCGAGCACTGCATCAATTGCATTCCGGCTTCCATCACAGTAAACAAAAACCACATCCCTACAGAAGATGCGGTTAAAAACATCGCCACCATCCAGCGCAAGGACATCAATAACATTCCGGATGGTGACCCATCAGACAAGAGAAACAACATTACGGTAAGAGGCACACTCTATGAAACAGAAGTAGCTGTCTACTTCCTTTCTGAAAAATTCATCAACTGTCATCGCCTAGGCTTTGTTAAGCGCAACACAAATGAAACAGACACTATCTCTGTCATCACAAAGAAGTTCTCCTATACCTATTCGGTAAAACATGCAGATCTCTTCTTCATGCGTGAACGCTTCTTCCGCAAAGTCAACGCTGCCGCAAATAACAAAAAGAAACACCTCATCTACATCCGCAACGATAACGAAATGACCATCACACCGGGTGTCTATGAAATCCCACGTTCCTTAAAACCAGGTATTTACAAAGTCAAAGCAGTCAAGGATGATGGTCTCCACATCCGTGATGCCATCGGCAGAGTCAAAGACTACTATGAAAATGAAGAGTGCATTGACCTGACAGAAGGTGGTGTACTTGAATGTACTGGTGAATACGAACTGCAGTGGGTTGGTGAAAAGAAACCTGAATGAGATTCATGAGAAATCATGAATCCTTTTCTTTTCTCTTGCCCCCCAATATGATGGATTATAATATGTATAGATTCACACATTTGTTGGAGAAACCAATATGAAATACATACACACAAACCCTTCGAGGTATAAAAACGGAGACTGTTGAAATCATTATATTGAACATTTTCCTGGCAACTTATTGCCACAACGAACACTATGCTTTTGCATAACAGATTGGAGAATAATACTATGAAACACATTGTTTCACTATGCATTGTTGTTACTCTGCTGACTGGCTGCAACTCAATGATCACAAAAGGTGGTCCAACAGATGGTGTAACAGACATCAAACCAGAATCTGTTCCAGAATCTTTTGTGGACAATGAAATATCCATCAAACAAACCGATATTTCCCTATTGCTTGAAGGAAGTGATTATCACCCATACATGGATGAAAGTATCGGTGACATTGTTGGAAAGTATCCATCTAACACATTCACTCTGGAAGAAAGAACACAAGAAGGCTGGGATATTACGCTGTATCGGGCAACACTATCAAGATTTGATAATACTGACTCTGAAGGTGACGTACAACTGGATATCATGACAGCCGGAACAGACAAGATCATCCTCAATGAATCAAGCAATCCTGAACTCTGGTCATGCACAGATGAAGAAGCATTACACATCATACAGGACATGATACAACTGTTAGAAGATCTATTGCCTTCTTCATCACGCATGAATTAGAAGCACTTCAGTTCAAAAGGGGGTAATTCAGATATGCCAATCAGAAGAAAAATCAAAGCCATCACATATGTCATGATTCTATTCCTGATCATTATCGCTGTTATTGAATGGGGTAGTGGACGTCCACTGTATTTCACACTACTAATCGGTGTCATATTTGCCATGCTGCAAAACATGATCATTGCACGATATATATTGAAAGACAAATGATATGAAAAATCTGAATATAGATACATTCATTGCCGGAATAGCAATCAGTTTCATCGTTGGTATTCTGACATATCTGGCCTTTAGAAATCTCATTTTTGCCGGATTGTGTATCATTGCGGCTGCGATTTTGTACGCTGTTTCTTTGTGCAAGTGAAAAATAAAAGATTGGCAAGTTCAAAACGCCAATCTTTTTCTGTTTACTTTTCTATTACGCCATCACATGTAACTGCTTCATTGCCCATGTACGATCAATGACAAATGATGCTGTTGGCTTCATGTCAGCTATCATCTTTGTCACATCTTTTACCATACCTTTTGGCAGCTTTGTAGAAGCCATGTCTTCTTCTCCTGTATCAATCATGAAGATATATTCATCACCATCTGTGTTGAAGTATATATGTTCTACATGACTGATCATCTGGTTCTGTACAAGAATCATTTCTGTCATCACCTTGCACATCTCAATGACCCTGTCATCCATCCCTAACACATGTAACAACACCTTCTCCTGAAATTCATGAAGGTTTCTCACAAGACGGCAATCACTTCCACGCATCATGTTAAGCAATGCCTGTTCCAGCTCATCCTTCTGATATGTCCCTTTCATCCAGCCACTGATCTTTTCATAATCCTCTTCACTATCCGCTAACGCAATGAGAACCTTGCGCTCTGTGTCATGGAAAAGACATGTATGGGTGACAATGGTTCTCTCCTTGCACTTTGGACATGTATAGGTAAACCACCTTGCATCCAGAATCTTATTGATGGCATCTTTGTCTTTTGCCGTATCAATGAGTGTGCGCATCACATACGTACCTGTATGCCCACACTCTGCACATGTCACTTCTGTTGTATATTCATTCAACTTCATACTACACCTCATAAGAAAGCGGGGTTTCCCCCGCTATCCATTATCTGAAATAATCAACTGCGCCTTTGAAAATGAGTTCCTGTGTCTTGAGATCAGGAATATTTTCATAGAGACCATTGCCACTTCTTTCACTATGACCCATCTTGCCAAAGATTCTTCCATCTGGTGAGAAGATACCTTCTACAGCCTGGTAGGAATTGTTTGGATTATAGCGGATGTCACTTGTCGGAACACCCTCCAGGTCACAATACTGTGAAGCAATCTGACCATTTGCCGCAAGCTTGTCGAACAGCTCTGGTTCAATGACAAATCTGCCTTCACCATGAGAAATCGCAACACTTGTCACATCACCTGTATGCATATAGCGCATCCATGGACTCTTGTTGGAAGATACCACGGTATGCACTAACATACTCTGGTGTCTGCCAATGGTATTGAATGTCAATGTCGGACAATGCTCATCTGTATCGATAATCTTTCCATATGGCACAAGTCCAAGCTTGATCAGTGCCTGGAAACCATTACAGATACCAAGCATCAGACCCTCACGCTCATCGAGCAGTCTTGTCACAGCTGCCTTGATATCCGGATTGCGGAAGAAAGCCGTAATGAACTTACCAGAACCATCTGGTTCATCACCACCGCTGAAACCACCAGGAATGGCAATGATATGGCTTCTTTCAATTGCCTCAGAGAAGCCTTTGACACTATCCGCAATATCCTTTGCACTGCGATTGCGGATAACGAAGATCTCTGTCTCTGCTCCAGCTCTTTCAAAAGCCTTGGCTGTATCCCATTCACAGTTTGTGCCTGGGAAGACCGGCAGAAGTACATGAGGCTTTTCTACGGTATAAGAGGCATGCATTGGACGATCTGTCTCATACTTCACCGTCTCATACTGTACTGGTTCTTCTTTATTCAGATATGGGAAGACAGGTTCAAACTTCTCTTCATATACCTTCTGTACTTCATCCATGTCAATATGTTCATGGTTCACAGAAACAATGAAGGCATCCAGTGTAACACCAACCATCATCGCATCATCGATATCCTGATCCGTTTCAAACAGGAACGCACCAGGACATGCATCAAACAAATTCTCAGCATCAAAGGAAGAATCGAGACGGAAACCAATATGGTTGCCAAGACCACACTTGATGATTGCTTCCGCAATACCACCATGTTCCAAAGCCCAGGCAGCCATGACCTTGCCTTCCGCAATCAGCTGTTCCATGCGGTCCATGACACTTCTCACACTCTCCCATACCGGAAGACCATCTTTGTATTCCGGCTTGAGAAGATAGATGTTATGGTTGGCCCCCTTCCATTCACTGCTCACAACCTTGTCTGTCTTTGCCGTTGAAACCGTAAAGGCAATGAGTGTAGGTGGAACATCAATATCATTAAATGTACCAGAAGAAGAGTCCTTGCCACCAATCGAAGCTACACCAAGTTCCTTCTGGGCAACAAGACCACCAAGCACTGCTCCAAATGGACGACCCCACTTATATGGATCATCATTTGTTCTGCCAAAGTATTCCTGGAAACTCATCCAGGCATGGCTTCTTGAACCACCAGCCGCAATCATTTTAGCAACAGAAGAAATCACGGCTGTCTCTGCGCCAACAAATGGAGAAGCTGCACTGTCATATGGATTGAAACCCCATGACATAATGGAAGCAGTCGTTGTCTCACCATCCAGTACCGGAATCTTTGCACACATAACCTGTTCCGGTGTGAGCTGGTACTTGCCACCAAATGGCATGAGTACCGTACCTGCTCCAATAGTAGAGTCAAAACGTTCAGACAAACCAATCTGGGAAGCAATGTTGAGATAACCCGCCATGGTCATAAACTTCTCTTTCAATGGCTTGTCATCCTCTGGCATTTCATGCAATGTTTCAGCAGGAATTTCAACAGTCGTGTGCTTTTCAGCACCATTTGTATTCAGGAAGTCACGGCTGATGTTTACAATAGAGACACCATCTAATGTCATGACCATTCTCTTTTCTTCGGTCACACGGGCAACAATTGTTGACTCAAGGTTTTCCCCATCTGCGAGTGCCTGGAACTTAGCCGCATCACAGTCTCTTACAACAACCGCCATTCTTTCCTGAGACTCACTGATGGCAAGCTCTGTACCATTGAGACCCATGTACTTGACAGGCACCTTGTTCAAATCAATCACAAGACCATCTGCCAGTTCACCAATCGCAACAGATACACCACCTGCACCAAAGTCATTGCAACGGCGGATAAGACGCGTTGCTTCAGGATTGCGGAACAATCTCTGCAGCTTTCTTTCTTCAGGCGCATTACCCTTCTGAACCTCAGCACCGCAAGACTCCAAAGACTCTGTATTATGAGCCTTGGAAGAACCTGTCGCACCACCACAGCCATCTCTTCCGGTTCTGCCACCAAGCAGGATGACTACATCATCTGGTTCTGGTTCTGTACGAATGACATTTTCAGCCGGAGCAGCCGCAATGACCGCACCAACTTCCATTCTCTTTGCGACATAGTCAGGATGATAAATCTCCTCTACAAGACCTGTCGCAAGACCAATCTGGTTACCATAGGAACTGTAGCCATTGGCTGCAG
>CAJKOS010000060.1 GCA_905201565.1 uncultured Erysipelotrichaceae bacterium
TCAATGTTTTTAATGCGGCTTTTTTTACTACTTTTACGTTGTATTATTCACACTTATCACCTTCCTTTTACATAGCGCCCATTGCGCCATCTACTGCAAATATAGCACCACTGATATACGATGCTTCATCACTTACCAGGAACGCTGCCATGTTGGCAATATCTTCTGGTGCACCGAAGTAACCAAATGGAATGCCAGAGGCAATGCCATCTTCATGTTTCTTTGCCTCTTCTGTCGTAAGTCCTGGCACATTCCAGATATTGGTGCGGATTGCGCCTGGCGCAATTGCATTTACCCTGACACCATCCTCAGCCAGTTCCATTGCCCATACACGTGTGAAGTTATCCACAGCAGCCTTGGCACCCTGATACATGGAGAGGTTCTTGCTGCGGTGGGTTGAACCAACACTGGAGAGGTTGATGATGTTGCCCTTTGTTTCAAGCAGCAGTGGCAATGCATGAATTGTCAGTTCTACCAGAGCTCTGACATCCAGCTGGAAAGCATGATCATAATCATCAATGGTCATAGTCTTTAATGGCTGTACCGGACACCATCCGGCATTGTTGACAAGGATATCGAGGCGTCCAAAATCATTCTTCACCTTTTCGATAATCTTTTCAATTGTTTCTGTCTTTGTTACATCACCTGCCACATAACTGATATTTGCATTTGCTGCACAAACTTCCTGCAAAGGTCCTTCTTTACGTCCAACAATGACGACATGTGCACCATCTTTGGCATAGCGCTCTGCGATAGCTCTTCCAATACCGGAACTGCCACCGGTGACGACCGCCACTTTACCATTCAAATCTGCCATTTTCACTTACTTCCTTTCTGCACCATCACTGAACGCATTTCCAACACGTTCCCCAAGAACATGGTAACCATTATTTGCCGGTTCAAAGAAAATCGGATGGAACTTTGTCATATCCAGTTTTCCTTCTGCGTTCAGCACACGTTCATCAATACTGACATTATCGATATGTCCGATGATATTACCATCTTCACTCATCTTGATGAAGCTGCATTCCAATGTGACTAGAAGTTCATCGATGAGTGGCGCATTGACAACAGTGCTCTTTGTTGTATGGAAACCGGAATGTGCCATCTTATCCTGATCGTTGTTTCCAGACACAAGACCGACATAATCTGCTTCCGCAACATGTTCTGCATCCGCAAAACTGATTGTGAAGGCACCTGTCTTCTGGATGTTCTTTGTTGTCTTGTGACCAGCACTGAGACAAAGAACTACCTTATCCGCATCATAGAGACCACCCCATGCGGCATTCATCGCATCCGGATTGCCATCCTCATCGTATGTGCCGATCACCAGTACCGGCAGCGGATAAAACCATGATTTTGTTCCAAAACTCTTACGCATACTCTCACCTCACTATTTCTTCATCTTTGTTCCACCAAATACAGCGGACATATCCATCGCATCCAATGCATCATCCAGTGCTTTGACCTCATCACTTGAAAGATGAATCGCAGCAGAACCTGCATTTTCAACCATTCTTGTCTCTTTGCGTGTTCCTGGAATCGGTACGATCCATGGCTTTTTGCATAGCATCCACGCCAGAGAAATCTGAGCAGGTGTTGCCTGTTTTTCTTCTGCCATCTTGTTGAGCAATGCTAACAATGCAGCATTTTCATCTACTGCTTCATCAGTAAACTGTGGCATAGCTGCACGGTAGTCAGACTTTGGATCAAAGTGCTGTCCCTTGCCATACTTTCCTGTCAGAAAGCCATTTGCCATCGGTGAGAAAGCCACAAAACCTACATTGAGCTCTTCAAGAGTCGGGAAGAGACTCTCATACTCTCTTGCCATCATCGAATAACGGTTCTGTACAGCTGTTACCGGACATACCGCATTTGCCCTGCGCAGATATTCCTCATTTGTTTCCGAAATACCCCAGTGGGTAATCTTGCCTTCCTTAATCAGTTCAGCCATCGTTTCAGCCACAACTTCCGGTTCCACATTTGGATCAATGCGATGTTGGAAATACAGGTCGATATGATCTGTATTAAGGCGGGAAAGTGAACCTTCTACCGACTTGCGGATTGTTTCAGGTCTTGAATCCGGAACAATCGGAACCGGAACCTTTCCACAAGCAAAATCAAAACTGAGACCAAACTTTGTCGAAATGACAACCTTGTCGCGAATTGGCGCAAGTGCCTTTCCAACAAGCACTTCATTGACATGTGGATCATCGGAAGTGCCATACACCTCTGCTGTATCAAAGAAGGTATAACCGATATCAAATGCCTTGCGGATTGCATTCACCGCTTCGTTTTCATCTGTTGCCTCACCATAACCATGGGAGAAGCCCATACAGCCAAGGCCTACTGCAGATACTTCAAGATCTTTTCCTAAAATTCTTGTTTCCATATATTCTCCTCTTTCTCTATCTGCCTGTATGATACGCAGAGAACGATGCATACAGAAGTCTCCGATAGTCAAGCTGTTAGAACCAGAAGGTTATAGCTCATTGTGCAGCTGATGAAATGTATGGAAATACAAACCAAGTGATACCGGCAACATGATCACTTCTACCACAAGCTGTGTCCAGATCATGCCATACAGTCCAAACAGGATATTCATGATAATCAACAGCGGAATATTGAGAAGACCCTGTCTTGAAAACGTGAGAATTGCGGATTGTGCCCCTTTGCCCATTGCCTGTAATGTATAGCTGATGAGGAAGTTTACACTTGTTAAAGGTACAGCCAGACAGGCAATTCTCAGGAAAGATGCCCCAAGTGTACTGGTTTCCTGTTCTGGAGTGAACTACTCCGACTTATAGAAGTCGGAGTAGTTCACGCATACCAGAACTCATCCATGTCCACCGCATCAAGCGCTACATGATGATTGGCATGATGATCAGATGTCTGCAATATCTCAAGGCATATCCTGACAAAATCGGTGATTTGTCAAAAGAGAATTGATCAACTTCACCAAAAGTTCAGTCACCTCCGACAGTGTGTGAACAACAGTATGCTATGATTATGTATGCTGAAATGAGGTGATTTTTATCAAAAACGATCAGTCAAAGAAACCGATGATATACTACTTTGCGATCATTATGCTCGTCATGATGCTGTTCAATTTGTTCCTGATGCCTTCCTACCAGCAGGCACAGATCGTAGAAACAAACTACAGCGAATTCATGCAGGAAACACTGGATGACAATGTCAAAGAAGTAGAAGTCCAAAGCAACCAGATCCTCTATACGATGGATAATGACAATACCGTATATCGCACCGGTAAGATGGATGACCCGGACCTGACCCAAAGACTCCATGACCATAATGTAGTCTTCACCCAGGACATCCAGGAACAGACATCCCCTATCATTACCTTCCTGCTGGAATGGATTGTACCACTGCTCTTTGCAGCCCTCATCTGGAACTTCCTGTTCAAGAGGATGACCGGTGGCAAGAGTGGATCTGGTGGCATGATGAGTTTCAATGTCGGCAAATCCAATGCCCGTGTCTATGTCAAATCCCAACAGGGCATCCGCTTCAACGATGTCGCAGGTGAAGATGAAGCCAAAGAATCCCTGCAGGAAATTGTCACCTACCTCCATGACCCTGGCAAATACAAATCCATTGGCGCAACCATGCCAAAGGGTGTATTGCTCGTCGGTCCTCCAGGTACCGGTAAGACAATGCTTGCCAAAGCCGTAGCTGGTGAATCGAATGTTCCATTCTTCTCCATCTCCGGTTCTGAATTTGTCGAAATGTTTGTCGGTATGGGTGCTTCCAAAGTCCGTGACCTCTTCAAACAGGCAAAGGAAAAAGCCCCATGTATCGTCTTCATCGATGAAATCGATGCCATCGGTGGCAAACGTAATGCCGGAAACATCAGCGGTGGTAACGATGAACGCGAACAGACACTCAACCAGCTGTTAACAGAAATGGATGGCTTTGAAGGCAACACAGGTGTTGTAATCCTCGCAGCTACCAACCGTCCGGAATCCCTCGACCCTGCCCTGTTAAGACCGGGCAGATTCGACAGACGTGTACCGGTTGAATTACCAGACCTTACCGGAAGAGAAGAAATTCTCAAAGTCCATGCAAAGAAGGTCAAGACAGAACCTTCCATCGATTATAACGTCATTGCCAGAATGGCATCTGGTGCCTCTGGTGCAGAACTTGCCAACATCGTCAACGAAGCAGCCCTCAGAGCAGTCCGCGAAGGACGCAGTGCTGTCTCACAACGTGACATGGAAGAAAGTATTGAAGTTGTCTTTGCCGGTTACCAGAAAAAGAATGCCATCCTCACGCCAAAGGAAAAGCTCACCGTCTCCTATCATGAAGTCGGCCATGCCCTTGTCGCTGCATTGCAGACACATAGTGCACCAGTACAGAAGATTACCATCATCCCACGTACAAACGGTGCCCTTGGCTATACGATGCAGGTAGAAGAAGGAAACCACTACCTCTATACAAAAGAGGAACTCGAAAACAGAATTGCCACCCTCACCGGTGGAAGAGCTGCCGAGGAAATTGCTTTCAACACCATTTCCACTGGTGCTTCCAATGATATTGAACAGGCAACCCGCGTTGCCCGGGCAATGATCACCCAGTATGGTATGAGCGATGACTTCGACATGGTAGCGATGGAATCCATCAATAACAAATACCTCGGTCAGGACGCAAGCCTTGCCTGCTCCGATGATACAGCAGCCATCATCGATGCCAAGGTTGTCGAACTTGTCAAAAAACAACATGACAAAGCAAAGCAGTTACTGCAGGAACACCGCAAGGACCTCGACAGAATTGCCAGATACCTCTATGAAAAGGAAACCATTACCGGTGAAGAGTTCATGAACATCCTCAATCATCCGGAACCTGAAACACCGGCAATTGCATAAGAAAAACGCTCAATTGAGCGTTTTTTTCATTTCAGCAGCCCTTGCCATCCAGTGAACAAGCCTGTCCACTGCGCGGCACTACCGCAATACCATGAGCATGAAGCCATTCCTCATACGCAATGGTCAATGTACCATCCTCTTCTTCAATCACCGGAATACCAGCACTGCCATTTTCACGGCACACATCAAAGAGGCTGTTATGATCACGCATAGAAAGGAATGCTTTGAAGTTTGCCATGCTTTCCATGATGTTGACATAGTTGTATGCAACACCAGCATTGTCCAGCGATACCTTCAGGGCAACACAATCCGGACAAAGATCACTGCCATAGACCTTAATCATCATTACTTTGCTGCATTGCGCGCTTCAATGTCCATCAGCTGATCAACACGGCGTTCATGCCTTCCTCCTTCAAATTCTGTGGTAAGAAATGCATTGACGATCATCTTTGCCATTTCAATACCGATGACACGGGCACCGATCGAAACGATGTTGGCATTGTTATGTCTTCTGCTGTATTCAGCAGAATATGGTTCACTGCAGGAACAGCAGCGGATGCCGCGCACCTTGTTGCAGGCAATGCCGATACCAATACCAGTACCGCAGATCGCAATACCGCGTTCCACTTCCCCTGCTGTTACCGCATTGGCAAGCTTTTCACCATAGAGGGGATAGTCTACAGAATCATTTGTGTCTGTACCATAGTTGACTACTTCATAGCCATTTTCTTCCAGCCAGCTGACAAGTTCATTCTTCATGTCCACTGCTGAGTGATCATTCGCAATTCCAATCTTCATACAATCGTACTCTCCTTTTTCTTATAACCGCTCATGATATAAAGCAATATGCCTCCAATAAAGACAAAGATAGCAATAAACTGTGACGTGGAAAGTGGTCCAATACTGCCACGGATCACATCTCCCCGCAAAAATTCAACCATGAATCTGCCTGCACTGTAAAGGATCAGATACAAGGCACCTGTCTTTGGGCGCAGCTTTTCATTTTCATACACCTTGTAGAGAATCAGAAACAGGGCAAAGTCTCCCAGTGACATGATCAGCTGTGTCGGAATGACAGGCTCATGAATTGGACAAAGTGAACCTTCCGGGAATGTGATCCCAAATGCTCCATTTGTCGGAAGTCCATAGCAGCACCCGGCAAAGAAACAGCCGATACGGCCAAACCCCTGTGCGAGAGCCACCGATGGCATGCAGAGATTGAGATAGGCAATAAAGTCCATCTTGCGAATCTTGCAATAGAGCCATGCCCCAAAAATACCACCGATAATACCACCATAGACAACCCAGCCACTGCTGCCAAGCACTGCCATAGGATTTGCAAGGAATGCATCCCATACCGTCAGGACATAGGTCAGCTTGGAAAAGATATAGCCGACAACCACTGCCGTAATTGCCAAAAGATCAATGCTGTCCGCATCCATATTGTGCTTTCTTGCCTGCCTTTGGGCAAACCAGATAGCGGAAAGAATACCGACCGCTATCATCACACCATAGCCATGGATCGTTATCGGTCCAATCGTAAACCAGTTATTAAACATGTGTTTCCTCCTGCCCCACTATGATAAGTTGAACAGCCAAAAAAGAAAAGCGACAGACATCAAAACCTGTCACTTGTCTTCACTTTCCACATCGATCACCCGATCATTCAGGTTCTTCTCAAAATCCTTCATGAACTTGTTGTATTTGTTTGAAATAAACAATGTTACATAAAGGTCACTGCCGCCTGAATAGACTAAACCTGCACCGATTAAAACAAACAATGTCTTTGCGGCAATAGTTCCACTGAGGAAGAACATGATCACAAAGCCAAAGATAATAGAAATCAACGCAAGGATCATGTACATAGTTGCGCCATCATACCCTATCCGCTTCGCAATTACCGCATTCTGTAATTTGGCTATACCGCTGATCACAATGACAAGCCCGAGCAGAATCGGAATAATATCAAGCATTAAATTCTGTCTTGCCAGCATAACTACACCGCCAAGGATAAACAACAAACCGGCAATCATATCGGAACGATACATGAATTCATCAATGCTCAACATAAAGTAACTCAAAATCCGTATTGCACCCCAAGCAATAAAAGCAATGCCAAGGACAGTGCATACCACATTCAGGCTGACACCAGGGAATATCATCAATACAAGACCGATGGCAATCATCACAATTGCCGAAAGGATGGACCACGATTTCAGGTTTTTCAACATAATTATCACCTCTCTATTATCATATAGCGAAACAGTCAAAAACTCGAGAGATATGCAATACCGGTTGTACAAATGATATGCATTGTTGAATGAATTGGTATAATGAATGCTGAGATAAGGAGATATATATGAAAGTACTGTTTGCAACGGATATCCATCCGGATGATAGAGCGCGCTTTGAAGCATTAGACGATGTAGACATCATATTCAAGACAAAAAACGAAGTTACCGCAGATGATCTCACCGACACAGAAGTTATCATTGGCAACATTGATACAAATCTCATTCTGCAGGCAAATGCACTGCGATGGGTACAGCTTGACTCTGCCGGCGCCAACAACTATGCCGCACTGAATAAGGAATTCACCCTTACAAATGCCTCAGGTGCCTATGGTACCGCCATCAGTGAATACATGTTGGCATGTACGATGGCAATTCTCAAGAAACTGCCAGAGTATGGTGAAATGCAGAAGATGCATGAATGGGAAAACCTCGGTTCTGTCAGAACCATCGATACATTGCGGATATTATGCATCGGTACAGGAGATATCGGTTCTGCCTATGGAGAAGTCATGCACAAACTCGGTGCAACCGTCTATGGTGTCCACCGCAGCACAAAACCATTACCACCTTATTTCAGTGGCACATACACCTTTGAAACCATGGATGAAATCCTGCCAGAATGCGATGTCATTGCCATGTCACTTCCAGAAACACCAGAAACCATACATATCATGAACAAAGACACACTTTCCAAAACAAAAAAAGGCAGTATTCTCATCAATGTTGGAAGAGGCTCAGCCATCGATACAACTGCCCTCATCCACCTGCAGAAAGAAGGACACTTCTCTGGTGTATACCTCGATGTCTTCGAACATGAACCACTTCCCAAAAACGATCCGGTGCGCAACACAAAGGGCATTTACTGCACCCCGCACATTGCAGGAAGGTTCAATGCTGAGGCAACTTACAACAAAGTCGTAGACATCCTGTACACAAACCTCAAACACTATATCGCTCATGAACCACTAGAACACATCGTCGATAGAAAACTCGGTTACTAAGCCATCCATCAGGATGGTTTTTTATAATAGAAACAAAAAAACGGAACATGAGTTCCGGACACTTCAATATATACAACCGGAGAATTCTCCAGTTTGTTTTTATATTCACACCTGATCACAATGTGATCAGTTTGCGGTTATATATCACCTGGTCTTTTGACCAGTTTGCACATATATCTCAACTCGTATTTGCAAGCAGTGATACGGGTTATTGCCTCAGTGCTCTATTACTATACACCGCTTCTCATGCAATGCAAGAGCTGATTTTCAATGTAAACGGTTACTTTGCAAAAAAGTTGATTTTCTGCATAAATAAGCCATTTTTCGTAAGAAAAAAGCCCTCAGATAACTGAAGGCTTCGTGACTTGTTTAGTCCTCTACGTAAGGCAGCAGAGCCATCTGACGTGCACGCTTGATAGCGGAAGCCAGCTGACGCTGATACTTGGCGCGGGTTCCTGTTACACGGCGAGGTGTGATCTTGCCGTTAGGAGAAATGAATCTCTTGAGGAGCTCAACATCCTTGTAATCAATATACTTGATGTTATTCTTTGTGAAATAACAAACCTTTCTGCGGCCCATTCTCTGTTTCTTGAATGCCATAATCGGTCTCTCCTTTTTCAGAATGGAAGATCATCGCTGGAAATTACCAGTGAATCTCCTGTGTTAAAGTCATTGTCCAGTGACGCATTATCACTGGGAGCGGATGACGGTGCAGAATAACTGTTGTAGGAGTTATTGCTGTAACTGTTATTGGAAGCGTTGTAGCTGTTGTTAGAACCCTGATAGGAATCTTCACGTGCTCTTCTGCTTTCCAAAAGCTGAACATTGTCACAGACAACTTCTGTCACATATACTCTTTTGCCGTCCTTGTCATCATAAGTTCTGGTCTGAATTCTTCCTTCTACACCAACAAGATTTCCCTTTTTGGCATATGTACCAAGGAAATCTGCTGTCTGTCTCCAGGCAACACAGTTGATAAAATCAGCATTCTGCCCACCATTGTTATCCTGGCGGGAAAATCTTCTGTCACATGCCACAGTGAACTGGGCAACGGACAGACCGGAAGTTGTTCTGCGGACTTCCACATCACGTGTCAGTCTGCCAACCAGTATGACGCGGTTGATCATTTACTTTTCCTCCTGAGTTCTCTCAGCAGATGTGATCATATAGCGGACAACATTGGCATTGATGTGGATCAGACGATCGAACTCCTTAAGGCAGGCATTGTCTGCTTCAAAGGATACAACCACATAGTAGCCCTTTGTCATATCATCAATACGGTATGCGAAATCGCGCATGCCCCATTCATCTGTCTTTGTGACATTACCACCCTGATCAGTGATGATCTTGTTCAGATCAGCGATCAGTGCGTTTCTCTTGTCCTCTTCAACAGATGCGTTGATGATGTACATGACTTCATACTTTCTCATTTTGTACACCTCCTTCTGGACTAATGGCCATCTCTGGCAAGGAGCGGGTTTAACCACTCGCTGTAGTATCTTACCATCTGCCACAGGTAATGTCTAGCAAAAAATACCGGTAACTACCGGTATTTCAGCTGATCTGAATGCGGTCATCATCATCTGTTCCAGACTCCATCATGACCCCATCTACTTTGTACTTCTTTAAAAGGAAACATGTGACCGTTGCCTGTACACCATCAATCGGTGCCAGTCTTGCCCCGACAAAATCTGCTACCTGGCGCATGGTCTTGTCCTTGACCTTGACAAAAAACTCATTCTTGCCACTCATCAGATATACATCGGTTACCTCTTCAAGCTGGGAAATCGTTTCCGCAATACGGTCATATCCCCTGCCCTTTTCCGGCTTGGCA
>CAJKOS010000061.1 GCA_905201565.1 uncultured Erysipelotrichaceae bacterium
AAATCAAAGGAAAGGCGATGCTTGTCCAGCCATATTGTTCTGCCAGAACCAGGCTGTTTTGATATGCTGCAGAAAGCAGTTTTCTGCTTTCTGCCTTTGACCAGGCATGGTATACAGGACCTGCCGCATGAATGATATATTTTGCCGGAAGGCTGAAACCCGGTGTAATGACAGCTTCTCCTGTATGTATCGAAGACAGCTTGTCACATGCCTGCTGCAGTGCTGTTTCTCCTGCTGCATGAAAGATGGCACCGCAGACACCTCCGCCCATCAACAATTCAGTATTTGCGGCATTGACAACAGCATCCACATGCATGCGAGTAATATCATTTCTCACAATGGTAAATGGCATACGTTCCTCCCCTATGAAAAGAAGCGTCAGCACTATGCATAACGCCTGTTATTTCTCTACCAGACAGTCTCTGACATTCTTCAACATTTCCACAAAATGCGCCCTGTCCCCTTCTTCCAAGGCATTGAGCAGCCTTGACTCTGTTTCTATAATGAATGACTTAGCTTTCAAGCAGACAGTTCTTCCTTCTTCCGTAATCTCAATCACCTTGATGCGATGGTCGCTCTCATCTCCACGGGCAGTCACAAGTCCCTTGAGTTCAAGACGCATGGCAATACCTGTAGCGGTAGATTGTGCAACATGCAGCTTCTTCTCCACTTCCTTCATTGTCAATCTGCCTTCTGGCGCATGAAACAAATGGCGCAGCACCGTCAACTGTGTCACAGTCAACCCGATATTCCTGAGATTGTTATTTGCATTCTTCTCCAGCTGATCATTGATCTGTTTCAGAAGTCTGCAGACATTAAACATCTGTTCATCCATAATTTTCCTCACATGGATATGATAAGATTTAAACCACATAATTTCAAATTCAATACGGTGAAATAAAATTGGGATTGCATAAAAATTAGCTTTGTCCTATGCTTTTTCACATAGGGAGAAACAGTATGATAAAACAGAACTTTCACACACATACCAGCCGGTGCGGACATGCGATCGGTCTTGATGAAGACTATGTTGAAATGGCAATCAATGCAGGCGTGCAAGTCCTTGGTTTCTCAGACCATGCGGCATACGATGAACCATTTCCTGAAGAACGCATGAGCATCGAACAGGTAGAAGACTATAAACAATCCATACTCCACCTCAAAGAGAAATACAAAGATGACATCACAATCCTGCTCGGCATGGAAGTAGAATGTTACCAGAGCCAGTGGGAAACCCTTGCAAAGTACAGAAAAGAACTTGATTACTGTATTCTTGGCCAGCATCAGATTACCTTTAATGGCCTCAGTTCCTACAACCTCTATACACCAGATGAACTCAATCAGTATGTCGACCAGCTCGAATATGCATGTGAACATGCCCTATGCGATTATATTGCCCATCCGGATGTATGCATGTGGTCATATCCGGTGTGTGATGAATCAGTACGCATGGTCGCAAGCCGCATTGCGGATTTATCGGTAAAGTATGACATGCCTCTGGAACTCAATTGTGGTTCAGGCGTACGCATAGGGAAGAAGATCTATAGAGACACCAGCCGCTATGCCTACCCTGTGCGTATTTTCTTCGAAGAATTTGCAAAGAAGAACTGCCGGATTATCATCGGTCTGGATGTACATGATCCAGAGCTGTTCCTCATAGATGAATATCTTAACCGGGCACTTTCTGTCATAGAAGGACTCAATTGCAATATCATCGAGGACTTTGACATGGTTCATGAAGCGGAAAAAAGAAAGAAATTGTTCTATTGACACATCATGGAAACATGATGTGTTTTTCATAGAAAAAACACCTTCCACATGGGAAGATGTTTCAGAAACTTATTCAAGTTCGAATGCACCGGTATAGAGCTGATAGTAAGAACCTTTAGCCGCAATGAGCTCTTCATGTGTACCGCGTTCAATGATACGGCCATGATCAAGCACAATGATGACATTGGAATTCTTGACGGTAGAAAGACGATGGGCAATGACAAATACTGTTCTGCCCTGCATCAGTCTATCCATACCTTCCTGTACAATCTGCTCTGTACGGGTATCGATGGAAGAAGTTGCTTCATCAAGAATCATTACCGGCGGATCAGCTACGGCAGCACGGGCAATTGCCAAGAGCTGACACTGACCCTGAGAAAGGTTTGTACCATTGCCGGAAAGCATGGTGTTATACCCTTCTGGAAGATGGCGGATAAACCCGTCTGCACCGGCAAGCTTGGCAGCCGCAATACATTCACCATCTGTCGCATCAAGCCGACCATAACGGATGTTATCCATAACTGTTCCGGTAAAGAGCACAGTATCCTGCAAAACGATACCAAGGGATCGTCTCAGATCTGCCTTTTTGATCTTATTGATGTTAATACCGTCATATCGGATCTTTCCATCCGCAATATCATAGAAGCGGTTGATAAGGTTTGTAATCGTCGTCTTACCTGCACCGGTCGCACCGACAAAGGCAATCTTCTGACCAGGTTTGCCATACAGGGTGACATTGTGAAGAACTGTTTTCTCCGGTGTATAACCAAAGTCAACATCAAAGAATCGCACATCACCGAGCAATGGTGTATAGGTAATCGTACCATCTGCCTGATGAGGATGTTTCCATGCCCACTTGCCTGTAGGCTCTTCGCTTTCCGTCAATACACCATTTTTCTCTGTCGCATTGACAAGGGTAACATAACCATTATCCTGTTCCGGTTCTTCATCGAGCATTTCGAAGATTCTTTCCGCACCTGCAAGACCCATGACCATGGCATTAATCTGCGGAGAAATCTGCTGGATGTTACCGGCAAACTGACGGGACATGCCAAGGAATGGCACAACAACTGAGATGGAGAATGGAAGACCCGAGAAAGAGAAGTTCGGAATCTTTGTTTCAATGAAGATTCCGCCAGCTACCGCAACAAGAACATAGATGATGTAACCGACATTATTGAGAATTGGCATCAGGGTGTTGGAATACATATTCGCAAGTTCTGATGCTTTGAACAATTCATCATTGACCTTGTCAAAATCCTTCTCAGATTCTTCTTCATGGTTGAAGACCTTGATGACCTTCTGACCATTGATCATTTCTTCAATGAAACCTTCTGTGCGGCCAACTGCCTTCTGCTGTTCCATGAAGTACTTTGCGGACTTTCCACCGATGACCTTTGTAATCACGATGGATACGATAGAACCGGCAATAATAACCAGTGTCATCGGAATACTGTAGTACAACATGATGCAGAGAACTGTTGTGATCGTCACAAAGGAAATCATGAGCTGTGGGAAGCACTGGGAAATCATCTGTCTCAAAGAATCCGCATCGTTTGTGTAATGGGACATGATATCACCATGTTTATGGGTATCAAAGTAGCGGATTGGCAGAGATTCCATATGTGCAAACATCTTCTCACGCAGCTTGTGCAATGAGCCCTGGGTAACAACAGCCATCAGCTGGTTGAACAGGAAACCTGCAACAAGAGAAGCCACATACAGAGCAATGAGCACAAACACAAGGCTCAGCACCCTGGAAGAAACATCATCCCAGACAAGGCCATTGACACTTGCTTCTTCAATGATGGCAATCACTTTCTGCTGGAAAATACTCGGAATAGAAGAAATCACGGCATTGGCAATAATCAATACCACAATCACCGGCAACAACACCGGATAGAAGGAGAACAACATCTTCAACAGGCGTCTGATAACCTGCAACATGCTATGGGTACGGTCTTTACGCATTCGCTGTCACCTCCTCATGTGGTGGAACATCCTCTGTTCCAGCCTTATTCTGTGAAGTATATACTTCACGGTAAATCTTGTTCGTTCTCAACAATTCTTCAGAAGTACCGATCGCATTGATCTTGCCATCGTCAAGAACGATAATACGGTCTGCATCTTCAACAGAAGAAGTACGCTGGGCAATGATGATCTTTGTAGTCTCAGGAATATATTCCTTCATCGCCTTGCGGATCAAAGCATCTGTCTTTGTATCAACTGCAGATGTAGAGTCATCCATGATGAGAATCTTCGGCTTCTTGAGAAGCGCTCTTGCAATACAGAGTCTCTGTTTCTGACCACCAGAAACGTTTGTACCACCCTGTTCGATGAAGGTGTCATACTTATCCGGCATCAGTTCGATAAACTCATCAGCACATGCCATATGACATGCCTCACGGAGTTCCTCATCTGTCGCATCTTTGTTACCCCATCTCAGGTTTTCCGCAATCGTACCGGAGAACAATACATTCTTCTGCAATACCATGGCTACCGAATCACGCAATACCTGCAGATCGTAGTTCTTGACATCTTCCTTGCCGACACGCACTGTTCCCTCTGTTACATCATAGAGACGCGGAATCAACTGTACGAGGGAAGACTTGGAAGAACCGGTACCACCGATAATACCGATGGTTTCACCAGACTTGATGTGCAGGTCGATATGGTCGAGGACATGTCTGTCCGCCATGCGGTTATACTTGAAGGCAACATGGTCAAAGTCAATAGAACCATCCTTGACTTCTGTAATAGCATTTTCAGGAGAAGTAATCGTGCTCTTTTCCTGCAGAACTTCTGTAATTCTCTCTGCACTTTCAATAGAGAAAGTGATCATAACAAAGATCATGGAAAGCATCATGAGAGATATCAGAATCTGGAAGGAATATGTAAGCAGTGTGGAGAACTGACCAACATCGAGGTCAACACCACCAGAAACGATAATTGTCTTGGAACCAACCCAAAGGACGAAGATCATGACGATATACATCGACATCTGCATCAGCGGGTTGTTCAAAGCAAGAATTCTCTCTGCCTTTGTAAACAATTTCTTAATCTCACCAGAAGCCCTGTCAAACTTCTTTTCTTCGTAGTCCTCACGTACATAGGATTTGACAACACGAATACCATTGACGTTTTCTTCAACAGATTCATTCAACAAATCGTACTTCGGGAAACCTTCCTTGAACAAAGGCATGGTAACCTTCGCTACCACAAACAAACCAATCGCAAGGAATGGAATGACATACAGGAAGATGATGGCAACCCTGCCACCCATGATATATGCCATAACAAATGAGAACACGAGGTTCATCGGGGCACGGACCGCTGTACGGATGATCATCATAAATGCCATCTGTACGTTCATAATATCCGTTGTGAGTCGTGTGACCAGGGAAGCATTCGAGAACTTATCGATGTTCTGGAATGAGAAATCCTGGATTTTGTAGAAAATGTCATGTCTCAGGTTTCTGGCAAAACCACAGGAAGCTGTAGCACAGCTTTTGCCTGCAAGAAAGCCAAATACAAGAGAAATCATGGCAATTGCCACAAGTTTCCATGCGTAATCAAGAATCGTACCGATACCACAACCTGCCGAAATCTCATTGACAAGGTTAGCGATGAGAAACGGAATAACCGCTTCACACACAACTTCACCCATAACGTAAATCGGGGTCAGGATGGTCTTCATCTTGTACTCACGGATGCTTTTCAAAAGAGTACCAATCATAAATCCACTCCTCTCCTTTGCTCATCAGGCAGTGCATACAAGCCCATAAAATAACAAGGAACGGAATTCCCATTCCGTCCTCCTTGATGTTCTATGTACGCTTTTCATTTCCAACAGAAATACACACTGCCGGCTTTTCGATATTATTGTCACACAATTCAAATGAAAGTCAAGACGATAGCCTGCTATTTTTTCTGCAGTTGAATAATACTGCATAGCATACCATCCACAAGAAAAACAGGAGCTGCAACTCCTGCTGTTCCTTTGTGGCACTGCCACACCTTTGCGCAAAGTGATCATAACACACTCTTGCAAAGATATCTATACTTTCTATACAAAAAGAAGAGAGAAGTTCATCACTTCTCCCTCATCATCACTTTGTAAGATACCCTCTGATCTGGGCTGCTACACCTTCACCATCCAGCTGGTATTCATGCAGCAACACCTCAGCACTTGCACTCTCCGCATAGCCAAACATACCAATGCGGTGTACAAAGCGAGGACATGCCTCAGAGGCAATCTCTGCCACCATGGAACCAAGTCCACCGGTTGTGCTGTGTTCTTCAACCGTGAAGATCGTTTCATTTTCAGAAAGGATCTGGGTAATACCTGTCATATCACATGGCTGGATTGCACAGACATCTACTACAGTGACATCAATGCCTTCTTTTTCCAGAATCTTTGCGGCTGTCATGGAACTCTGTACCATAAGACCTGTCGCAAATACCGCAATCTTCTGACTGCCCTGTCTTAATACATTGACCTTTGTCACATCAAACTTTGTATATGGTGTATAGAAGTCTTCCACCTTGGATCTTCCCAGTCTTACATAACATGGGCCATCATATTCTGCGACATAGTCGATAACCGCCTTTGTCTCATACTGGTCACATGGGCAGAACACCGCGAGTCCTCTGATGGAACGCATGATGGCAATATCTTCAATTGCCTGGTGTGTACAGCCATCTTCACCTACTGTAATACCGGAGTGGGAACCGACAATTTTGACATTGAGATGCGGGTAGGCAACACTGTTGCGGATCTGTTCCCAGCATCTGCCTGTCGCAAACATCGCAAATGTGCTGGCAAATGGAATATAGCCACTAGCCGCAAGTCCGGCTGCTACACCGATCATATTCTGTTCGGCAATACCCATGTCGAAGAATCTCTCCGGGGCAACCTTGCCTGCTTCAATACTCTTTGTACTGCCGGCAAGATCCGCATCCAGAACAACGATTTTCTTGTTTTCCTGTACAAGCTTTGCGAGCTCTTCACCGTATGCTTCTCTTGTCGCCTTCATTATTCCTCTACCCCCAGATCGTGTAATGCAATCTTGTATTCTTCTTCATTTGGTGCCTTGCCATGCCATCCCACAGCATTTTCCATATAGGAAACACCCTTGCCCTTTACAGTTTGAGCAATGATGGCTGTTGGCTTGCCCTTATATGCCTTAGCATCAAGGAAGGCTTTTTCAATCGCTTCATAGTCATGACCATCAATGGTGATGACATTCCAGCCAAAGGCAGCGAACTTTTCCTCAAAAGGTTCAGGTCCGATAACATCTGCACACTTGCCATCAATCTGTAAGCCGTTGTTATCCACAACTGCACAAAGATTGTCAAGCTTGTAGTGACCAGCTGCCATAGCAGCTTCCCACACCTGACCTTCTTCACATTCACCATCCCCAAGCAGGGCATAAATGCGATGGTCATTGTCAGAAATTCTGTTGGCAAGTGCCATACCTACCGCTGCTGAAATACCCTGTCCCAAAGAACCGGTACTCATGTCAATGCCATCGAGATCATTCATATCCGGATGACCCTGCAGACGGGAATTCAGGTGACGGATTGTCAACAATTCTTCCTCTTCAAGGAAACCCTTCTCGGCAAGGACTGCATAGAGCAGGGGTGCCGCATGACCCTTGCTCAAGACAAAGCGGTCCCTGTCAAGCGTTGCCAGGTTATCCTGATTGATGTCCATAATATTAAAGTAGAGTACGGTAAGAATATCCGCAGCGCCGAGTGATCCTCCCGGATGACCGGACTTGCCTGCATATACTTCCCTGATAATGTTGATACGGATGTTGTTTGCGTGCTTCTTCAGTTCGCTGATTTCCATCTCTAATCCTCCGTTAAGCGTTCATATGATAGCATAACTCCCGTATGAATCCTATGTTTCCTCTTTCATTTTTTCATTAATCACACGTAAAACACTGTTAAAATCAAAAATTCATATACATATTTACTACCACTACTCAATCATCTATGGCAAAATACTCACAGGAATGTAATATTAATAATATCTCATAAGGACAGGAGGAAGAAACTATGCATCTCGGCATGTCAAAATCAAAGAATTCAACATCGCTCTACGTGCTCAAATCCACCTATAAAAATGGGTTTCACTCCACATGTATCGTCGAAAAGCTCGGCACCGTGGCAGAACTGACAGAAAAGCTCAATGGTGAAGATCCCTATGAGTGGGCAAAAAACTACATTGCTGAACTCAATAAACAGGAAAAAGAAGGCAAACGCATTGTCACTGCAAAGTATTCACCTGTCAAGCAGATCGAAAAAGGTGACCAGCGCACCTTCAATGGAGGTTTTTTGTTCCTGGAGAAGATCTACAACATGCTTGGCCTTCCTTCTCTTGCCAGGGAACTAAAGAAGAAGTACAACCTGCGTTTTGATCTGAATGCCGTACTCTGCCGTATGGTCTATGGAAAGATCCTCTATGGTGATACGCGTGAATCCTTCTCTGATACAGCAAAGCACTTCATCGGTGAAGCGGGATTTTCCAGTGAAGATATCCCTGCTGCACTCTCCATTCTCTCCAAAGAAGCAGACCATATTCAGAGGGTACTTTACGAAAATTCACGAAAACTCACAGGTGACAACACAAGCACTCTTTTCTATGACTCCACCATCTGTCTCCACGACGCTGCCTCTTCAGACCAGCGCTCCCTCATCATTCCCCTGGACATCTATTTCGATGGCAATATGATTCCCATCGCCTACACCATCAACCCCGACCACGTTGAACATCCATCCTTCACCTTCCTTGAAGAAACCATCCTTGAAAAATACAAAAACGTCTCACCAGTCGTATTGAGTGATGGTGGTATCACCACCGGTACCGGAAGCCTTCTCTCCAAATGGGAGACACCTTCCCACCACATTGTCACATTACACTACAACCAGCTCGGTGAAACACTCAAGGAAGCAGTCGCAGAGGAAACGGGCTGGAAACCAGTTCACGAAGACCCGCAGGAAGATGATGTCCTTTCCGGCTATCTCTATAAAGATGTTCCCCTGACGATGAACGGCACTACCCGCCGATACATTTTGACCATGTCCATGCGCAGAATGCAGGAAGTCCGTTATGAAAGAGAACGCCTTGCCGTCTACAGCCATAACTACCACACCCTGCAGGAAAACACCAACAACTTCTACGCGGACAGTGTCATGGCTTACCACACCGATATGGATGGTCCTACTGCAGAACAGATCCTCACCCTGACCGAACTGCGTGAGGATACCCACAATGGTTTCCGCCTCAAGACAAGTGACTACTATGGAAGTCATGACATCCCGGCTGAAGAAACCATCAATGCCCACTTCATCACCAGCTTCATCGCCCTGACGGTATATGCAGCATTCCTCAAAAAGCTCAACATGTTTCCGCAATCGAGAACCATCATCCGCCAGTTACAGCAGATGACATTCATGAAGGTACCTACTGAAGGTTACATTCCGCTCTATACGCGCAATGATCTGACCGACCTTCTCCATGACTCGTTCGGTTTCCGTACCGACTATCAAATCATCAGTAAAAAACAAATGAATCAGCTATTATCAAAATGAAAAGAGTTCAGTTTGTACACACAAAATCCTGCCTTGTCGGGTTTGGCATGGGAAAAGGTTCCAAATACCGTTTTGACGACGTCGAAAAACTCATAGAATCATTTCTGAAAGAAGGATGGACCTATGAAGGATGGGTTCCGTACATCACCCGGGCAACAGGAGACAATGAAACGATATCTTTGATCTTTACGAAAGAAGAAGAAAACGGGTAGTGATTGAAATGGTCCCCTTGTCAAGGACAATATTCTGACAGTAGATGACCATTGACCAG
>CAJKOS010000062.1 GCA_905201565.1 uncultured Erysipelotrichaceae bacterium
CAGGTTGCGGAACTGGCGCTTCTTCTGCTTACGGCCAATGTAAGAATAACGCTGGCTGCGCATTACCTGTTCATGCGCTGTTCTGTAAAGAAGATGCTTGGAACCAAAATAACCTTTGGCAAGCTTCAAGACCTTCTTGCGTCTGTTACGTGTAGGTGTAGATCCTTTTACTCTCATCTTTACTTAACCTCCTGATTAACCCTGCAGCAGCTGTCTGTCGCGCTTGAAATCACTGCTTGTTGCAACTGTCTCCTTGCGAAGGTGCATCTTCTGCTTGTGAGACTTGTTTGCTGCGAAATGGGATACATAGTTGTGCTGAGTGATAATCTTACCACTGCCTGTAATCTTACAGCGCTTAGCGAAGGTCTTCTTTGTCTTCATCTTGATCTTCTTCGGCTTTCTTGCTTTTGCTTTCATACTTCTTCTCCTTTACTTACCTTTTTTGGGCGCAAATACAACTGACATTGTATTGCCTTCCATACTTGGGGCTTTCTCGACATTTGCGATATCCGAGATGTTTTCTGTAAATCTGTTCAACACTTCACGTCCAACTTCCTGACGGGTGATCATGCGGCCTCTGAACCGCATATCAATTCTGACTTTCTGACCATCCTGAATCCATTCACGGGAACGGTTCAATTTGGTTTCGAAATCGTGCTGATCGATAACCGGTGATACGCGCAGCGCCTTGACTTCTGTCACATGCTGCTTCTTCTTTGCTTCTCTGGCCTTCTTCTGTGCCTCGAAGTGATATTTGCCGTAATCAAGGATCTTGCAGACAGGTGTCTTCGCATTTGGGGCAACACATAACAGGTCAAGATTCATATCATATGCCTTGTCGAGTGCCTCGTGGCGGGACATCGTACCGAGCTGTTCCCCATCCGGTCCGATGACAAGCACTTCCCGGAAGCGGATATTCTCGTTAACCAGATCTTCAGGTCCCTTTTTACCGCTGTTGTTGTTTCTTCTGAACTTTGCCAAGTAAACCTCCTGTAATAATTGAAAAGCAGGTACGGAAGCCGCACCTGCCATTTTACCCATACAAGATAATCCGGCATTACTACCCAGCTCCTATAGGAACTCGGGTGAGAAGCGGTGCTTCTTCTTTCCGTTTTTCAGATTACTCGAATATTAAATACAATTATCCAGCTTTTGTCAACACTAAATTTCAAATCCATCCACATTGACCGTTACATTATCTGCCTTGAAGCCGGTCATGAACAGAATGTTTTCGTAAATCTTGTTCTGCAAAAGTTCTGCAGTCGCATTGACATTAGCGCCATACTTCACGCGGATGTCTGCAGTGATGGATAATACGCCATGATCAATTCTGATATTGACCGGTTTGTTGAACCGTGTTCCCTTGATTGGAAGAGCATTATCAATATCGGAAATACTGATTTCAGCGATGGATTCGAATACTGATTTGTTGATGGCAATCAACCCATTTTCATTCTTTTTGTCTAATACAATGTAATCCTGTGCCATAGTTTCACCTCTTGCTTATTATTATAGCAAAAACCGCTTTCATTTGAAAACAACCGATATCTGATGTGTTAATGTTGCGGAGATTGCGGAAGCATTTTCATGGAATTCTTCTACCGTCTCATACTTTTCCATACAGAATTCGACAAATCTTCTGAATAGTGAAGAAATGTGCAGCAATGTATCTTCATGCACCATCTCTATCACCTTCTGGTCAGCGATCGCCTGTGCGGTGACCGTAAGGAAGAAATGGTGAATCTTGTCTGCCTCTTCTCTTCCAAAGGACATAAAGGATTCTTCAAACCATCCCGGCTGAACGATTAACATCCGTATAACATGCACAAAGTCATCGAGATCTTCATAATTGTTGCCCGGCTGTAAGGAAAACAGCATGGCAAAGAAGATATGCCACTGGAAGTCCTTATTCATGACATCCACCCAGAACTTGCCGAGGATATCACAGAACGGATCATCGCTTGCATATGGTTTTTCAAGGAATATCTCTTCCTTCATATCGAGGTCCATCTCAGAAAGGTAGTTGAGATGTTCCAGGTAGTTGACCATCATCTCCCGGTTGTGGTCACCATTGATGAAGTCGCGGATATAGATATATTGGGCAAGTATAGCACTGCACTTTTTGAAGTCCGTTGTAAAGCCGACAGATTCTATCATCTTCTTGTTAACGAGGTCATTGACAGACCTTGCCACGAATACCTTGAACCCCTTTTCATCCATGCCGATCTGCTTTCTTTTCGATTGTTCTGAGATTTCGTCATACATGATCTCCAATTGTCTGTCGACAACATCAAGGTTATCGCGGATGGCGCCGAGCATCGATTTGTTAAAGCGGTCATAGACGACAAATTCCGGGTTTTTGTAAACAACCTGGTGTTCGATTTCACTCCAGAAATTATGCACGAGGGACTTTATCTGCAATTCGTAATTGATCCGGTTGCCATTAAACAGATAATACCCATCAATCCGGTAGATGGTAAAGCCATTGCGCTGGTACTGAGGCTGCGGCATGACGAGGTTGAGATAGACCTTGTCATCTTCCAGGCACTTTGCATAGCCATCTTTTCCCTGTTTTTCAAAATGTGTCAACAGCCCCTGGTACAACTCATTTTCATTGCGGATGAAACGGCACTGGATGGTTATACCAACAAGGTCGGAAAGGTGGGCAACCGCATCTCCCCTGCTTCATATTGCAGGTAGAACTTGTTGCGGATGAGTTTCTCCTTGAGGCTGTCCACACTTTTGATGCGGCAATGGCAGTCAAGGATGATATCGGAATGTTTCTGCATCATTCTCATGTAGAGATAGCGCAATTGTCCCATCACATATTCATAACCCGCCTTGTGCAGGGAAAAATAGGAAATGGTTTCATCAATAAATTTAAATAGTTCTAGTTTCATACGTAATTATCTCAGTCTTTGTGATTTAGGATATTTGTTCTTCAATGCCTTTCCATCGCTGTGCACTCCACCAAGGGCATAGCCGTGCCACGTTGCAGAATACCATCCCTTTGGCAGTGCTTTTCGTATCTCTTCCCCATGCAGGTAGCGCACCGCTTCTTCATCGCTCAATTCTGCAATATTTCTGCATTTGGAATAGGCGGACATAAATAGTGCATGATCTGGTTCGAAACGCTTCCCCTTCATCGCGCCAAGCCTTACCCCCTGACAGCGGATCTTGCAATTGCCTGTTTCATAAAACGGAGCAGTACTGCCATAGACAACATCCTGATAACTATAGAGGTAGGGATAAGGAACGGTCAGGTTATCGTTCAGGAACTGGACAGCTTCCTTAGGGATGCGTTGTGATGGTTTTTCTTTCTTGTCCCTTTGTTCACCTTCCAGTTTGCGCATCTTTGCGATGAAGTGTCCTTCTCCATGATCCATCGGGAATATGCGCACCGCTTTTTCTGTTTCATGGGAAAGTGCAAAGGCGCGCCTTCCAAAGGAAACATCTGGCTGTTCCATGACCATGTCAGGATGCTTCTCAAGAAACTCTGCAATGACTTCTTCATTTTCTTCCATGGCAAATGTACAGGTAGAATATACAAGCACACCACCTTTGCGCAATGCGCGATAGGCATTTTCAAGAATTTCTTTCTGCCGTCTTGCACACATCTTTACAAGGTCATATGACCACTGTTCTGCAGCTTCATCATTTTTGCGCATCATGCCTTCCCCAGAACACGGAGCATCGCAGAGCACCGCATCAAAAAAGGATGGAAATGCATCGGCGATAAGCTTTGTGTCACAATTGAGCACCAGAGTGTTGGCAGCACCATGGCGGGTGATATTTTCTTCAAGTATCCGGCAGCGGGAAGAATTGATTTCATTGACGCAGAGAAAACCGGTATTGGCAAGTTTTTCAGCTATCTGGGTGCTCTTTGAACCAGGGGCAGCACACATATCCAATACCCGCATACCCTTCTGTACATCCATGATTGTCACTGCTGAGGAAGCACTTGGTTCCTGAATATAGAAAAGACCAGCTGCCCAGGCAGGTGTAAAGCCAAGGTGTTTCTGCCCTTTGAGGTAATACCCATTATCCGCAAATGGTGAAGGATCCACATCCATTGGCATGATCGCAAAGAATTCTTCTTTTGAAAGCCGCAATGGATTGATGCGTATACCACGGGTTGCTTCTTTTTCAATAGAGGCAAGATAGGCAGGATATTCATCTTTGAGCATGTCCTGCATCCGCAACAGAAATTGTTCGTTCATTTTTTACTCCTGAAATAGCTGCGCACATTCCGTCTGTCCTGTTCCAATTGCATGATCAGGTTTTCTTTGCTTTTGAATTTCATCTCACTTCTCACGAAGTGAGCAAAGTCGAGGCGCATCCACTTTCCATAAAGGTCACCAGAAAAGTCAAAGAGATTTGCTTCTACGGAAATATGATCCATGTCATTAAAGGTCGGATTGATGCCGACATTGACCATCGCCTCATACCGTTTGTGGTCTACCTCAGCTATTGCTGCATAGACACCATTTTTCGGTAACAGATATTCTCCATCATATTGTACGTTGGCAGTTGGAAATCCCATCCCGCTGCCACGGTGTTTGCCATGGATGATCCTTCCTTCAAGACCATATGCATAGCCAAGCATCGCATTGGCTTCTTCAATTCTGCCTTCGGTAATACAGCGGGAAATGCGCGTTGAAGAGATTTTGCCCGTCTCATCTTCGACCGGTTCAATGACACTGATTTCAAATGGAGCATGCGCAAGAAGAAACTCAGCACTGCCATTGCCATGGTAGCCAAAATGAAAGTCAAAGCCACAGACAAGTGCCTTGAGGTTCAACGAACCAAGGATTCTGTTCAGAAAGTCAGAAGGATCCATCTCGGACATATCCCTTGTGAAATCCAGAAGGACGATGTTCTCCATACCAAGTTCCACCGCCTTGTTGATACGCTGGCGCATGGTGGTGATGTGTTTTACCTTCTGCATGCCACGTATCACAACCCATGGGTCCGGATCAAAGGTGATCATCGCTGTCTCACATCCGTACTTTTTGGATAGTTCCACAGTTTTGGCAAGCAGTTTCTGATGACCGACATGCAATCCATCGAAATAACCGATACATGCCACAAGTGGTGTATGGATCTTTTTGAGATTGGCTAAACTGATATGCATGATACGCATCACAACAACCCCCTTTGACAATGGTATAAACCATCTTCTCCTTTAGTATATGCCGCAAGCATTGTATCACCCTTTGTAAAGATTACCTTAGGTGCATTGCTGTGCAATGTGACATGTCTTCCTGAAAGGACATACCGTTCATAAATGCCTGCTTCCACAAACTTCCACTCCGGATCGATGATCCGCTTTGGTTCAATAAATACCGGGTTTTCCTGCAATTGTTCAAATGTCTGTGCATCCGATAGCGAAACATCTTCAATACCCGTACGCACTAAGGATGTCATCGTTGCAAGTTCACCTAGCTCTGCAGCAAAGTCTTCAATCAATGTGCGGATATAGGTACCAGAAGAAACAACCGCATCCATGGCATAGACATCATCATGCATGTGTCTTACAGAAAGGGATGATATATGCACTTCCCTCTGCTTGCGTTCAACTTCGATGCCCTTTCTGGCAAGGTCTACCAGTTTCTGTCCATTGATTTTGATGGCAGAATACATCGGTGGTACCTGCCTGATATCACCCAGGAAGGCATGTGCCGTACGTTGCAATTCTTCCTCACTATGCAATACCGGTGCTTTCTCATCCAGTACCGTACCCCATATATCGCCAGTATCCGTGCATTTTCCCATCACGAATTCTGCCTGGTAGTGTTTATGATCTTTAATGCAATACGGCACAAGTTTTGTATATTTGCCAAGAAGTACGATCATCACCCCTGTCGCATTAGGGTCGAGTGTACCCGTATGTCCTGCTTTTTTTTCAGAAAAGAGATTACGGCATTGCCGCACTGCCGAAAAGCTTGTCATCTCTTTTGGTTTATTCAAAATGATTACTGCGTCCATAACGTGCGTATTATACCATCTTTCCGTAAGATACACGAATGAACAGAATGAAAAGATTTTCAGAAAATTTTGCGAAGAATTTTGCATTTATGTGTTGACATTCTTTTGTATAAAGCGTAATGTAATGACCATAGAAAACCGGATAGAGGTAGCGGCGCAGATGAGTATGGCATGGAGCTGGCAAGCTGTGAAGTGCAGGAAAGGCAATCGCCGCCGAACGTGAGCATATGGCGATATGTTCATGTGGGGATATGGAAAATATCCATATCACTCCTTCGCAAGAAGAGGCGCTATTGCTTATGGAACACATAAACCGTATGTAATAGAGCATACGGTTTTCTTATATGGAGGAGACAACTATGAACAACGTCACAAGAAGATCAACACTTTTCGCACTCAGTGCCGTATTGCTTGCAGGATGTGGTTCCAGCAACACCGCATCAACCGCAGAAACAACAGCAGATGCCAACACATTGCGGGTTGGTATGGAATGCAACTATGCACCATATAACTGGTCCACAACAACAGAAACAGAAACATCAAAGCAGATTTCTGAAGTTGACTACTGCGATGGCTATGATGTCATGATGGCAACAGAACTTGCTGAAAAGACAGACAGAGAAGTTGAAATCGTCAAGCTCGACTGGGACAACCTGGTTCTCTCCCTGCAGAATGATCAGATCGATGCCGTCATCGCTGGTATGACAGCTACACCAGATCGTGAAGAAGAAGTAGACTTCACAACACCATATTATGTTTCTACTGAAGTCGTCCTTGTCAGAAAAGACAGCGACCTCGCTGACATCACATCTCTTGAAGAACTCTCCGGCAGAAAGGTAGTCGGTCAGATGAACACACTCTACGATACAATCATCGACCAGATTCCGGATGTTGACCATCAGCCGGCTGCAGAAACATTCCCGGCAGCCGTACAGGCATTGCAGGCTGGTGCTGTTGATGCGGTCACATCTGAGCTTCCTGTTGCCAAAGGTGTAACAGAAGCAAATCCAGATCTCATGTACATTGAATTTGAAGATGGCAAGGGATTCACAGGTGCTGAAGAAGACGCATCTGTTTCCATCGCCGTCAAGAAGGGAAACACAGACCTGCTCAACGATCTGCAGGAAGCACTCGATACCATTAGTGAAGAAGACCGTGAAGCAATGATGGAACAGGCAGTCGCAAATCAGCCTGCGAATGAAGAATGATAGAGAATCTTCTGGATATTATTGAAAACTACTGGCCTTCGCTCTTACTTGGTGTAAGAACAACATTGATTGTCGCCATTACCGGTACGGTATGCGGCATTCTCATCGGTCTTATCGTAGGTGGGCTCAAAGCGGTAAAGCTCGACTATACCGCTTCCCCTCTTTCCCGTTTCATCAAGAAAACATATGACATTATCGCCAATGTCTATATCACCTTCTTCCGTGGAACACCGATGATGGTCCAGGCAATCTTCTTCTATTATCTGTTTCTCGACGTATTCAACTGGGATACACTGACCGCTGCGATGACGGTCATCTCTGTCAACACCGGTGCCTATATGGCAGAAATCATCCGCTCTGGCATCCAGGCAGTGGATGCCGGACAGACGGAAGCCGCAAGAAGCCTTGGCATGAGCAATGTGCAGACCATGATGTCTGTCGTATTGCCCCAGGCAGTGCGCAATGCCTTCCCTGCCATCGGTAACGAACTGATTGTCAATATCAAGGACTCATCCGTATTGATGATCATCTCCATCACCGACCTCATGTTCCAGGCAAAATCCATTGCCGGAACTACTTACCACTTCACAGAAACCTACTTCCTCATCGCAATGATTTATCTTTTCCTGAATATCATTGCCACAATCATTCTCAACATCATTGAGAAGCGATTGAACAAGACAACCATATCCATTCCACAAAGCGATACTTCACCTGAATCGATTGCCTTTGCAAAACCTCGTGAACAGAAAGGAACCAACCGCGATTATGACAGCACCAATTATTGAAATCAGAAACATTCATAAGCGCTTTGGAAACCTCGAAGTGCTCAAGGGCATAGACTTCAATGTCAATGAAGGAGAAGTTGTCTGCCTGATCGGTAAATCCGGTTCTGGCAAGTCCACATTACTGAGATGTATCAACCTGTTGGAAAAACCAGATGAAGGTTCCATCGTCGTCTTTGGGGAAGACATCACAAAGACAAAGAACGTCAATGCCTATCGGGCACGTGTTGGTATGTGCTTTCAGCAGTTCAACCTCTTCAACAACATGAATGTGCTTGAAAACTGCATGAAGCCACAGATGAAAGTGCTCAAGCGCTCCAAACAGGAAGCACAGGAAACAGCTATGAAGTACCTTGCCAAGGTCGGCATGGAAAGCTTTGCCAATGCGGATGTCAAAACGATATCCGGTGGTCAGAAACAGCGTGTTGCCATTGCCCGTGCATTGTGCATGAATCCAAAGCTCATGTTGTTCGATGAACCGACATCTGCCCTCGATCCGGAAATGGTTGGTGAAGTGCTCAACATCATGAAGGAACTGGCAGAAGATGGATTGACGATGATCGTCGTCACCCATGAAATGTCCTTTGCAAGAGATGTCAGTGACCGCGTTGTCTTTATGGACAAGGGTATCATTGAAGAAGAAGGCAGTCCCGAACAGGTATTTACCTCGCCAAAGAGCGAAAGAACAAAGGAATTTTTGAGAAGCTTCATCAGAAACTAAAAGAGATCAATGATCTCTTTTTTGATACAATGGACACATGTTGAAAAGAATCTATATCGAAATCACAAACCACTGCAACCTGCAATGTGCATTCTGTCTGCCCCATAAGCGCAAGCCATTGTCTATGACAACCGACTTCTTCCGCCATGTGGTACGCCAGGCAAAACACTATACACCCTACATCTATCTCCATGTCAAAGGAGAACCACTTCTCCATCCCCAATTTGATGAAATCATGACCATTGCGGATGAAGAAGGCATGTTTGTACAGCTTGTCACAAACAGCACCTTCCTATACCGCTACTCAGATGCATTGTTACAACACCCTTCCCTGCGCAAGATTTCCTTTTCCTTGCAGAGTATTGAATACCAGAAAGAAGAACCACTCACCTTGTTGAAGCCAATCCTCTCCTTTTGTGAAGCAGCCTCCCAAAAAGATTACCCTTATTGTGAAATCCGCTTCTGGAGGAGTGATCAGCTGTTGGAAGATAAAACAGCATTGTGCCTTGCATACCTCAAAGAACACTACCCATTTACTGCTTCGCGAAGTGCGAAGAACTTCTCCATCATGCCACATGTCTATGTCGACTTTGACAATGCCTTTACCTGGCCAGACGCAAGTGACAAAGAAAATAGTGAAAGAGGTTATTGCCATGGTGCAATTGACCAAATTGCCATCCTTTCAGATGGTACGGTAGTACCATGTTGTCTTGACCAGAATGGAGACATTGCCTTTGGCAATCTCCATGAAGAAGCACTTGAGACAATCCTTTCTTCTGAACGCTATAGAGCAATGTGTGATGGTCTGCACAACCGGTACCTCACAGAATCCTTCT
>CAJKOS010000063.1 GCA_905201565.1 uncultured Erysipelotrichaceae bacterium
AGAAATTGGTTTTTTTGCTATTTTGCACTGCTCTTGTTTAATGATGTATTTACATCATTTGCTGTGAATACTGTATTTTCAAGTTTTTATATTATTCCTCGTTTTACTTATTCTATAGGATACTTATTTATTTTGTTGTTTTATTGTTTTCTGTGTAAATATACTAAAACAACTGTGATGGAAAGAGATTTCTTGAAAATGTATTTTATAGTTCCTGTTACCATGTGTGGACAGTATATTGTTTGGGTTTTAACATTTATGTTTTTACCGGATTTGTATTTGTTCCTGACCTTGTTTCCTTTGGGTGGAGTTATTGGATGTCTTTTGAGTTCAATTTTATTTTGTCATTATTTTAGGGATAAGAAGCTGGCGTTAGCTGTTCTGGTCAATTTAATCATTTTAATTTGCTGTTTCGGCGTTGTTGCGTGCACTTCTTTTTCCAGAAATGTATACCTGATTGAATTGTTATCTCCTTTACGGTGCTTGATTGATGATTTTCTTAAATTTGGTACATTTGAGTTTGTATATTTTTTAACAGTAGCTATTTTCTTGCATGAAAAAAAGAAGGAGAAAGAACATGAATATATTGATATCTAATCCAAATAAAGTATTTGATTCTGGTTTAAGAATTCAAATCATGGCAAGTTTGTTTCATTCCAGTTTGACATTTTCTGAATTGAAAAAGATTTGTCAATGCGTTGATGGTGTTTTGTCTAATCACATAAAGAAGCTGATAGATGGAGGGTTTGTTACTGCGAAAAGAGATTTTTATAAGAACAGACCACGTACTACTTACACCATAACTGAGGAGGGAAGGTTAGTATTCCGTCAACTCGTAACTAGTTTGAATGAGGCATTGGATGACAAAACTAATAGTTTTCAATATGAAGAGTTGAAATCATTATGAAATTTAAGAAATTGGTTTGTTTGTTTTGTTCCGCATTATGTTTAATATTATCTGGTTTGACTGTTTCTGCGACAGACTATTATAATGATTTAAATCAAAAACTTAATCAATTAAATACTGAATATGGAACGTCTCTACATGTATTAACGGAAGATGAATTTTTAAGTGATAATTATTATGAACTTTTTAGAATGTCTTATGATCAATATCTCAAAACAATCAGTATACTTGATGAAAGTGATATCATGGATATATATCATAGTGCTAACCAAGAAATCGAATATATTAGTATGGAATTAGATCAAAAATCCACGCGTACATCTATTCTTTCTAAAACAATGTACTTTAATAATTCTCGCAATACTATGACAATTCGATATAAATATAAACTTGTTTCAGGAGATATCGAATTTGATACTTCGTATTTACCGCCGGTAACAGTTTCCAGAGTTAATCCTAATCAGGCAGATTATTTTACTATGACAAGTTATTCGGGTGTTTTTGCAGAATCGAATCATGCTTATCTAGTGACTGCATATGGTTATATAAATAGTTTGTTTGGACCTTTTGATAAAACTTTTGTGGTGAGGTTTACAATTTAAACCCGCTAAGGTTTGTCAATAACTTTTTGAAGTAAGCCATCCAGGCACGACGAAAAGATTCTTCTTTTGAAGAATTTTTCTTTCGGGCTGATTGTTATATGCTATTTCAGCTGCTATATGCTTCCATAGCTCTTGCGTAATAGATCCGGTAGAACTTGTTCATTGCCGCCACAACAGCTACCTTATATGGCTTCCCTTGCTGTCTTTTTTTCATCAGGCAGTCATATACCGCTGTATCCTTTTCAGGCTTTATGGCTTTGAGGCTGTCTATCACCAGATATCCCAGCTTTCTTAAATAGCGGGACCCTTTACGTGTGATTTTCTTGTTCTTGGCTTTGAACTGACCCGATTCTTCAGGTGGAACATCTATCCCCATATACGCCACCAATGCAGCCCCAGAATGATATTTGCGTGGATCTCCTACCTCTGCGACCAGTAATGGAGCCAGTGTATCTCCCACGCCTGGCATCGCCCGTATAACTGAATATTCTGGCCTGGTAATGGCTATGTCGCGTAATTGTGTTAGAATCTGATAGAGAGCCTTGTGAATACCCAGAACGGCTTCTGCGGCTTGTGTAACCTGAAGCTTTGTATTTGCATTGCACTCAAGAGTAGGGATGCCTTCCCTTGCGAGCTGATAGACTTTTCCTGGCTTATCCTTTCGCAGGTGGTATCCTTTTTCTTTTGCCCACTTTCTGAACCGTTCATTAAATTTCTTTGGCCCCATCGATGTTATATAATCATAGTGCCAGAATACTTTGACAAAATCTGTCAGCGGATCTTTTCCAGTAACAGAATTATATCCTCCAAATTCCTTCTTAATCCCCGGCATCACCTGATCAATGATATGATCGAGATGCTGTATCAGCTCCGTGCATGGTTTCTGAATACTATGGTAATTTCTCCCCAGTTCTCTCATCTGACGGTAGATTCCAGCGTCCTCTGAACAAGTTATTGTTTCTTTGAGGCTGTACCAACGTTGCAGTCCATAGCTGGCTATGTGAACTGCATCACTGCTGTCAGTCTTGACTCTGCGGAAGTTATTATCTGCTTTGATAAATTCTTTCATGATGAGTGGATTCACACAGCACACGAATATACCCTTTGATTGCAGGTATTGCTGTACCGGAACACTATAGGCACCAGTGGCTTCAAGAATGACCCGAACATCCTCATTTGCACCATAGCCTGTAATTTGCGTGACTAAAGTTTCAAGATTCTTTTTGGTATGAGTTATCTCATAAGGAGTACGGACAACTTCACCAGTCTCGGCCAATACACATACTGTGCTTTTGCCTTTGGATACATCGATCCCAACGCTAAAATGCATAAAATGGTCTCCTTTCTTGCGTTGATGCAGTAATCGGCGACCATCACACTTATCTTCAAAACATTTTAGTAATCAACTCGGGAGCTATGTCCCAACCCGCGTAATCGAAGGTATAAGATAAGGGAATGGCTGACAGTTTAAGTTACGGAGGCAACTGCTCCAAAATATCTACGTCAGACCAATTACTTCCCTTATATTAAAATAAGTGCAGTGGGATATACCATCTGGTTGATGATACTTTCCGACTACACTTATAGCGTACTAAATATACACTGAACTTATTACAGCGATGGCAACATCGCTTTTTTACTCTGTTTTGGTGTACAATATCTGGTGTTATGAAAAAAGACAGAAAGAAAAAAGAAACAAGTGAAGGCGAAGAAAGCCTGACACATGAAATACTGGACTTCCTCAAGGATATGCTCATATCCCTTGTGGTTGTACTGTTCGTTGTGCACTTCATCGTTCGTCCGGTACAGGTTGTAGGACATTCCATGGATCCGACATTGCAGGACGGTTCTTATGGAATATCTGATATTATCGGCACAAAGCTTGGATCGATTGACCGCTTTGATATCGTGATCGTCTATGTGGAAGAAAAGGATGAATATATTGTCAAGCGGGCAATAGGTCTGCCTGGTGAAACTGTTTCTTACTCTGGTGGGGTACTCTATATTAATGGAGAGGAAATGGATGAACCGTTCCTGGATCCTTCCTTTGTCGCTTCTTATCAGGATGGACCATTTATGACAGATGTAGAACCGATTACATTAGGAGAAGATGAATACTTCTGCCTTGGTGATAACCGTCCGCATTCCACCGATTCCCGCTACTATGGACCGTTCCACAAAGATGAGATTGTTGCCAAGGGAATTACGGTGTTCTGGCCATTGAGTGCCTTTGGGGTGAAGTCATGGTAAAGGTACAGTGGTATCCCGGGCATATGGAAAAAGCCCGCAGACAGATGAATGAAAGACTGCAGTCAGTGGATATGATCATCGAAGTATGTGATGCCCGTATTCCTGAAGCCAGCCGTAATCCTATGCTTGCGTCCATGGCTTTACAAAAGCCAAGGCTCATCATCCTTGCCAAGTGTGATCTTGCGGATAGTGCGGTAACTGAACAGTGGATACGCTTCTATAAGAAAGAGAATACGATGGCAATTGCCATAGATCTCATGCATGATAACAAAGCTGGACAAAAGGTCGTACGTGCATGCAGACAGCTGATGGAACCAATCAATGCCAAAAAGAAGGCAAGGGGTATCAATCCCCGTGCTGCCCGGGCTATGGCTGCCGGTATTCCTAATGCCGGCAAGAGCACGCTCATCAACCGCATTGCTGGTAAAAACACCGTCAAAGCTGCTGATAAGCCAGGTGTGACAAGAAGTCTCACATGGATTCATGCGGATCCTTCTTTGGACCTTCTGGATACACCAGGTGTGCTATGGCCAAAGTTCGATGATGAAAAGACAGGTTCGCTGTTAGCAGCACTTGGTGCCATTAATGAAAACATCCTTGACCTCAAGTCTATTGCCATGGATACAATTCATGTCATCCAGGATGATTATCCAGGTCTATTGGAAAAGGAATTTGAGGCAGAGGGTGTCAATCCCAATGGCATGTTAAAGGCAATTGCCACAAAAAGAAACCTTGTGACCAGTGATGGCAAACCTGATACAAAGCGGGCTGCTTCGGTTTTCCTGCATGAACTGAGACGTGGCAAATATGGTGGATTGACATTGGAGAGACCTGATGAAACGGATACGCAAGACATGTCCGAATGACTATGAACATGCTTTCTGGAAAGAAGGCATGTATGTAGTAGGACTCGATGAAGCAGGCAGGGGACCGCTTGCCGGTCCATTATCTGCAGCAGGTGTGATCTTTCCTATCGGTTACGAAAACCCGGATATTTATGATTCCAAGACATTGAGTGAAAAGAAACGTGATGCTTTGTATGAAACCATCATGGAAGATGCACTATGGTTTGAAATTGTAGAAGTAGATGTTGCAGAAATTGACAGATTGAACATCTACCGGGCAGATCAGAAGGCATTTGCGGATATAGCTGCAGACAGTTTTGCGGATGTGATATTGACAGATGCCATGCCATTACCGGAAGAGAAAAGGGAAGTGGTGGATCTTGTCAAAGGGGATCAGAAGAGCATTTCTATTGCGGCTGCTTCGATTCTTGCCAAGGTGACAAGGGACAGAATCATGAAGGCATATGATGAGATTTATCCGCAATATGGCTTTGCGAAAAACAAAGGATATGGCACAAAGCAGCATATGGAAGCCATTGATCAATATGGCATAACACCAATTCATCGCCGTTCTTTTGCGCCAGTTCTTTACCGTCAGGAAAAATTAGATCTCTTTTAACGGGGAATCCCCCGTTTTTTTACTACATATATAGTGGAGGTGCATCATGAACAGAAATACACTCATTCATCTTTCCCTTCGCTATCAGGGCAACTGGGATAAGATACATGAAGCTTTAGAAAGAAATGAACAAACAGAAGAAACAGAACTTCCCATTCGTGCCATCACCATACTCGATGATATCTATCCAGAGTGTCTTTTGAAGTTGTCTGAACCACCGTGGGTATTGTTCTATGAAGGAGACATTACCTTATTAAAACGAAGGATGATATCCATTGTCGGCTCCCGTAAGATGACACTCTATGGCAAACAGGTAACCGATATAGCTGCAGACATATTGAAGAAGGACTTTGTCATCGTATCGGGTCTTGCCAAAGGGGTGGATGGAGAAGCCCATCGAAGAGCACTGCCTGATGGAAAGACAATTGGCGTCATTGCCCATGGACTGGATATCACCTATCCTTCCTGCAACAAAGATATCTATGCCGCTATGCGCAAGATCGGTCTTATCCTTTCGGAATACCCGTATGGCACGCCCATCCGCAAACAGTACTTTCCATTTCGCAACCGGATTATTGCTGCCCTTGGAGAAAAGCTCATCGTGACACAGGCTGCCTTTAAAAGCGGTACTTTGCATACCGTCAATGCCGCACTGTCACTTGGTAAAGACATCTATTGTTTTCCCTATCCTTTTGATAATCAGGAAGGTTCCTTGTGCCTGGAACTGATGAAAGATGGAGCAGGTATCCTTGCGACAAGGGAGGATATTGCTGAGTTATGTGGAGTTGTGGATAGTTGAAATTCCGTTTTAATTAGTGTAACGTTGTGAATGTTGAATTTTATGCGAACTGAAAGGCAGGGGTGAATATGAAGAATCTTGTGATTGTAGAGTCTCCCTCAAAATCCAAGACAATTGGCAAATATCTTGGCAAAGACTACACTGTTGTGTCCAGTAAAGGTCACATCCGCGATCTTGCCATCAAGGGCAAAGAAGGTCTTGGGGTAGATATTGAAAATGACTTTACGCCGGTCTATGAAGTATCGAAAGATAAAAAGGATATCGTAGCTGAGCTGCAAAAGGAAGCTGCCAAGGCAGACCAGGTATATCTGGCGACCGACCCGGACCGTGAAGGAGAAGCGATTTCCTGGCATCTTGCCCAGGTGCTTGGTCTTGATGAAAATGCGGTGGACAGGGTGACCTTCCATGAAATTACAAAGAAGGCGGTACAGGAAGCTTTTGCCTCTCCACGTGCCATCGATATGGACCTTGTCCATTCCCAGGAAACACGCCGGATTCTTGACCGTATCATCGGTTTCAAGCTTTCCAAATTGTTAAAGAACAAGATCAAGTCCAAGTCTGCTGGCCGTGTGCAGTCTGTTGCACTGAAGCTCATTGTTGAAAGAGAAAAGGAAATTCAGGCATTTGTACCGGAGGAATACTGGACACTGGATGCAGAATTTGAAAAGGATGGAACATCCTTCCGTGCTTCACTTTCCAAGATCAATGGGGAGAAAGCGGAACTGCACAATGAAGAAGAAGCAAAGAAAGCCTATGAGGCATGCCTTGGTCCATTTACGGTTTCTTCCATCAAAACAAGTGAACGTTCCCGTAAGCAGCCACTTCCTTTCATCACATCCACATTGCAGCAGGAAGCCAGCACAAAACTCGGCTTTGCGGCAAAGCGGACAATGTCCATTGCACAGCGCCTCTATGAAGGTATTGATGTCGGTAATGGACAGGAAGGTCTTATCACCTATATGCGTACGGATAGTACAAGACTTTCCGATGTGTTCATCCGTGATGCAAGAGGTGTCATCGAACAGGAATATGGCAAGGAATATCTTGGCTATTACCATGCAAAGAATGATGCCAATGCCCAGGATGCCCATGAAGCTATCCGTCCGACAAACCTTGCCAACACACCAGAAAAGATCAAGGACCATCTCAGTGCTGAACAGTACAAACTCTATAAGATGATCTATGCAAGGGCACTTGCTTCTTTGATGGCACCCGCAAAGACAATTGCGATGACCGTCATCCTTTCAAGAAATGGCTATGACTTTACCGCAAATGGTTCCAAGCTCATCTTCGACGGTTTCCTCAAAGTCTATAAGGACTATGATTCGAGCAAAGATGTCATTCTGCCTTCATTAAATGAAGGAGAAGAGATGGAAGCTGTTGACCTCAAGAGCAACCAGCACTTCACAGAACCACCTGCCCGCTATACCGAAGCCCGCCTTATCAAGGCGATGGAAGAAGAAGGTATTGGCAGACCATCTACCTATGCGATGATCATCGATACCATCCAGGCAAGAGGGTATGTCACATTGGACAGAGTTTCTGAAAAGTCGCGTACCAGGGTTTTCCGTCCAACGGATCAGGGAACACTGACTACAGAAAAGCTCGATGAGTTCTTCTCTTCCATCATCAATGTCAAATACACCGCAGAGATGGAAAGTGAACTAGACCATATTGCGGATGGTAATGCAAGGGAACTGGAAATCCTGCAGAACTTCTGGAAGAAGTTTGAACCACTGCTCGATAAAGCATATGAAGGCATGGAGAAAGTACAGCCGGAAAAGGTTGGTGAACTTTGTCCGGAATGTGGTGGAGAACTCGTCTACCGCAATGGACGTTTTGGCAAGTTTATTTCCTGTTCCAACTTCCCAACCTGCCGCTATACGCGCCAGATTGATAAGGAAAAGGAAAAACCGGAACCAACTGGCAGATTCTGTCCGGATTGTGGCAGTGAGCTCGTGAAGAGAAAGAACCGCTATGGTTCCTACTTCATCGGCTGCTCTGCTTATCCAAAGTGCCACTACATGGAGAATTTGAATGGTGAGCGCGTCTATTCCAAAGCCGATAAGAAAGCGATGGAAAAGAAAGAAGAAGGCACTTCGACGAAGAAGAAGACTGCCACAAAGAAAAAGACGACAGCCAAAAAGAAAACGACAACAAAGAAGAAGACAACTACCCGCAAAAAGAAGGTGGTTGAGGAGAGTGCAGAATGAAGGCAAAGGTAATCGGAGCCGGACTTGCCGGATGTGAAGCCGCATGGCAGTTGGCAAAGCGTGGTTTTGAAACAGATTTGTATGAGATGAAACCACATAAGCATTCTCCTGCCCATCATGCGGATACATTTGCGGAGCTTGTCTGTTCAAATTCTCTGCGCTCTGATGCATTGTCCAATGCAATAGGACTGCTCAAGGAAGAAATGCGCACCATCGGTTCACTCATCATGGAAGCAGCCGATGCGACACGCGTACCAGCTGGCAGTGCCCTTGCGGTGGACAGGGAAGGGTTTTCCAACTATGTCACAGAAAAGATCAAAGGTAATCATCTCATTCATGTCATTGATGAAGAAGTGACGGAAATACCGGAAGGACCATGTGTCATTGCGACAGGACCTTTGTCCAGTGAAGCCATGGTAGAAGCGATTGGAAAACTGATCGATTCCAGATATTGTTATTTCTATGATGCGGCTGCCCCGATTGTGACAGCGGAGTCTATCGATTTTTCCAAAGCCTACTGCAAAAGCCGCTATGACAAAGGCAGTGCTGACTACATCAACTGTCCGATGGACTTTGATGAGTTCAACGCTTTCTATGAAGCGGTAGTTACCGCAAAGACGGCAGAGCTGCACAGCTTTGAAAAAGAAGTATACTTTGAAGGCTGCATGCCATTTGAAGTTATGGCAAAGCGGGGCAGGGATACACTGTTGTTTGGACCGATGAAACCGGTAGGTCTTGAACATGATGGGGTACGTCCTTATGCGGTTGTCCAGCTGCGGCAGGACAATGCCAAAGCTTCTCTCTATAACATTGTCGGTTTCCAGACACATCTCACATGGGGTGAGCAGAAGCGCATCATCCACATGATACCGGGTCTTGAAAATGCAGAGATTGTCCGTTATGGCGTCATGCACAGGAATACCTATATCAATTCACCGACCGCTCTCAATGAAGGCTATCAGTTCAAGGGCAGAAATGATCTCTTCTTTGCTGGACAGATGACTGGTGTAGAAGGGTATATAGAAAGTGCTGCAAGTGGCATGCTTGCGGGAATCAACCTCGCCCATGTCATGCATGAAGAACCGATCACAAAGCCTGGTTCTTCTACGATGATTGGTGCGATTCGTGGTTTTTCACTGGAGCATTATGTCACATTATTTACCACGAAGGAACTGCTCCATATGATTGGCGGAACGCTTCTTTTAGCGGTTACGGTTGCTTTTTTGTCCACTCTTCTTGGAACCATTGGTGCAATCGGTTCCTTTTACGCCGGGAAA
>CAJKOS010000064.1 GCA_905201565.1 uncultured Erysipelotrichaceae bacterium
GATCCAGCCGGTCTCCGCCTGCGCCACCGCCGCCGTCTCCCTTGAGGAAGGCGCCGACAAGATCGCCCTCGGCAAGGCCGACTTCGTGGTCACCGGCGCGATCGACGACATCGGCGTGGAATCCGTGATCGGCTTCGGCAACATGAACGCCACCGCCAATTCCGAAGAGATGTATGCCAAGGGCATCGATGTTATGGAAATGATACCAAGACTTGCTTCGCAGTTGCGAAAAGCCTATGATATCCGGGCTTTGAAGGATCTTGGCTATGATGATGCTTCTATTGCGGTAAGGCTCAGGATGAAGGATTCTGCTGTGCGCATCAATCTCAAAGGTATGGGTACATTGCGATCAAGGGGAATTCTTGAAAGAATGGCAGCTCTTGCGGAAGTGGAACAGGCAATCAAAAGAGGAGAAGCAGAACCAAAGTCTTCTTTTGAAGCCTATTTGTTAAAATACGGGGTGCGCCATGGCTGAAACAGTACATCTTGAACATCCATTTGGTCCTATCTACGACAAAGAATCAAGGGTATTGATCCTCGGTTCCTTTCCATCTGTCATTTCCAGAAAGAAATCGTTTTACTATGCAAACCGTGCCAACCGCTTCTGGAAAGTCATGGCAGAAATTTATGGGGAGGAAATCACAGATCCTGTATCCTTTGTGCATGACCATCATATCGCATTATGGGATGTCATCGCTTCCTGTACCATTACCGGATCAAGCGATGCCAGCATCCGAGATGTCATCGTCAATGACATTGAAGGACTTGTTCGAAATACAAACATCAAAACGGTATTTACTACCGGTGCCAAAGCAGCACAGCTGTATGAACAATATGTTGTCTGTTCAAAGGAACATCTTGCATTACCGAGCACATCTGGTGCAAATGCCAGAATGAAGCTGGATGATCTTGTAAAAGCCTATACTATCATCAAGGAGAAAACAGATGAAAAAAATTGAATTACTTGCGCCATGTGGCAACATGGATGCGCTTGTGGCGGCGGTTGCTGGTGGATGCGATGCCGTATATCTTGGATTAACCTCCTATTCTGCCCGTGCCTTTGCGGGCAATTTTAATCGTGAAGAACTGATAGAAGCAGTGCGCTATTGCCACGTCCGCGATGTTTCTGTCTATGTCACGATGAATACCATGCTCTATGAAACAGAAATAGAAAAAGCAAAGGAAACCGTGCAGTTTCTCTATGATAACGATGTGGACGCATTGCTTGTGCAGGACTTTGGTCTTTTCCACCTTGTGAAAACCATGTTTCCAGACTTTGATATCCACTGTTCCACCCAGATGCATATCCATAACCTTGCCGGGGTGAAATACATGAAGGAAGAAGGAGCAGCCCGCATCGTTCTTGCAAGGGAAACACCGATTGAAATCATAGCTGAGGCATGTAAGCAGGGTGTAGAAATAGAAGTCTTTGCCTATGGTGCCATCTGTATTTCCTATTCTGGTCAGTGCCTCATGAGCAGTGCAACCAAAAACAGAAGTGCAAACCGTGGCATGTGTGCCCAATCCTGCCGGTTGAAGTACAAGAAAGAAGATGGTTCCTGGTTTCAGGAAGGTGATTATCTCTTATCGCCAAAAGACCTCAATGCAATCGATAACATACCAGCCCTTATCAAAGCAGGTGTTAGCTCCCTCAAGATAGAAGGACGCATGAAGCGTCCAGAATATGTCTACCTTGTCACAAAGACATTCCGGGAAGCCATCGATGCATGTTATGCAGGAAAGACCTATACCATCGATCCAAAGAGACAGCAGGAATTGTTACTGATGTTCAACCGCGGTTTTTCCAAAGGACACCTCTTTCATGCGGATGTTGATCATCGCATGAGCCACTACCGTCCAAATCACAGGGGTATTGAAATCGGAAAGGTGACCGGATATGAAAAAGGATCTGTAACCGTAAAGCTGTCACAGTCCCTCCATCAGCATGATGGTCTTCGCATCCTGCATCACCCGCAGGATATTGGATTAACAGCGGTGAAGATCTACAAAAATGGAAAACTTGTCAACCAGGCAGAAGCTGGTGACACGGTAGTCCTTGGCTGTCCAAAAGGAGAACGTCCAAAGATTGGTGATCCATTGCATAAAACAAGTGATACAGCACTAATAGCTGCTATTGATGAACAAATCAAAACAATGGGCAGAACAATACCTGTTTCCATACACTATGCAGCAATGCCCGGTCAGCCATTTGTTGTCACTATCACCGACAACGATGGCCGTATTGCGACAGCGCAAAGCACAGGTGTTGTCGAAGAAGCAAAGTCTGCACCACTTGAAAAAGAGCGCATCATCCGTTCCTTAAAGAAAACCGGAGACTTCCCATACACGGTCACTCATGTTGAAGGAGAGGCAGACAATATCTTTATGCCAGTCAGCCTTCTCAACGAGACAAGAAGAAGTGCGATGGAACAACTTACAGAGCTGCGCATGAAACGCCATGAACGCAAGGGTATGTGTCCGTATCACTTTGCATTAGAGAAATTAGAAACAGGCAGGAAGCTGTTAATCGAAGCACATGAACAGCACATTGAACAAGATGATACGCTGGCAGTCTTTGATGAAAGCCATACATGCCCTGTAGTCGATGAAAACCTGGATCAGCCACTTGTCTATGACAACTGCATTCTTTCTTCTGCTGGTAATCTTTATGGCAGCCATAACCACTGCATTGCGGGTATGACGATGAACATTGCCAATTCCTATGCCCTTGCCTATGTGTTATCCAAAGATGGGATTGATGGGGCTATATTTTCTTCAGAATGCAACAAAGAACAGATCCTGATGGCTCTTGAGGCATTCAAGGAACGCTATTGCTTTACCCCTGTCACCTATCAGCTTGTCTATGGCAGAAGGGTATTGATGTATATCAAAGATGGCTTTATGAAGGAATCCATTCATGGCTTTAAAGACATTCATGATGAAAAGTATGTGGTAGAAAAGAAAGATGGTGTGACGATGATCATCGAAGATAAGCCATGTACAAAAGATAACCCCTATGCCTATGGCAGTTATATGATCCTGCACAAACAGGACACAAATGCAAAAAAACTGATAGCAGAGGCAGAAGCTGAGCTTTCAAACCGCAACTAAAGACCACAGCACATGCGATATTTGTTATAATATCGAACGGTATTGAGGAGTACTACATGTTTTTAAAACGAATAGAAATGCAGGGATTCAAGTCCTTTGCGGATAAAACAGTCATCACCTTTGACCACCCGCTGACAGGTGTTGTCGGTCCTAACGGATGCGGCAAGTCCAACATCTCCGATGCGGTGAGATGGGTGCTTGGCGAACAGAGTGCAAAGAGCCTTCGCGGTGAGAAGATGAACGATGTCATCTTTGCCGGCAGTGCAGACAGAAGAAGGCTCAACATGGCTGAGGTCACACTTGTGTTTGATAACAGCAGCCATGTATTGAATAGTGAACTGGAAGAAATTGAGGTGACAAGACGTCTCTACCGTGATTCTGGTGATGCGGAATACCTCATCAACAAGAAGAATGTCAGATTGCGCGATGTCGTCGATCTGTTTCTTGACACGGGTCTAGGCAGGGATTCTTTGAGCATTATCTCCCAGGGTAATGTCGTTTCCTTTGCGGATGCCAAACCATCGGAAAGACGCGGTATTTTTGAAGAAGCAGCAGGTGTTGCCAAATACCGCAAGAGAAGAATGGAATCCTTATCGAAACTCGAAAGGACAAAGGATAACCTCGACCGCAGTAATGATATTCTGCTGGAGCTCGAAAAACAGGTTTCTCCACTCAGGAAGGCAGCCCGCAAAGCTGAGATTTACCGGGAGAAGAAGAAAAGACTTGAGGAAATAGAAATATCTGTCCTTGTACAGGATATTCATGATATCAATGCGGCTATCGATTCTGCCAAAGAGACGATGTTTGACATCGATACAAAGATGACCATGTACAAGACAAACATCCTCGTCTCAGAAACCCGCATCCAGGAAGCCCGCAGTTCTTCCAATGCACTGGACAGAGAAATCAATGCCATGCAGGACAGCCTCATGAAGACGGTCAATGAAATCCAGTCCCTTGAAGCAAGGCGTACAGAACTCGATGAAAAGCGCAAATACATCATCGAAACCGGTAATGCGGAAGAAAAGCGTGAAGAGACAAGGCGTCTTATGCAGGAAGCCAAAGCGGAATATGAAGACCGTCTGGACCGCTTATCCGCCCTTGAAACTGAACGCAAGCTGACAAGTGAGAAGATTGCCCACCAGGCACAGGTCATCCTGACATGTGAAGGGGAATTGCAGCAGGCTTCCACAATGGTGAGAAATCTTGAAAACAGAAAGAATGTCATCGAACAGATCCAGCGCAATCCGTTTAATAACCAGGCAGGTATCCGTTCCATCATGGACCACCAGCATGCCCTGCACGGCATCCTGGGTGTCATCGGACAGGTATTAAAGCCAAAAAGCGGTTATGAAGAAGCGGTTTCTACAGCCCTTGGTGGTGCTATGAACAACATCGTCACCCTCGATGATGCCTGTGCCCGCGATGCCATCCGATTTTTGACAAGGAACCAGTCTGGTCGAGCAACATTTTTACCTTTGACAGTATGCCAGCCAAGATGGGTTTCCAAAGATGCATTGATCATTTGTGAAAATACAAAAGGATTCCTTGGCGTAGCCAGTGACTTTGTCGAAAATGAGAAGCAGTTTGATCCGGTGGTAGATTCCCTTTTGAACAATGTCCTTGTCTGTGACAGTATGGAAGCAGGTAATGAGCTTTCTGCATTGACAAAGCGAATGTATAAGATTGTCACCATCGATGGTGAAGTCATCCACCGTGGTGGTTCCATGACCGGTGGCAAGACGCGCAATGCGGCAAATATCATGACCATGCGCAAGGAATATGAAGAAATCATCCAGAAGCTCGATGCCAAACAGGCAGAAGAAGCATTAGCGAGAAAGAAGCTCTCTGAAGCCAATGCCATCCAGGAACAGGAACGTTACAAGAATCAGGAACTGACACGCTCTATTGCGGCTATTGAGCCTGTCATCGATGCCAAGAAGGCAAAGTATGAGAAATTGAAGAATGACCTCATCCTGCTCGGTGAATCGATGCATGAAGAAACAGAGAATACTGGTGATGAACTGATCACCGCTTTGAATGAAGCCTATTCAAAGCGCGATAATCTCACCGCTGAAATCCGTTCCTACCGTGAAAGAAGATTAAAGGAAAATGCTGATGCGGAACGCAAAGAAGCACAGCTGAGACAAATCCGCAAAGACCTCTCCATGGCAGAGTCTTCCTACCATGCTATTGAGGTAGACCAGGGAAGACTAGAAACAAAGCTCGATAACAACCTGCAGAGGCTTGCCTCGGAGTACCAGCTGACATTTGAATCTGCCAGTGAGCGGATGAAAGATGTCGATACAGAAGATCTTGCCAGAGCCAAAGAGGAAGTTTCTTCCCTGCGGGCTGAAATTCAGCGCCTTGGCAATATCAACATGAACGCTCCTGAGGAGTATAATGAAGTCAATGAACGCTATGAGACGATGAAACAGCAGATTGCTGAACTCACTGACTCACGTGACAAGATTCTTTCTGCTATTGATGAGATGGACAGTGTCATGAAAAAGCAGTTCAAAGAGACATTTGATGAAATCAATCGTGAATTCAACACGATATTCACAAGTCTCTATGGTGGAGGAAGGGCAGAGCTCATCCTTTGTGAGCCGGATGATCTTTTGAATACCGGTATTGATATCAATGCCCAGCCACCAGGCAAGACCATCCGCAACAACATGTTGTTCTCCGGTGGTGAAAAGTCACTGATTGCCCTCTGTGTGCTGTTTGCGATACTCAAGGCAAAGCCTGTACCACTTGTCATCCTCGATGAGGTGGAAGCCGCCCTTGATCCGGGCAATGTTGAACGTTTTGCCCAATATCTGCACAACTATACGGAGAACACACAGTTTATTGTTGTCACCCACCGTGTAGGTACGATGGAAAAAGCAGATGTGCTCTTCGGTGTCACCATGCAGCATCAGGGTGTTTCACAGATGCTGAAGGTCACATTGAAAGATGCCATGCAGATGGCTGATAGTGAAAAGGAGGAACAGGCATGAGTTTCTTTTCCAAACTGAAAGAGATGTTTCAGAAGAAAGAAGATAAAGCCGTCTATCTCAGCGGCTTTGAAAAGACAAAACAGACTTTCTCTGATGCATTGAATGAGATGAGTTATTCCTTCCATGGTGTAGACGATGAGTTTCTTGAACAACTGACCATCGTCCTATTGGAAAGTGATGTTGGCATTGAACTGGCAGACCTGATCTGTGAAAAACTCAAGGAAAAAAGTGAAAACTATCCTGGTATTACATTCCATTGGGCGATGAACTTCCTTTTGGAAATCATGAAGGAAATCTATGAAGAATATCCGGATGAACCAATTGTCTATAACGAAAATGGTCCAACGGTCATCCTTCTTGAAGGTGTCAATGGTTCTGGCAAGACTACATCTGCCGCAAAGCTTGCCAACATGTACCAGAAACAGGGGAAGCGGGTTGCTTTTGTAGCAGCGGATACGTTCCGTGCTGGTGCTATTGAACAGCTTGCCAAATGGGGAGAAAGGCTCAATGTGCCAACGATCAAAGGCCGTGAGAATGGTGATCCAAGTGCTGCCATCGTAGATGGATGCCGCTTTGCCAAAGAAAAAGGGGCTGACATCCTGCTTTGTGATACAGCGGGAAGATTGCAGAACAAGACAAACCTGATGCAGGAACTTGCCAAGATGAACAGAGTTTCTGGCAAGGAGATTGAAGGTGCTCCACATAACACATGGCTTGTATTGGATGCGACAACTGGTCAGAATGGCCTTTCTCAGGCAGAGGTCTTTGCAGAGAGCACAAAGCTCACCGGTATCATCCTGACAAAGATGGATGGTACGGCAAAAGGTGGTATCATCCTTGCCATCAAGTACAAATTGCATGTGCCGGTGATCTTTATAGGTCTTGGTGAACATGCGGAGGACTTAAGACCTTTTGATCTTGACTCCTACCTCTATAGTATTTCGGAGGGACTCAAAGGTGTCCAGTAAGCGTGAGGATTATAACGAACTCTATGATTTTTATGGATCGTTGCTGACAGAAAAGCAAAGACGTTTCTTTGAAGACTATTACCGGGAGGATTATTCTCTGGCAGAGATTGCTGAGGATGAAGGTATCTCACGGGCTGCGGTCTCGGATACATTGAAGAGGTGTCGTCAGGAATTGTCCATGTATGAAGAAAAACTGCATCTTGTCGCTTCGTTTCACAAGCGTATGGCATTATATAAAAAGATGCGTCTACACGCAGATGAAACGATGGATGCAATGATACAGGAATGCATTAATACTGAAATTGAAGGAGGAAAATTGTGAGCAAGATTATTTCAGTCAATTCGGGATCTTCATCCCTGAAATTCCAACTGTTTGACATGCCGTCTGAAACAGTACTCTCTAGTGGTCAGGCAGAAAGAATCGGTCAGGAAATGGGTGCTTTCACCATCAAGTACAATGGTGAAAAGAAAGTACAGGAACTCCCTGTACCCGATCATAAGACAGCTGTCGATATTCTGTTGAAGAGCCTTGTTGAAAATGGCATCATCAAAGACCTCAGCGAAATCGATGCTGCTGGTCACCGCATTGTCCAGGGTGGTTCTTACTTTGACAAGTCTGTAGTCGTTGATGAAAGTGTTGTCGAAAAGGTAGAGGAACTTGCAGAACTTGCACCATTGCATAATCCTGCCCACCTTGTGTGCTACCGTGCTTTTGTGGAAGCACTGCCTTCTATTCGTCACGTCTTTGTCTTCGATACAGCTTTCCATCAGACAATGACACCGGAATCCTATCTTTTCCCGGTACCATATGAATGGTATACCGATCACAAGATCAGAAGATATGGTGCGCATGGCACATCCCATTACTATGTCAATAGACGCACAGCTGAACTGATGGGGAAAGATGTCAACACATTGAATATGATTACATGCCATCTTGGTAATGGTGCTTCCATCACTGCCATCCGCAATGGCAAGGTTGTCAATACATCCATGGGTCTTACACCACTTGGCGGTATCATGATGGGCACAAGATGTGGTGACATTGATCCGACAGTTGTCTTCTACATGATGAAGAAATTGAATCTTTCACCGGATGAGATGGATAACATCCTCAACAAGAAGTCCGGTATGCTCGGTGTTTCTGGAATTTCCTCTGATGCCCGTGATATCCAGTCTGCCGTACATGAAGGAAATGAACGCGCAATCCTGACAGTAGATCTTTACACAAACCGTGCCGTCAATGTGGCTGGTGGCTACTTTGCACAGCTTGGTCACGTTGATGCCATTGCCTTCACCGCAGGACTTGGAGAAAACGATGATGAGATCAGAGAGAGAATTCTCAAGGGTCTTGAAGAAGCGATGGGGCTTTCCATTGATTATGAACTCAACCACACAATCCATGGCAAAGAAGCTTTGATTTCAAGACCTGACAGCAAAGTACAGGTATGGGTCATCCCGACAAATGAGGAACTGATGATTGCCCGCGATACGCAATCTCTGTTACATCTTTAATCATGACAAACAACCTGTTTGATACACTTCTTGATGCCATTGTACAAAGTGACATCATCACCATCTTCCGCCATGAACATCCTGATTGTGATGCCCTTGGTTCACAATGGGGACTGTATACATGGATCAGGGAAAACTTCCCGGAAAAGGAAGTCTATGCAGCAGGATTTGAAACGACAAACCAGTGCGTATTCCCACAAAGTCATACCATAGCGGATGAAGTCATCGAAAACAGTACTGCCATCATCCTCGATACGGCAAATATTGCCCGTATTGATGATTACCGCGCCACAAAGGCAAAGCGGATTGTCAAGGTAGACCATCATCCAAATCGTGAGCCATTTGGAGATCCTTGTATCGTCATTGACAAAGCTGCCGCAACTTGTGAAATCCTCACCGATTTCTTCCAGGCATATAGCGAAAGCTATACGTTGTCACTGACTGCTGCAAAATACCTCTATCGGGGATTATTGACAGATACACTATGTTACAGGACGAACAACACCACTGCCCATACCCTTGAAGCAGGCGCATACCTGATCAGTAAGGGCATTGATGTAGCAAGTGTGAACCGGGAACTCTTTGATGTACCATATTCAATATTCAACTTTCAGAATTACCTTCGCAGCAAGGTAAGATTCCATAGAGGTTTAGCCTATGTCATCTTCAGAAAGGAAGAGCTCAGGAACCTGGAGATCACCGGTTCTGAAGCACGTAACTATATCGATGAGCTTGGCCATGTGCGTGAATTTGAAATATGGGCAATCTTTACCGAAAGTGAAGAAAACCCTGGTCACTACAATGGTTCATTGCGTTCTAAACATGTGGTCATCAATGAAATTGCCCAGCAGTTCAACGGTGGTGGACATCCAAATGCAT
>CAJKOS010000065.1 GCA_905201565.1 uncultured Erysipelotrichaceae bacterium
TCATTCTTTCCTCCCCGGGTTTCCCCATATCAACAATATACCAGAGGATGTTTTTTAACACAATCTTTACATAATTCATTTGTTTTTCGGAACAAAAATCTTCGTATGCGCTTTCATGTTGCACATGTCTTGAAAGTCAAATTATAGCATGTTAAATTTTGAACGCATGCTATCAGTCTAAAGGCTTGACGCAGTGCAAAAGATCACTAAAATACTAATGTTTAGGTTATGTTTATTTATTAAGGAGGGTGTATGAGAGTAGGTCTGGATATCGGTTCTACAACCATCAAATGTGTCGTCCTTGACGATGAAGAAAACATCATCTATTCATCTTATGAGCGCCATTACAGCCACATCCTGCAAAAGGGTTCGGAAATACTGAAGCGCATTGATGAACAATATAGCAAAGGAAATAAAGTTATTCTCGCCATCTCCGGTTCTGCCGGCATGGGACTTGCGGATGCCTGTGGTGTCCCTTTTGTACAGGAGGTCTTTGCGGAGCGCATTGCCGCAAACCGCCTCAATCCTGGTACTGACTGCATCATCGAACTCGGTGGAGAAGATGCCAAAATCCTGTTTCTGACCAATGGTCTTGAAGTCAGAATGAACGGTTCATGTGCCGGTGGAACGGGTGCTTTCATCGACCAGATGGCATCCTTATTAAAAATGGATGCCGATACGATGGACAAAGAAGCCCAGAAAGCAACCCGCACCTATACCATTGCCTCCCGGTGTGGTGTCTTTGCCAAATCCGATGTACAGCCCCTGATCAACCAGGGTGCCAAAGCCGGAGACATCGCCGCTTCCATCTACCAGGCAGTTGTCAACCAGACCATTGCCGGTCTTGCCCAGGGTCGTCCCATCAAGGGCAACATTCTCTACCTTGGCGGACCATTGACATTTTCAAAGACATTACGTGACAGCTTTGATAAAACACTGCATGTTACTGGCACTTGTCCTGAAAACAGCCTTTTATATGTCTCACTTGGCTCAGCTTATTATGCGGATGCTGCCTATGACCTGAAGGAAGTCGTCACAAAACTTTCCAACTATTCCAAAACTTCCACCTATGCAAGTCTTCCCCCACTGTTTGAAAACAGGGATGAATACTGGAAGTTCCATAACCGCCATGCCAAAGCAAGCGTACCGCGTGTCCCATTTGATGAAACATGTGGTCCGGTCCATATCGGTATTGACTCCGGTTCTACAACCATCAAGATTGCGGTCATCAACAACAAAGGTGAACTGCTCTATACAAAGTATCAGCCAAATGATGGCAACCCGATTCCGATGGTGCGGGAAACATTGCTGGAACTCTATGAAAAACATCCGCATCTCTATATCCAGTCTGTCACCACTACCGGTTATGGAGAAGAACTCATGAAGGAAGCCTTCCGCTGTGATGGCGGCATTGTCGAAACTGTTGCCCACTTTACAGCAGCCAAATACTTCATGCCAGATGTAGACTTCATCATCGATATCGGTGGTCAGGACATGAAGTGCTTCAAGATTGAAGATGGGGCAATCAGCGACATCTTCCTCAATGAAGCATGTTCTTCCGGCTGTGGCAGCTTCTTACAGACATTTGCCAAAGCACTGAACTACAGCGTAGAAGAATTTGCCATGCAAGGCTTATTTGCAAAACATCCGGTAGACCTTGGTTCCCGGTGTACCGTCTTTATGAATTCCAGTGTCAAACAGGCACAGAAAGATGGTGCGACCATTGACTGCATCTCTGCAGGCTTATCTATTTCTGTTGTCAAAAATGCATTATATAAGGTAATCCGTGCTTCTTCCCCAGAACAGCTTGGCAAACACATTGTCGTACAGGGAGGCACATTCTATAACGAAGCGGTATTGCGCGCCTTTGAAAAAGAAATGGGCGTTGAGGTCATCCGTCCGGACATTGCCGGCCTTATGGGTGCCTATGGTGCTGCCCTCTATGGCAAAAACCACCATGCCATCGACCATAAATCCACTCTTCTTTCTAAAGAAGAGCTGGATGCCTTCTCACAGAAAGTACAAAACGTACAATGCCAGGGCTGCGGAAACCACTGCCAGCTGACCATCAATACCTTCTCTGACGGAAAACGATTGATTTCCGGCAACCGTTGTGAAAAACCGGTTACTGGCAAGGCTGCTGATGATACCCTCAACCTCTATGCCTATAAGTTACAGGCATTACTTTCATATGCCAGCAATCCGGGTGATGGAAAGCGCGGTACCATTGGTATTCCGCTATGTCTCAACATGTATGAACTGCTGCCATTCTGGCATACCTTTTTCACACACCTTGGCTTCAAGGTAAAAGTCTCCCCGGTTTCCAGCCACACCCTCTATCAAGAAGGTCAGGGAACAATACCAAGTGATACGGCATGTTATCCGGCAAAGTTATCCCACGGTCATATTGAAGCATTGGCAAAAGATCCTGAAATTGATGCCATCTTCTACCCTTCCATGAGTTATAACCTCGATGAAGGTCTCGGTGATAATCATTACAACTGTCCGGTAGTTGCCTATTATGCTGAAGTACTTGCCAACAACATCCCTGCTTTGCATAACAAGAAATTCATCTATGATTACATCAACCTCGACGCAAGAAAAGACTTCACGAAAAGGGCACCAAAGCTGTTGGCTAAATACTTTGCCGGCATTGGTGCAAAGGAAGTCCATGATGCGATAGATGCGGCATATGATGAATACTACCGCCACATGACAGAAATTCGGGAAAGAGGCAAATGGGTTATCGAAGAGGCAAGAAAAGAAGGCAGGCACATCATTGTCCTGGCTGGACGTCCATATCATGTTGATCCAGAAGTCAATCACGGCATTGACCGCCTCATCATAAGACAAGGTGCAGCTGTTGTCACTGAAGACAGCGTCTCATGGATTATGCACAAATTCCCTACTGCTGTCCTCAACCAGTGGACATACCACAGTCGGTTGTACGCTGCCGCAAAGTATTGCACAACCCAGCCTGATACTGACCTTGTCCAGCTTGTGTCGTTTGGCTGCGGACTCGATGCGATCACAACCGATGAGACAAGGGAAATCCTGCAGGAAGGCGGAAAGCTCTACACCCAGCTGAAAATTGATGAAATTACAAACCTCGGCGCAGTAAACATCCGCATCCGCTCACTGTTTGCGGCTCTTGAAGAACAGAAACAGGAGGCTTCCCGATGAAATACCTCACACCAAATTTTACAAAGGACATGCTGGACAGTTATACAATTCTCATTCCAAATATGGCACCTCTGCAATTTAGAATTGTCAAAGCTGCCATGGAAAGCGAAGGTTACCATGTAGAATTGTTGGAGAACAGCGGCTCAGAAGTTGCCCAACTCGGACTCAAGTACGTCCATAACGACACATGTTACCCTGCCCTGCTCGTCATTGGTCAGTTCCTTGATGCCTTGAATTCTGGCAAGTATGACCTGCATCACACTGCCCTTGTCATTTCCCAGTCAGGTGGTGGCTGCCGTGCATCCAATTATATCAAGCTGCTGCGCAAGGCTCTTGTCAAAGCCGGTTATGGCTATATTCCGGTTGCTTCCGTCAATCCGTCAGGTCTTGAAAAAGGAAGTACGATGCCCTTTACCGCAAGGCTTGTCCTCAAGGCTCTGGCAGCTTTGGAATACGGCGATCTCATCGATGCCCTTCGCAACCAGATTCGCCCATATGAAATCAATCCAGGTGATGCTGACAGATGGGCGGACAAATGGATCGAAACAGTTAGTACATGGATGAAGGAAAACAAACACTACTTCATCACTGCCCTGCCGCGCCAATTCAAAGCCATAGCCAAAGATGCTTCACTAGTTCCAATCAAAAGGACCCCTAAAGTCAAAGTTGGTGTCGTCGGTGAAATCTATGTCAAATTCTCACCAATGGGCAACAATGACCTCAAGAACTTCCTGGAATCAGAAGATTGTGAAGTCAATATGCCAGGCATCATGGGGTATGTAGAATATTGTGTGGCCAACTTTGAACTCGATATCAAACTCTATGGCGGAAAGAAGTACATGCAATGGATGTGGCACATCCTTCTCAGCATATTGGACTGGCTTGGCAAAAAGTCATCCAAAGCCATGCGCAAATATGGTTTCTATGGACCTGGTTCTTTCCGTGAACTCATGAAGGGAACTGATGGTATCATCCATCTTGGTGCCAAGATGGGTGAAGGATGGCTGTTGAGCGGTGAAATGGTAGAACTCATCAAAGGCGGTTATCCAAATATCATCTGCGCCCAGCCATTCGGATGTCTGCCGAACCATATTATGGGTAAAGGCGTTATCAATAAACTTCGCGAACTCTATCCCGAAGCCAACATTTCTGCCATTGACTACGACCCGAGTGCTACCCGTGTCAACCAGGAAAACCGCATTAAACTCATGTTATCGGTTGCGAAAGAAGCATTAGAGAACAAGTAAAATGCATGAAGGACTCAAAAAGAGTCCTTTTTCTTTCGCTTCACTGTATAATGATAGAAAGAAGGCAGGCATATACATATGACAATTGAAGAACTGGAAGTATTTGTTTCCGCAGCAGAAAGTGAAATGTATGTTGCACCAAATGGTGATCTGCACCGTTATAGCTCCTCTGCATCCAAGGAAATTCTCACCCTTGAACAGGAACTGGGGTGTCTCTTATTCATCCGTGAAGGAAAGAAATCAGGTGTTCTCACCAAAGCTGGTGAAACACTTTTACCGATGGCAAAACAGCTCATCCGGGCATGGCGCATGATGACAAGGAGAATGGACCGCTTCTGTGAAGAAGAAAGGCGTTCCTTATTTATTGGTCATATGCCGATATTGAGACAATATCGTCTTTCAAGCTTTTTTGAATTCTTCCGCGATGACCATATGGAAGTAGAAATCCATATGGAAGAAGATGATGGACATACTTTGATCGAAGACCTCGACAAAGGCTATTATGATGCCATCGTCATCCGCAAGAACATGCTTTGTTCAAATTGCTATAAGACGGTAAGACTTGCCAGTGATGAAGTCGCAGCCATCATGGCTAGTGACCATCCTCTTGCGGACAGGCCAAGCATTACTTTAAAAGAGCTCAAGAATGAAGCTTTCTACCTTTCTAATCCACACAGTGGTTCCTACAGCTTCTGCAAACAACTGCTGATTAAAAACCATATCTCTACTGAAAATGTGCAGACAACAGAAATCGATCAGATCCTTGAAGTGGTCCGTTCCCGCAAAGGTGTTGCCCTGCTGCCAATCAGTACCTTGAATGTCTCACGGGCAAAGGGTGTTACTGCAATACCGCTTGAGCCAAAAGCAGGCATGCCGGTTGTTCTTGCTTTCCGCAAAGACCATCAGCCAAATCCATATCTTGATGCATTGATTGCCAAGGCAAAGGAACGTTCCAAGTCCATTCCTGCACTATAACTTTTCCCTTTTGAAAGGAAGGGATTCCTGATGTTAACATACAATATGGCAAGATATCGAAATGGAGACAGACAATCCTGCTGACAAGCAGGAACCTTTGTCGTTCAATCATGAACCAGTCTTTTCACGACAATTGTGTTTTTTCTATGCATATCATTGGAGGATAACATGAAAAAGATACTTGTATTTGTATTGTTAGTGGCATTGATCACACCAGTACATGCAGGAAATGGCTACAGCAGTGGCACTTTCACACATAGCGAGGATCCAGATACCACAACATATCAGGGTATGACATATCCTTTCATCCACTCGTTCTACTATGCTGGAGATGGATTAGGTGTATCATTTTATACCCCTGCGAGGGTAACCCGCCAGCATTCTTCTGTGCAGGGAGTTTTCTCGACCAAAAGCCATGGCCTTGACACAAACTATAGCGGTGCTGTGACCTACGATCCCCTTTCCGGCACAACCTATGCAAATCCGGTATATAGCCAGTACGATGATCCGACAGGTATTATCAGTGGACATGCTTCGATTACCATACTGAGCAATCCTGTTTTCGAATCTGACATCCGTATCAACTTTCAATAATTGGAGGAAATACCAATGAAAACAAAATCTGTTCTCATCATGACAGCGATCAGTTTGTTATGTGGTTGTGGCACCTCCTCCACAAAAGAAACTGAAACCACTGTTGATCATGAATCACTTCTGCAGACAGAAAACCAGTCCGCAATCCCGGTTGGTGCCAGCCAGGCAATTTCTGCCGGGGATGGGGATGCTGTATTCAGACCATCTGACAGTGTAGTGTATTATGGTGATCTTTCTGTTGATGATGCATTCACCGTATACTGTTCCAAAACCGGTTGCACACATGATACAGAAGACTGTGGTGCCTATATTGGCAATGCCAGTGAATTCATTGCCTATAAAGGACTCTGGTATTACATCCGTACGATGGAGGATAGAAGTATGGTCCTCTTTGAACACGATCCAGAAACAAATGAAAGAACTGCACTGAAGACTGTCACTTCTGGATTTGAAGGCAATACACAGTACATCAACACCATGCAGAACATGATGGTTTCCTATGACTGCCTCTATGTACAGGTCTTAGAGAAAAAGACTGAAAATCCCGGTGCCGATAGTGAAGACATGATGGAGTTTGTGGAAATCAATCTGAAGACGAAAGAAGAAAGAACAATACTATCCTATGAACCAGCAAAGGAAGGATGGTATATAGAAGCCGGAAATGGAAAGTATCTTCTCATTGGTCAATATCTTCCAAATTCTGAAGACGATCCCCTATCGTATGAAATGCTATATGCATATGATCTTTCCACCCTTACACGTGAAGTCATCATCGATGAAGCTGCGGGTATGTTGATGTATGCAGATCCATATGGAAATATCAATTCTGATGATCTTCTCATCTATTGTACAGAACATGAAGTCCACTTGTATGACACAAACACAAATGAAGACAAACAGCTCTACACAACTGATGAAAGAATCATCCATGCCAATATCTATGGAAATGATGTGTACTACACATATTTTGAAGATAACAGCACTTTGCATTTCATGCACGGCAATACATCCGGTGATACACCAGTCGAAATAAACAATGGTGGCGAGAATAACCAGACTTCATTTTCCATCTATCGCACAACTGAGAATGGTTATCTTGGCATGACGGATGATGGCAAGTCAGGATGGATCTATAGAGAAGATTTCATCCAGGAAAACTATGATGCAATTGTCATTTTGTCTTGAACAGGCAATGCAATAATGAACTGGCAGATGTGTACATTTTAATGTAACAGCAGCATTGACAACCATAATAATATGTAGTGATGTGTAGTAAAGGAGAAAGATACAAAATGTTAATCTACAATTCTTCACGGTATAAAAATGGTGATATATAAAACTGCTTCCTCTGAGAAGCAGACAGATTTGGTTTGTTCTTCTAATAAAAAGAAACATTGCTCACTACGTGTATTTTTTTGCCATATGATTGTCTGTCTCCCTTTATATATTTCCATTAGAATTTTCTATATGTTTTGAATCAATCAATTAATCATCTGGCAAAGTTGTTTCAGAATAAGAAATAAAGAGGTAATTCATGAAAAAGATAATTTCTCTTGTTGCCATTTTGGCAATGACATTGGTCACACCAGTAAACGCTGATATTTCTCCAAGAGTTTCTGGGAATGGGTACAGCTATGGCAATTTTGAACATAATGGTGATAGTTTTTCTTACAATCACTCTTTTTACAATACTGGAAATGGCTTGGGTGTATCATTTTATACACCTGCCCAGGTAACACGTGAACACTCAGCTGTAAGGGGAACATTTAGAACTGCTAGTCACGGCATAGCGACAAATTATAGTAGTGCGGTTACATATAATTCCGTTTGCGGCACAACCTATGCCAATTCAGTATTCTGTCAATATGGAGATCCAACAGGAATTATCAGTGGCAGTGCTTCAATTACTATATTGAGTGTTCCAGTTTTCAAATCTGACATCAATATTGTATACTGATTAATCAATTGTTTCTGGTAGAAAAGAAGTGGTTTTATTCCGCTTCTTTTCTATATCAAAAGGAGATTGCCTTATGAATAAAACTTTATTACTTACAACAAGTATAATTATGTTGTGCGGTTGTGGTAACGCTTCCACAAGTAAAATTGATCAAGATATAACACATGATTCGCTATTACAAATAGAAAACCAGGTCTCTATACATACAAGTTTCCAGGAATCTATTTCTGCCGGTAAAGGTGATGCTGTATTTAAACCATCCGGCAGTGTAGTGTACTATGGTGATCCTTCAGTTTCCGATGATTTTACTGTTTTCTGTTCCAAGGCAGGTTGCCAGCACAATTCAGAAGACTGTGGATCCTATATTGGTAATGCCAGTGAATTCATCGCCTATAAAGATCTCTGGTATTACATCCGCAAGATGGATGATGGAAGTATAGTTCTCTTTGAACAGGATCCATTAACCAATGAAAGAACAAGACTAAAGAAAGTTGTTTCAAAGACAGAAGACAATAAGTATTACTTCATCACAATGCAGGGCATCATGGTTTCCTATGACTGCATTTATCTTCAAGTAAATCAAATGGTCTTTGACAATGCAAATCTGACTTTCGGAAGTATAAATACAACTGAATATGTAGAAATTAACCTCTCAACAAGGAAAGAAAGAACAATTCTGCACTATGATTCGTCAGAAGAAAGCTGGATTATTGTTGGTAGTAATGGAAAATGTATGATGTTCACGAAATACATCTCTTATAACCCTCAAACTTCTCAATACAAAGGTGAGTTGTACAAAATGAATCTGAATGACCTTTCATATGAAGTTGTTGTGGATGAAGAAAAGGAAATGCTTCTATATTCTGATCCATATGGTAATATCAATGCAGATAACCTTCTGACATATTGTACAGAACACGAAATCCATCTCTATGATCTGGATACCGGGGAAGACAAACTTCTCTATCAGATTAACGACACAATTATCCGTGCCAACATATTTGGCAATCATGTATTTTATATTTATGAAGATGGTGATGAAAATACATATTTTATGAGAGGAAATATATCAGGCGATAATCCAGTCAAAATGGATAATAATGGCAATACAGATGTACTCGCATTCGCCCGATTCCGCACAACAGAGAATGGTTACCTCGGCACTATGGATGGACAGTATGGCTGGCTTTTAGAAGAAGACTATTACCAGGAAAACTATGATGGTTTTGTCCCATTGAGATAACTTGAGGTATTGGCATGAAACTGCAGATTGATCACATCACAAAGAAATATGGCTCTTTTGTTGCACTGGATAGTGTATCACTTGTTCTTGAAGAAGGCATTTATGGACTTCTTGGGCCAAACGGTGCAGGTAAGACAACACTCATGAACATATTGACAAATAATCTTTCCAAAGATGACGGAGAGATCCTTTATGATGGAAAGAAGTGGTCACTACAGGGAAAGAACATCGGTTTC
>CAJKOS010000066.1 GCA_905201565.1 uncultured Erysipelotrichaceae bacterium
CTGCTTTTGACTGGCGGAAAGTCTGCTGGGTTTTCGCCAAAATGCCTGCAGTCTGCTGTGCGCTGCGTTCAAGGGAGACCGCGCGACGCACGACGAGGCCAGAGCCATGCTCGACAGGATGGTGGAGCTACAGAAGCTTTGGGACGATGCGCTGGTGGACGCGGCGAAGGTGAAGGCTGCAAAAGAAAACACCGCCGGGGATGGCAGTGTGCAGGAGCAGGCAAGCAAGACACAATACCAAATTAAGTACCCCAGATTCACGGAGAAAGACATTGAGAGAAATTCTGTTACTCTCCAGAGCATGAGCCCTGTTGAGCATCTTACAGGCGATGAGCTCGGGGCCAGAAACCTCCCTCTTAAAACGAGAGTTACAGATTACTTCAATTCACTTGGCAACAATGTCTATACAGAGCAGTTCGGAGATGTTGCGCTCAAAAATTCAAGCGTACACTCTGAATTCCGGCATGGAAACACTCTGAACAAAGTTGCTACATACGCAGCGATTCCTGCTGTCATGAAAAACGGATATGTTATTTATGCGAAGCCTAAAAATGACATGGGACTAGAGAGAATCGTTGTCGCTGCACCGGTAACTGTTGGAGAAAGCGCTGAAAAAATGTATGTGGCGGTTATGCTACAAAGGGATACGCAAAATCAAAGACTGTATCTACATGATGTGGTGACAGAAACAGAAAAAGAGCTCTCTGCAAGCAGCAATGAACACCTGAACACGACAGGGCCGAAAGCTACAAGCAAAGAACTCTATGCGACAAATATACTACTGGATGCGTTGCGTGTCAAGGGCGATGTTCGCGCTTCTGACGAGAATAGCAACACGGGCAATCCCGGAGGCTCGCAGAATCAGCGGGGAGTAAAGGAGAAATTCTCGCTGCGCGATAGCGCCGGAAATGCGCTGACGGCAGAACAGCAGGAGTTCTTCAAAGACAGCCAAGTGCGGGACGATGACGGGCGGCTCAAAGTGATGTACCGTGGCGGGAACGGTGACTTCACCGTCTTTGATCGAAGAAGGAATGACAATGCCGCCAGGACACATACAAAAAGAATATACGCCGCGGTTCACACTCGTTTTAGCATGAAGCTGATAGCTTGCCGGACCAAGAGAAGGATGTCCTGCATAACGTCCATAAGTACATGTATCAATCAAAGATTGAGGGTGCTCCACCCTGACACCTGCCGCAAAGTCTTTCTGTTCCATATGCACACCCTGCAGCAGAAGATTTTGGTATGTATCTGCAGCACTGTGGCCAATTGCCAAAATGACATGTTCTGCTTCGTACTTGTCTTTGTTTGTAAGAATTCCACAAACATGCCCGTCTTTCACAATGAGCTTTTCCAGGCGCTCATCAAAATGCACCTCTCCGCCAAGGCGAATAATCTTCTCCCGGATGTTTTTTACGATTTTGCATAGAACATCCGTTCCAAGATGGGCACGGTGTTCATAGATGATACAGGGATCAGCACCGGCTTCCACAAATTCTTCCAGCACTTTGCGAATACGGAAATTCTTGATCCTTGTTGTGAGTTTCCCGTCAGAAAAAGTACCTGCTCCCCCTTCGCCAAACTGCACATTAGATTCCTCATCCAATGTGCCATCTTGAAAGAATTGTTCTACATCCCGGCTCCTTTTTTCTACCGCACTTCCCCGTTCTATCACCAGTGGTTTGAGTCCGCACTCAGCCAACAACAAACCCGCATACATACCGGCTGGTCCAAAACCGATAATTACCGGTCGAAGAGCTTCTTTTTTCAAAACCGGAAGCTCATAGTCCTCTCTTGTTTCCCGGCTCACATCTTTCAGACGCAGACACTTTTCTTCATTTCGCACATCCGCATAAACCGTATAGGAAAAGTGCAAATCACCGCCTCTTGCATCAAGGCTTTCCCGTTCAATTTCATAAGACAGCACGGCAGAAGGCACAGTGTGAAGCTTACGGGCAATGTGTTCCCGGGAAAGCGTATCTCCTATTTCAACCCTGATCTGGTGAATCTTTAACATATGGTTTCCTTCACTTTCTTTTCAAGATCCAGCAAGAATACCTTTCTGTACATACCTCCGCCATAACCGACAAGCGATCCATTTTTGCCTATCACTCTGTGACATGGCACAAGGATGGAAATGGGATTTCTGCCAACTGCCTGCCCTACTGCCCTGGCACTCATCTTTTCAATTCCCTTCTCCTTTGCGATGATACCCGCAATTTCTCCATAGCTCATCACTTCGCCATAGGGAATAGTCAACAGGATTTCCATCACCCGTCTTTGAAAAGGCGTGCCGGATAATTGCACATCAGGCAGAAATGAAGGAATCTTTCCCGAAAAGTATTCATCCAGCCATTGCTTTGTCTTTTCCGTAACTCCATCGCTGCCGGTAGGTTCATCGGTTTTATCAAAATAGAGTCCGACCAGTTTTTCCCCATCAGAATATAGATGAATCTTTCCGATCGGACTTTTGTAAATATCAATCATCTTCTGCCTCCAGATATCTTTCAATGGCATCTGTTTCCGTTTCGTCGAACACACATATTCCCATGCCTTTGCACAACTCGGCAAATACGCCCATACCGCAAATGCGTTTACCGCTGAAGGAACCGTCATAGATCATTCGTGAACCGCAGGCAGGAGACCGCTGCTTGAGAACTACCGCTCCAATGTTATTTTTCACTAAGATATCAAGACAGATACGGCTGCCGTCCATGTACTGGGCAGTAACATCAACCCCATCTTTGCGGATGATCCTGCCGCTTTTTCTCTCAGCAGGAATGCGCGGAACAGGAAGACCGCCAAACACTTCCGGACAAAGTACATAGACCTCAGCCTTTTCCACAATCCGCATAACATCTGGATTTCCTTTTTCTTTACCATCATATCGGACCCGATTGCCAAGCAGGCAAGCCGATACACCAATTTTCTTCTTTTTTTCCATGTGTTCATTGTACTATTCTGATTCCTAAAAAGCATCACATGTAAGACAGACAGTGCTAGAATATAGACGTATGTCTAAGTCAAATTCAATTCGTTTAATGACCGAAGGCAGTGTTGCTAAAGTAATTCTTGCTTATGCAGCACCGCTTTTTATCGGCAACCTCTTCCAGCAGCTGTACAACACAGCTGACTCGCTGATCGTCGGAAACTTCGTCGGACAGAATGCCCTTGCGGCAGTTACTTCCGTTGGACCTCTGACGTATCTGCTCATCGGTTTCTTTATGGGTTTCTCTACAGGCGGGGGCGTCATCATCGCAAGAGCTGTCGGTGCCGACAATAGGGAGAAGGCTGAACGAGCCGTCCACACCCTCACAGCACTCGGTCTTGTCTTATCCGTTGCTCTAACCCTGTTTGGTGTATTCTGTACACCGACCATCCTTGAATGGATGGGTACCCCGGCAGAAGTCCTGCCGCTTGCAGTAACCTACCTGCGCATTTACTTTGCGGGCAGTATTGCCCTAGTCATGTACAACATCTTTGTCGGCATACTCAATGCCGGCGGAGACAGTACCCACCCTCTCTACTATCTGATCACAAGTTCATTGATCAATGTGGTTGGGGACATCATTCTCATCACCGCTTTTGACATGGGTGTTGCAGGTGCTGCTGTCGCAACCATCGCTTCACAGTTTCTTTCCGCCTTGCTTTGTCTGAGGCGTCTTCTTAAAGAAAAAAGCATGATTGCCCTGACACCTTCAAAAATCCGCTTCCATAAAGAAGAACTCTCGGAAATTGTGCGGTTTGGCATACCTACTGCCATGCAGAACTGTGTCATTGACTTTGCCAATATCCTGATCCAGTCCTACTACAACTCCTTCGGTGCTGCGATCGTTGCCGGCATCGGTGCCTATTCCAAGGTGGAGGGTTTTGTGTTCTTGCCTGTCACTGCCTTCTCCATGGCTATGACCACTTTCATTTCCCAAAACCTCGGGGCTGGAAAAGATGACCGCGTGCGCAAAGGTATGCGATTTGGCATATTGACATGCTGCTTGGTCATAGAAGCAATCGGTATCATCTTCATCCTGTTTGCGCCAGTCTTCATCAATGCCTTCAACCGTTCCCCGGAAGTTATCGCAGCAGGTGCAGCAAGAGCAAGAACCTGTGCCCCATTCTACTGTTTCCTTGGCTTCTCCCATGTTGTTTCAGCAATCTTAAGAGGAGAAGGCAGACCCGTCATGCCAATGGCTGTCATGTTGATATGCTGGTGTGCAGTCAGAGTCATCACCCTCATGACCATCGGACAAGTCATCCATGACATCGCCCTTGCCAACTGGCTCTACCCGATCACATGGATGTTGTCCACTGCTGTATTTGCCTGGGATCTCAGGCAATACCATCCATTCAGGAAAGCCTGATGCACATTATCCGGTTATGCACAATAACCGGTTTTTTATCACTGTTTTATCACGGTTTACCGTGATATACTGACATTGAAAAGGAGGTTGTCCTATGTCCTTGCAAAAGCTCCTGCATGATCAGAATCTGTCCGTATACAGATTGTCACAATTAACAGGTATTCCCTATTCCACACTCAATGATCTGAAAAACGATAAGAAAAAAGTAGAAGACTGTTCTGTAAAAATCGTAGTCCGCCTTGCGGATATTTTCCACATGACAACAGATGAAATCATCTTCTATCTCGATACCCAGCGGCCATCTTTTGACAATTTCAGAAGTGATATATGCCACAAGGTCAGATCTTATGGAGACATGCCATTTGTGGAATGGATCGAAAGCAAAGATACCATCCGTCTTTACTATAAGAAAGGCTGGAAAGAAGAAGCGTTTTATCTGCTTGCCATGACAGATTACCTGAGAAGAATTCATAACCTTTCCACAAACCCCAAATATGATGCATTGCGCAAAGAGAAACTCCCTTCTCCAGTCTATCCAACCGGTTTGAAACTTTTGGCAATTGCCAAAAACAATCCGCAAATTCTCAAAAATGCAAAGTATGATGCCATACCAGAATTCATCCGTTTCAACATCGTCGAAAACGATATCCGTAACAGCATATGAATACAGAACTCACAAAGGAAACCCTGGATATTCTCTTCAAGGAACTTGCACGGCAATACAGAAAGCTTGCCGGAAGACATGCAAAAGCTGAGATCATCCTGATCGGTGGTGCTTCTATTCTTCTGAATTATTCTTTCAGAAACAGCACAACAGACGCCGATGCGCTCATCATCGCTGATCAATGCATGAAAGAAGCCATATTGCGTACAGCAGAAATCTTCAATCTGCGCGATGACTGGCTGAACGCCGATTTCACCCGTACCACTTCCTATTCTCCAAAAATCATAGAACATGCACTCTATTACAAAACTTTCTACAATGTATTAGAGATCAGAACAGTTTCTCCAACATATCTTTTGGCAATGAAAATTCGTTCCGCAAGGGAATACAAAAACGATTTGTCCGACATTGTTGGCATATTGCACGAAGAAATGATGAAAGGGAATCCTATTTCTCTTGATGAATTACAACAGGCTTATTACGACATGTATAAAACCACCACATTTCCAGACTCTTCCAATGCTATTCTCGAATTCCTGAGGCAGGAAACGGACAGCCAAAAGTTATACAGCATCATCCGGAATAAGGAAACAGAGAATAAACAATTCATCACAATGATGGATCAATTGTATCCGGACATGCTCAAAGAAAAAGGTGTATCTCAAGTTATAGAAGAACACCATCATCAAAACCCAAAATGACACTTCCACCACTGGAAATGTCACTTCTTTTCTACAAACACAAATCTATGGGCATTGGATAGATGGGCATCATATTGCAGGTTCATTGCATCAAACTTCTGCAGGTCTTCCACATTCTCAACATTGTGCATTGCCATCCACCGCACCATCTCACCTCTTGCACTTTTGGCTAACGTACTGGCAGTCTTGAACTTTCCATCCTGTACTTTGCCAAACTCACAGGTAATCACTTCTTTTGGAGATAGATACGGTATGACCATCTTTGCAAATTCGGAGCTGGCAAGGTTGATGACCACTTCACCTTTAAAATATCCTGCAATGCGGTCTTCCCAGAATGCATAGAGATTCCTCTTCTGTCCAATTTCGAGCTTACTGTTCATATCCAGCCTGTAGGTCACAATGCCATCAACTGGTGAAAGTACACCATAGAAAGCAGACAGAATGCGCAGATGCCCTTCCAGATACTGCTTTGCGCTTTCATCAAGGCTCTTGTGGTCAATGTGACGGTATTGCAAACCCGTATAGCGCTCGATGGCTTTCATCAGGTTCTTATTGAGATCCATCTTTGCAAAGCGCTTTGCATTCACTTCCGCTATCTTTTCAGAACATCCATAGATATGCATCAGCTGAGCAGCACTTTTTTCTTTCAATTCAGAAAGAAGAATACTGGTTCTTGAAAGAAAGGCAGGCAGGGATGCATAGGAACCATGCCCTTCCTGCATTGTCTTTGCTGGAGAGATGATGATCTTCATAGTATTTCCAGCATCTGTCCTGGATTCTCAGCAGCCTTCACCTTGCCAAATGCCTTGACAATGGTACCTTCTTCATCAATGAGATAGGTTGTTCTTACAACACCGAACACTTTCTTTCCATACATGGTCTTTTCCTTCCAGACATCATATGCCTGGATGACTTCCTTTTCTGTATCCGAAAGCAGGGTGAAAGGCAATCCATACTTCTCTTCAAACTTCTTATGGCTTGCGACAGTATCTTTACTGACACCAAGGACTACCGCTCCTTTTTCCTGAAACTGTGGGTAGAGCTCCGCAAAACCACAAGCCTGCTTTGTACAGCCTGGTGTATTGTCCTTTGGATAGAAATAGAGGATGACCTTCTTTCCTCTGTAATCTTCCAATGTATGCATATTGCCATTCTGATCTGGCAATGTGAATGATGGTGCTTTTGTGCCGACTTTCAACATAATCAATTCCTCCTGCCTTGATTATACCAAAGACTGTTTTTTCTGCCTGTCATATGCCCATAGGTTTCTTCAATGTACACTCTGGCAAAAGATATCGCCTCTTCTACTGAAAGGTCGCTTTCCTCAGGAAGCACATTGATCGGATTGTCCCCATATGGATACCCATATTCCAGATATTCCTGATCGAGTTCAGCTTTATCTTGAAGAGTCCATGTATCATAGGCTCCGAGCGTTAGTTCCAGCTCACTTTTTCTTGCCTGAATCCGTTGTTCAAACGTCGCTAAACCATCAATTAGTTCAGCATCCCACTTTTCAGCATACCAACCCTTTGCTTCAGACGCAGAGGTATCTGCTGTATCGTACTCCCATTCGACGGCGATAACTTTCTGCGTAACAGCATTTATTTTCACACGATAGCAGCCAATTCGATCTCTATGGACATTTGGCGTATACAACACCGACCAGTAGGAATTTGATGCACCATCTTTGTCCTCAACAAAATCTACCTCTGTTGAAAAGAATGTAAAGGTTGTTCTCGTAAAACCGTATTGCTCAGCAAGTGCTTCACGTGCATACTTTTTTTCAACAATCAGCCGATCAGCAATTCTAGTTGCCTCTTCCGTTGAAACTCCTCCAGTAGTAAGCAGATCTAACTGTTCTTGTGGAATGTCAATACCACTTTCCTTCATCGATATGATCAGGTCTATTTTATCTTCCAAAGTCCAATGCGACATATTTCCCTTTTCGGTTTGAAGCAAAGCCGCATGATCAATAAATGAGGTGATAGCTGCCACCGCTCCCGCTACCAAAGAAATGCTCAGAAATGCAATCACCAACATCATACTTAATGACATTTTATTCTTCATGCTTATTCCATATACCCCCTTCGTTCTTGCTGCGTTCAGCACACACTGCGCAAGGTACGGGTTGGGCTGGATGAAGGCTGCGTCTTGGTTCAAAGCCTTCTGGACTTTCTTCATATTTTCGCGATATTCATCCATAGAGATACTCCTTTCCCAGCACGCCATGCAGCTTTACATGCGCTTTTTTTATTCTCTTTGAAACCATCGATGGCGTCACGCCAACGATCTTTGCAATCTCAGGCATCGTTAATTCCTGATAGTAGTACAGAAGAACAACCTCCTTTAGCTTGTACGGCAATTGCTGAATCGCCGCCGCAAGATCGGCAGCATCCTGATCGTAGCGATCCCATACCGCCATCGGAATGTCTTCGGGGGTAATGGAATGATTCATCCGAACCATCCAGGCGCTCTTTCGCATGCTCCTGCACACATTGATCGCAATGCTTGTCAGCCAGGTTTTTTCTTTACACTCACCACGGAACGAATCCAAGGCTTTGTATGCTCTCAGGAATGTTTCTTGCAGAGCATCTTCCGCCATTTGCCGTTCGTGGAGGTAGGCATAGCACATAGTCAGCAAAGCGGATTGGTACTCTTCGACCATGCGTGTCAGCCGTTCTTCTCGGTTGCTGTCCGGACACTTGACAACTTCCATCTGCGAATCACCTCCCTCTCCCAATTAGACAGCGCAAATCAAAAGAAGTTGAATGCTTTTTCATATTTTCTGCAAACTTTTTTCCAAGAATCTGCATGCCTGTATTCTACAACATTCCTGATTATCTGTCATCCGTTTTTCATGATTATCAACCATGCTTGAAATTTGCCAGGAATCTTCCTAAACTCTTCAATTTTCAAAATGCTTTTTTTGCTCTACCATATAAGTGTCCCAAGGGGAAAGCCCCGTAGGACAAAACGAAGAAAGAGGGTGATTCCATTGATGGTCTTCCGACATGCATGAAGTGCAGACAAGCTTGGCCGCTGCCATCCCGAAAGGGATGATGTTCTGCAAGGATGATTTTATTATAGCACAGTTTCTCCAGCGTGTAAAGCACTATCCTGTCTTTATACAAAAGGAGAAAGCCACATATGGAAGAATTCGTTCGAAAAATTCTGAGTCATTATCCAGCCTTCACAGCAGAAAAGAAAATGTATGAGCATTGGCTTGCCATACGTGAAAACCCCGAAGCCCGTGAAGCACTTATCGTAGTAGATATGAAAGTCGCAATGATACAAAGCTGGTTCAATCTTCTTAATGCAGATGAGCGTTTTGTTATTGAAAAGCATCTGATTGAGGAACTGGAATGGCCCCGCGTTTCCTTCTCTTTTACTGAGCTCTGGAAGGGTGAGTTTAGCCGTACAGAGCGCACATTGGTTGCCTATCAGGCAAGCGGTCTAAACAAAATTGTCCGCTTCTGTGAAAATTCGAAAGATTCTGCTATAATGAAACCGAAGCATATCCCTTCCTGAAAGGAGTGTCGGAGATGGGCGGTTTT
>CAJKOS010000067.1 GCA_905201565.1 uncultured Erysipelotrichaceae bacterium
TTGACAACTGAAAAAGAAGTTATCCAAACGTTGATATTTCAGTCATTTTCCTCTTTTTTTGTTCTCCGAAATATGGTATAATGATGTTATGGAAAAGAGATCAAAACTGACAGAAGAACAACTGAATCAAATCCCGAAGGATGTGCTGGTTAGCATGTATCTGCAGCTTTCTGATACCATGATGCAGGTGGCAGAGCAGAACAATCAGCTGCTCCGTCAGGTGACTTCTCTGGAAGAGAAAATCAGCATTCTAACGCAGCGTCATTTCGGCAGGAAAACCGAAAAGGCATCGGAGATTGATGGCCTGCAGCTTACCTTTGACTTCTATGAGAAGCATGCACTGAATGAAGCAGAACATATTCTGGATTCTGCCAATGCGGAGGAGATAGAACCGGATCCTTCTCAGTCCGTACGCAAACGGACGAAACGAAAAGGAAAACGTCAGTCGGATCTGCAGTATCTGGAAACGGTCATTGATGAACATACCATTCCGGCCATAGACAACAAATGATGGCCTTTCCTTGATGCGGAAGTAACTGCTCTTCACCGAAACCTTCAATACCCCATAGTAAAGATCGAGGTCAAAGTAATCATTCATCCTGCCTTCACCAAGCGTCTGCCTTACATCATAGTGCACATGATCTGGCTTACCCCAGTAACTGATCACCTGATCCAGGGTATGGCAGCCATGTCCATAAAGGTATGAAGACAACCAGGAATATTCCTGTACATTCTCGGGAATTTCCGGACGAAAGTAGTCAAAGCTCATTTCCACTTCCAACACTTCACCAAGCTTTCCGCTTTCAATCACCTTCTGCACAGTGAGGAAATCACTGTCAAAGCGGCGGTTCTGGTAGCAGGCAAGCACAAGACCATTCTTCTTTGCAAGGTCATAGCACTCCTTTGCCTGTTCTACCGTTTCCATAAATGGCTTTTCACAAATGCAGTTTTTGCCATGGGACAATACATCTTTGACATAGGCATAGTGCACATTGGAAGACGTGCACACAACAATGGTATTGATTTCAGCATCCTCATAGAGATCTTCTATGCGGTCAGTATACGTCACACCATCAATCCGGTCCCATTCCTTTTTCTCAAGGTGGCGGGCATAGATCTTCTTTACCTCAAACTTATCGGTTCTCTGCAATACAAACGGCAGATGGTAACGGTTTGTGCTCTTGCCATTGCCAATATAACCAAGTACAAGCTTTTCCATAGTACACCTCAATGAAATTCATCCGGATCATCATCCACATCATCCGGCATACCATCACCATCGAAATCATGTGGTTCACCACCACCGATGCCTTCCCGCATATAGACGCGGTTATGATGCCTTGCCTTCTCCACAAGTTCAGAAAGCAGTTCTTCTGTCTGCATCGGCAGTTTGATATTCTTAATGTCAAAGTTGCGCATTGTCTGATCATCCGAATCGATATGCAATGTGCCGGTCTTGATGATCTTCTGCCAGAGGCTTACCGTAATCGTCACATCGGTAATTCTGTACAAATTGACCCGGTCATACTTCGTGTTGATAAGACCTGTCTGAATGCGCAGGAATTCCTCATTCAGTTCATATACCGTAAATGTCCAGGGAAGACCGAGGAAGTTTCTCTTCCTGTCCCTCCACAAAAGTTTCTTTTCTTCACTCATCATGAGTCTCCTTCATCTTCTGTTTCCATTATACAGGAATACGTAGTATCACACATCATCCTGTAAATGATGAAAACATTTTCAGACTTTTTCTGAAATTTCTCTGCATTTTCCTTTCATTCTCATTGACACAGCCTTTGCAGTGAGTAGAATGGACTCATAAGCAATGAAGAGAAGAGTAGCCCGGAAGGTAATTCACAGAGAGTTCCCGTTTAGCTGAGAGGGAATATGAGAATACGGGTGAACATGGACTTGGAGCTTCATGATCGAGATGTAGGTCATGACGGGAGTTCCCGTTATCGGACAGGGCTGTGATGGCAGTCAGTAAGGCATGTATTGTGAGATACATGTGAAGCGAAGGTGGTAACACGAGATGTATATCCCGTCCTTGCATTTAAGGACGGGATTTTATTTTAGGAAGGGAGGAAACGGAATGATTGAAATCAAGAATGTGACAAAGACATTCCGGACAAAAGAAGACGATGTTCATGCGGTCAACGGTGTATCGCTGACCATCGAAAACGGTGAGATATTCGGCATCATCGGCTATTCCGGTGCCGGCAAATCCACCCTGGTGCGCCTCATAAACCAATTGGAACAGCAAAACAGCGGTGACATCCTGATTGATGGTGAAGCAATCCAGAACATGAAGGGAAAGGCACTTCGTGAGAAACGACAGAAGATCGGTATGATCTTCCAGCACTTCAACCTGCTCTGGAGCAGAACGGTGTTGGAAAACATCGAACTGCCCCTCGAATTTGCCAAATGGCCAAAGGAAGACAGAAAGCGCAAAGCAAAAGAAATGCTTGAACTCGTCGGTCTTGCTGGCAAGGAAGACGCTTACCCTAGTGAGCTGTCCGGTGGACAAAAACAGCGTGTCGGCATTGCAAGAGCACTGGCCAACGACCCACAAATCCTGTTATCTGATGAAGCAACATCTGCACTCGACCCGGAAACAACCGATCAGATCCTTGAACTTCTCAGGGACATCAATAAGAAACTGGGCATCACCATTGTCATGATCACCCACCAGATGGAAGTCGTTCAGAAGATCTGCCACCGCATGGCAGTCATGAGCGATGGAAAAATTGTCGAAGAAGGAACGGTCAAAGACCTCTTCGAACATCCACGTCACGAAGTCACAAAGAGATTTGTGCAAAACATTGCTTCTGACCAGTCTATTGAACAGCTGGCAGAAACACTCAAGCACAAATATCCGGAAGGCATGTTGCTGAGGTGTTCCTTCACCGGTGACAACACCGACCAGCCGATCATCGCCGATGCCATCCGCCTTGTGGACTTCAAAGTATCCATCGTAGCAGCGGATATCGCATCGAGCCAGAGCGGTCCAATCGGTGTCACCTACCTCAATTTGTATGGTGGCACAGATACGCAATACAACAAATTTGTTACACACCTGATTGATGAAGGTGTCAAAGTGGAGGTGATATAAATGGGTGTCAATGTCGAACAGATGCTTGAAGCACTATGGGATACCGTCTATATGACATTTGTATCACTGTTCTTTGCAGTGATCATTGGTCTTTTCATCGGCATCATCCTCTATTGCACTTCCAGTGATGGACTGTTTGAAAACAAAATCGTCAACCGTATCATGGATGTCATTGTCAACGTATTGAGGGCAACCCCCTTCATCATCCTGCTCATCATCCTGATTCCGCTGACCCGCACACTTGTAGGAACCATCCTTGGTGCTACAGCCGCATTACCATCACTCATCTTTGCCAGCGCCCCATTCTTTGCAAGACTTTGTGTCACCGCCTTCCTCGATGTAGATAAAGGTACCATTGAGGCAAGCCGGGCAATGGGCGCATCCAACTGGCAGATTATTACAAAGGTACTTCTTCCCGAAGCACTGCCAGCAATTATCTCAGGCATAGCCGTCACGGCAATTTCCCTGATTGGTTATACCGCTATGGCAGGTGCCATCGGTGCAGGCGGTCTTGGAGACCTTGCCTATGTATATGGCTTCTCACGCCGTAACAACCCTGTACTGTACACAAGTACAGCCATCATTGTGCTGATCGTCTTCGCCATCCAGTGGATTGGAGACGCAGTTGTCAAACACATTGACAAACGATAAATACAAAAAGGAGAGAGAAAGAAATGAAAAACTTCACAAAAACACTCACAGCAGGCCTTCTTGCACTGAGCCTTGCTGGTTGTGGCTCCAACGATGCCGCAACAACAGAAACAAGTGCACCAACAGAAGCAGGCGGCACACTCACAGTAATGTGCACAGCCAACCCACATGGTGACATCCTTGAAGCAGCCAAGCCTATCCTCAAGGAACAGTACAACATCGACCTCGAAATCGAAATTTCCGATGACTACTACATCCAGAACGAAGCAGTATCCAACGGTGACGTCGATGCAAACTTCTACCAGCACGTTCCATTCTTCGAAGAATCCAAGGAAACAAATGGTTTCAAGATTTCCAATGTCGGCGGTGTCCACATTGAACCATTCGGTATCTATTCCAAGTCCATCACAGATGTCGCAGACATCCCAGATGGCGCAAAGGTCATCATCTCCAACTCCGTTGCGGACAATGGCAGAATCCTGAGCATCCTGGCAGATGCAGGTCTTGTCACACTTCCAGAAGGCGCTGATGAACTGACTGTCACAATCGCTGACATCGACAATGAAGAAAACAACCCGAAGGGACTTGTCTTCGAAGAAATCAAGCCTGAACTCACACCAACAGCCTATGAAAACGGTGAAGGTGACCTCGTTGCCATCAACGGTAACTATGCTTTGCAGGCAGGACTCAGCCCGGCAAATGATGCTCTGATTCTTGAAGAAGCTGATGAAAGCAACCCATATGTCAACATCGTTGTCTGCCAGGAAGGCCATGAAGAAGATCCTAACATCGTCGCTCTTGTGGATGTACTGCAGTCCGATGAAATCAAGGACTTCATCACAGAAAAGTGGTCTGATGGTTCTGTACTTCCAGTAAATAACTGATTTTAGAAGAATGTCCTTTGGGGCATTCTTTCATTATTTTCCGAAATTATATTTTAATCATTCATAATTTCTTAAGAGTATGCAAAAACACCCTGTGACTGTAGTATACTAATATTGACAACAAATACTTGAAAGGAGTCATCTTTTATGAATGTAAATTATGGAGAACGCGTCAAGCAGCTTCGCCTCGAGACAGGCATGACACAGAGCCAGGTTGCTCAGGCATTAGGTGTAACACCTGGTTACATCAGTAATGTTGAAAACAACCGCACAGCTATGTCCCTGCGCATTCTGACTTACTTTGCCAAACTGACAGGAAAGTCTCTTGATGCCATTGTCGGAGAGCTCGACCCAGACTATGCGGAAACCGCACTTGACAGAAGCCTCTATGAAGCCATCGTCAAGCTCGCTCCAAAGACAAAGAAAAAACTGCTGAAGACAATTGAAATCTGGGAAAAGTAATTCCCTGCGCCTATGCAAGCCATAGGCGTTTTCTTTTACTTCAGCAGCACATCATTCAGCACTTCTTCTCCATAGAGGCATAGCACATCACTATTCTCATCAAGAGAAAGCTCTTCCACCAATGATGAATGATAGTATCTCAGATCAATCACATCAACGGTTTCATATGAAGGTATGATCCATGGCAGAATTGAAGAAGCAAACGAATCCCGGAAAACGACCAGATGTGAACCGTCCTGCCGGTCTTTATTTTCGATATGCAGATACGCAGCAGGTCCATCGAGATAGATATTATACGGGTCGGGTGAAGACAAAGCACCAACATCATAAACCTCTCTTTTCCCTTCTTTTTCCATATTTTCCACCAAAACATGTGCCAGCTCATCGCTTGTACAATAGATGAGCTCATCTGCTGCTGCAGATGGCATATACGCAGAAAGCGCACCATAGAACGGACTATACGACACTTCTTTCACATCCATCTCCACCGCCGCTTTACCAAAGACAGATAAAATCGCATTTCCAACATCTTGTATACACTCCTGTTTCCAGTGAATATCAGTATGGTAATAATCTGACAAGGTTAACAGTCCATGGATGTCCAGCATTTCATCATTCCAGTTTTCTTCAACAACTTCCTCAACATCCGCAAATGCATAATCCGGATGTCTGTTTTCATCATACGTATTCTTGCGCGGCACAATCACAAAGCACTTATCACCTGAAAAGTAAGAAACTACTTCATTCATTAATTGCACATTGTTTTCGATATTCTTTTCATGCAATGTTCCCATGCGAAAGAGATACCCATTCTCTTCATAGACTCCACCTTCATCCTTCATCTGAAACACACTTTGCTTAATGGCACTTCTTATGCCCAACAGCACCCTGCGCATCGGCACACGGTCATTTAGCGCCGCTTCCATCTCACTGCTGTAATCCGCATTCCACTTTCCGTTTTTCATCAGTGTCGGAAATGCATGCGCCATCCTTCTTTCATACACGACAATATCCACATCACACAGAAAGGTATAAACCGGCACAACTAACAACAAAAATGCAAAGACCACAATCATCACTTTATTTTTCATAACTCAATACCTGAAATAAACAAAAGGCGTAAACCCGCTATGCAATAGAAAAGATAGTGAAATGACAAACAATACAACAACGACAACCACTTCTGCATATTGCCATTTCTTCACAACCACCTGATAGAGTTTCGCAAACAGCGGCGTACTGCAAAGAAAGGCAAAGACAAGGAAAGGAAAATAACTGCCTGCATAATACAAAGACAGTTCATCAAAGAGCGGAACATTCATTCCAGCCATGGCTTGTAACTGTATCAATGCATCAGAAATCGTATTTGCCCGAAAAAACACAAAACCGACCATCACCGCCAACAATGTATAGAAATGTGACGTCACCTTGTGTCTTCTCAACCATTTTCCAAAGACAAATCGTTCCATCACCACGAAGAAACCGAAATATAATCCCCAGACAAGATAGCTCATCTGTCTGCCATGCCATAGTCCGGTCAACAGCCAGACCACAAATATATTACGAACCACAATAGCAGCACTTCTCTGTGATCCGCCAAGCGGAATATAGACATAGTCTTTAAAGAACCTCATCAATGTCATATGCCATCTTCTCCAGAAGTCTCTGACACTTTCAGCAAGAAGCGGATAATTGAAGTTTTCCGGCAGTGAGAATCCAAAGAAACACCCTATGCCAACAGCCATGTCACTATAGGCAATGAAGTCAAAAGCAACATACAAGAAGCAGGCAGCCGCATTGAACCAGGCAGAAAGCAATGAATTTGTCGTCATGACCTGCATGGCATCCAGCAATGTCTGCGCAAGCACACATTTGTAGAACAAACCTTTCACAAACCGCTTGATACCTTCCGCAAACTGCTCAGCTGTTTCATGTCTTCCCTGTAATGCTTCCTGCATTTCCCCATAGCGAACAAGCGGTCCAGCGGTTAGCTTTGCAAAGAAAGTGAAGTAAAGCAGATAGGAAATTACACTGCCCTCTGCTTTCACCTTGCCTTGATATACGTCCACTTGATATGCAATCGCCTGAAAAGAAAAGAAGGAAACCCCCGGCGCATGAAAGAACAACAATAATCCAAGATTAAAGAGTACACTGCACAACAACATCCATTTTCCGTTCTTTCCCGCCATGGTTTTGCCAAACAAATAATTACACAGGGCAGACACGACGAGCAGAAAAACATAGCGTCCTGCTGTAAGCCCATAGAATAGAAGACTTGCAGCCAGGAGAACTAAGTTTTTCATCCTTCGTAAAGACAGATAATAAACAAGGAGTACTAATGGCAGAAAGTAAAAAAGAAATGTTACACTTGAGAATCCCATAGCAGTACCATACCACAAAAAAAGCTGTCATTGCGACAGCTCTTCAGATGTTTTCAAAGTTTGTCAACAGTGTGTCTTTGATGCCGATGGCGTCAATGACCATCAGAATGGTATTGCCCTTCTTTTCCAGAACCAGCTGTGATGGATCAATCCCGACACAGATCCACTTGTTGGTATTGATACTGCTGCGGATAAGTTCCATTGTTGCATCGATTTTACTTTCATCTTCCACTCTCAAAAGTACAGTGGAATGGGCAATAGAACTGATCATCGGTTCTCTTGCAAGACCTTCATCATAGACTGCCTCACTAGTACCAAGATACCATTCCTCATTTTCATCTGTAATAACAACATCATCGCCAAACATCGGCAGATCATCTTCCGCAATCCCTTCATAAAGCGCATTCATCACATCCTGCAAAGGCATGGAAGAGATCGCTTCTTCTTTTGCACCGCCGCATGCCATAAGCCCTCCGGCAAGGCAAAAGGCAGAAATCAGTTTCAAAATCGTTTTCATTCTTTCCTCCTGCGCCATTATATCAGGACACAGAAGGAAAACAAGCATCATGCCAAGGCCTTTTTGCCAGTATACAACTGGCAGTATCTTCCTTGTTGTTCAATCAGCTCATCATGTGCGCCCCGCTCAATAATTCTTCCCTGCTCAAGCACGTGGATTAAAGGTACATTACTGTACACATACAGGTACAATAAGCAGGAAAATCACTGTTTTTAAAATTAAGCCAAATAAAAAAGTATCTGAGCATAACCCAATGCCGGTAAATTAAGTGGCTTGACAAATCAAATAACAGATGAATAACAAAACCGGTCATGAGGTGGATAGCTTCACGACCGGTTTTACTATGATACAAATCTCCTTTTTCAGACCCTACATAACTTTAGAGTGGGTTTTCAGAAAACCCTATGAAACTTTAGATTACCGAATCTCTCAAAGCCGCTTCAAAAAATACATTTTCATGCCATCTGTCTCATGACGACTTTTTATCGACATATCAATATGCGAGTTCTTTCCAATGGAACACACTGCTCACCGATAAACGATAAAACTTATAATGCCGCCAATTTTGCCAGCAGATAGGTCAGGGAACTGTCATAAAAGACAAAATCATCCGCCAAATCAGCATTTTTTGCGTCCACGGCTACTTTGCGCACAACGGCTTGTTCCTGCCTGGCCAGGAGCAAGATCTTTATGTCCTGTTCGTTCTGCCGGATGGACCGGCAGATATCAACTGCCTGCTCCATATCCGCCTGATCTGCAATATCCAAGATCACTACATCAGCATGGAAAATATCAATGCCAACGACAGCCTGTGGATAATTGAGCTGGGCAGCCCATAGGAAATCAAGCTCCGGCTTTGATTGAAAGGCCGCCGACAATCCCTGCCCAAGCATCTTATTGGATGATATAAATAGAACTGTTTTCATGATCGGCACCTTCTATCCAATGCGAATGTTTTCCTGATTGATTCCGATGGGTATCCTGCCCCTCAGTCACACGATAGGATTCCTTGGTGAATCCTCCCTTTGGTTTACGCCCATGGGTCGGCGGCTTTTGGAGCGCGGACACCGGTGAGCAGATATTGCTCCCAGAGGAACCATTTCCCGTCGCTGCCTCGCTGACGCAGCTTGA
>CAJKOS010000068.1 GCA_905201565.1 uncultured Erysipelotrichaceae bacterium
CAGGTCTTAAAGAATCAAGAACCTCTGTTACTGCCTGTAAGAATTCAGGCTGATCAGGGTTCTTCTGCTTTACTTCTTCGATAACTCTTTCGACATATTTGCTCATACGTTATCCTCTGCTTTCTTTTTAACGCATTTATTTTACTCTTGTTCAGCAAAAATGAAAATACTTTCTTTGTTTGAAAATATTTTCAATCCTGATGATTCTGACGATCAAAACTCATGCCACCTTCACCCGGGTTGCCAAACTCCTTCCGATAGGTATCCTGCTTCGTAATCACATCAATCAGTTCTGAAGGCAGGTAGACAAACACCGGTCCAAACGGGTTGATCACCAGTCCCTGGTGTCCCTTCCACATGATGTTCACAGCATCCTGGAAGGTAATACCAAGCGTAGAAGGCTGTTTGCCAGAACGGAATAACTGTTTCCATCCCTTGAGGGCTTCCATATCGGTAAACAGCGCAAACGTGCGCACTTCCTTGCCACTGTCTGTGCGGTTTACCCCCATAAAACCAATCTTTGTATCCTGGGAGAAACCAACCTTGCCATCGATGACACTAGGCATATGTTCCATCATGACCGGCACTGTAAAACGGCTGTGGGTCAAAACTCTGATAAACCGGGTCATGAATTCATGTTCACGGCTGTATCGCGCATATTCATATGTCATGCCATAGAGCAATGGATTTTCCACATTGACTGCAGGTTTATTGTCAGTAGGCAATACACTGGAAATTACCGCAAAGCGAAGATCATCCGGATTGACATTCTTCAATCCATCAAGAGTAAGCTGAACCGGTTCATCTTTGGCTTCCAGTACTGTGATACCACCTTTCTGCATAGCAGCTACGCGGACACGCTTGGAAGTACCATCCGACAGCAGCAACGCGGCAAGGTCTCCATTTTTGATCTCTCCATGTACAATCCCTTCCACAAGCAGATGTTCCTCATGGATGACATTGGTAATCATCAATGTATAGCGGCGCTTTTCCTTATTTGTATATACCGTCTCTCTTTTCAATACATTCTCAATGCGGGCAGCCTTGAGGTTGATGGGCACAACCTTCTTTGTGAAGATGAGACCTGCCACAACAAGCATGGCAGCACCAGCCAGAGCTCTGTATAAAGCAGATGGGTCATTCAAAGCACTGACAAAGTTGCCCATGACAAAGTACATGCATACGATCATCATTGCCCAGAAGATGTAGGCATGTGGCAGTTTCTTTGCATCAATCGCCCCCAGTATTGCACACTGCTTGTAAAAGGAAACAACAAGGCAGGCAATACCGAGCAAAGTTGTCACGGTATAGGACATGACCATTGTCACATTCTGTATGTTAAAGGCGGTCAGTATTAACATGAGTCCACCATAGAAGGAAAGACCCATACCAATCATATTTACATAAGCAATCCATTTATTCTTCATAGATTTATATCGTATATCTGCGGATGATGTTCAAAAGGCGGCCTGCATCAAGCCGGGAAATACCTTCATGAGCAAAATAGCTCTCAAGAAACTGGGCAAGGGAACCCTGGTAGTTTGTTTTGATAAAGGACTTTGCCCAATCATGGTAATACATACCGCGTTCCACCTTCATATAGAGCCTGCTGTCACGATTTTCAAGCATTTCCTTGTCACGCATTCTCTTGATCAGCGTAAAGACAGTGGACTTCTTCCAGGCATAATTGTTTTCACAAAGCTTCACCAGCTGCATGGAACCAATACCCGGATTTGCCCAGACCCATTCAGCGATCTTCATTTCTGCCTCGCTCATCATACGCATCATTTCCTCCATCGAGTTTAGTCTACATTTGTCAATCATGATAGTCAAACAAAAAGAACCCTATCTGTGACAGGATTCATACATTGTTCACATTCCTTTTTCCAAAAGCCCCTCCACGACCTTTGCGGCAATGAGAAGACCAGCTGCAGACGGCACAAAGGCACTGCTGCCGGGAATGGAACGTTTGCCTTCCGGTATTTCTTCTCCACTTTCTTCTTTTGCTTTAATTGGAAGTTCTTCACTATAGACAACCGGAAGCTTCGCTATGCCTTTCTTTTTTAATTCCCTGCGCATGACCCTTGCCAGCGGATCATTCTTTGTCTTAAACAAGTCTGTATAGACAAGTTTCGATGGATCCATACGATTACCACACCCCATGCTGGAGATAATGGGAATGTCATTGTCTCCTGCGGCAAGAATGATGTCAATTTTGGCCGATACCGTATCGATGGCATCAACGATATAGTCCCACTTGGCAAAGGGAAAATCATCTCTCTTTTCCGGCAGATAAAAGGTTGGATAGCAGTTTACAGTAATGGAGGGATCAATATCATGAATTCTCTCTTTTGCCACATCGCACTTCAGCTTTCCAAGTGTGCTGTGCAAAGCAAAGATCTGTCGGTTGAGATTCGTCAAAGAAACATCATCATGGTCGATGAGATCCAAAGTACCTATTCCGCTTCTTGCCAGCGCTTCTACCACATAACCGCCTACGCCGCCAATCCCGAAGACAGCGACTCTTTTGTTCTGTAATGTTTGTAATGCCTCTGCCCCTATCAGCATCTGGAATCTTGCATATTGATTTGTCATATTGCCATTGTATCCCATCCAGATCTTTCTGCAAAGAAAAAGCACAGAACGCAAATGAATAAAGTGGCACCTGAAGAATGCCAGCACTGTCAAGGTGCTGCTCTCCGTACAGGTACCACTTTATATCAAATAATCTCAAAGATTTCAGAATTAAAATTTACATTCTGTCATGGCATGTGCGGCTGATGACATCGAGCTGCTGTTCACGCGTCAGATCGATGAACTTGACCGCATAACCAGATACACGGATGGTGAAGTTAGCATATTCTGGCTTTTCAGGATGTTCCATAGCATCCTTCAGCTTGTCCACACCGAAGACGTTGACATTGAGGTGGTGTGCACCATTCTCGAAATAACCATCAAGTACATGGACAAGGTTTGTTGTACGTTCGTCATCATTATGACCAAGCGCACCAGGGTTGATGGTCTGTGTGTTGGAAATACCATCGAGGGCATATTCATATGGCAGCTTTGCTACAGAGTTCAGGGAAGCAAGCAGACCATTCTTTTCTGCACCATAAGCAGGGTTAGCACCTGGCGCAAATGGCTTGTAAGCCTCTCTTCCATCAGGGAGGGCACCTGTAGCCTTACCATAGACAACATTGGATGTGATTGTCAGAATGGAAGTTGTTGGTTCAGAGTCACGGTATGTGTGGTGCTTCTTGACCTTTGTGATGAATTCCTTGAGCAGCCATACTGCAATTTCATCTGCTCTGTCATCATCATTACCATAGTGAGGGAAGTCACCTTCTACCTTGTAGTCCACAACAAGACCGGATTCATCACGGACTGTCTTGACCTTTGCATACTTGATAGCGCAAAGAGAGTCTACAACATGGGAGAAACCAGCAATACCTGTTGCGAATGTACGTCTTACATCAGTATCGATGAGTGCCATTTCAGCAGATTCATAGTAGTACTTGTCATGCATGTAGTGGATGAGGTTGAGGATGTTTACATACAATCCTGCCAGCCAATCCATCATGAGGTCGAACTTATGCATTACTTCATCATAGTCGAGGTATTCAGAAGTGATAGGTGCATATTCAGGACCTACCTGCATGTGGTTGCCCTTCTTGTCGAGGAACTTTTCATCCTTACCACCATTGATAGCATAGAGAAGGCACTTTGCAAGGTTTGCACGAGCACCAAAGAACTGGATTTCCTTACCTGTTTCTGTTGCGGATACGCAGCAGCAGATGCTGTAGTCATCACCCCAGATCGGACGCATTACATCATCGTTTTCATACTGGATGGAAGATGTTGTGATGGAAATCTTTGCGGCATAGCGGCGGAAGTTTTCCGGCAGTGCCTTTGTATAGAGAACTGTGAGGTTTGGTTCTGGAGAAGGACCCATGTTTTCCAGTGTGTGGAGGAAACGGAAGTCATTCTTTGTGACCATGTGACGGCCATCCATACCAATACCTGCCATTTCCAGTGTTGCCCATACAGGGTCACCAGAGAAGAGCTGGTTGTAGGAAGGAATACGGGCAAACTTGACCATTCTGAACTTCAGAACGAGATGGTCGATGAGTTCCTGTGCTTCCTTTTCTGTGAGTGTGCCTTCTTTGAGGTCACGTTCAATATAAATGTCGAGGAATGTGGAAATACGTCCTACAGACATTGCAGCACCGTTCTGTGTCTTGATAGCAGCAAGGTAGCCAAAGTACAGCCACTGTACTGCTTCACGGGCATTCATAGCTGGCTTGGAAATGTCATAGCCATAGATCTTTGCCATTTCCTTCATGCCGTTGAGAGCACGGATCTGATCAGAGATCTCTTCACGCTGTCTGATGATGTTATCGAGCATTGTGCCATCACCACAGTTCTTGAGGTCCTGCTTCTTTTCAGCAATCAGTCTGTCAATACCATAGAGGGCAATACGGCGGTAGTCACCAACAATACGGCCTCTTCCATAAGTATCCGGAAGACCTGTGACGATGTGGGAATGACGTGCCGCACGCATTTCATCTGTATAAGCATCGAATACTGCCTGGTTGTGTGTCTTATGGTATTCGTTGAAGATCTGGTCATACTTTTCATTGACCTTGTAGCCATACGTTTCAGCAGCCTGCTGTGCCATCTTGATACCACCATATGGCATGAAGGCACGCTTGAGCGGCTTGTCTGTCTGCAGACCTACTACCTTTTCAAGATCCTTCATCGATTCATCGATGTAGCCAGGACCATAGGCAGTGAGACTGGAAACAACTTCTGTTTCACATTCGAGAACACCACCCTTGGCGCGTTCTTCTTTCTGCAGTTCCTGTACTTTGTCCCAAAGTTTGTTTGTTGCGTCTGTTGCGTCTTCAAGGAAACTTTCATCACCTTCATACTGGGTGTAGTTGTTCTGAATGAAGTCTCTGACATTGATGTCATTCAGCCAGTGTGTTCCCTTGAAACCTCTGTAAGCTTCTGTCATGTTAACTCTCCTTTTTTCCTTTCAATATTTCTTCTGCCACCTTAACCTGTTCGGCAGTTGGTGACTCTGTATCACCTAAAGTATACGGTATGCCAAGTTTTTCCCACTTATATGCTCCAAGGGAGTGGTAAGGCAATACCTCAATCTTTTGTACATTATGCAATGTTGCTATAAAGTCGTGGGTTCTTCCTAAAGAAGCTGGATCATCAGTCACCCCAGGCACAAGTACCTGACGAATCCAGATTGACTTATGTATCTCGTCGAGATACCGGAAACCTTCCAGAATGTTGTCATTTGGTACACCTGTCAGAGCGATGTGGGCTTCTTTATCAATATGTTTGATATCCACCAGCAATAAGTCTGTCATTTCCATCAGTTGGGCAAACTTTGAGAAGAATGGTTCTTCCTTCGTGAATGGCTGTAAAGCTGTATCAATGCATGTGGAAATGCCACGGGATTTGGCTTCTTTGAATAGTTCGAGAAGGAAGTCCATCTGCAGTAACGGCTCTCCACCACTTACCGTAATGCCACCTTCATCGCCCCAATAGCTGCGATAGCGTTCTGCTTTATCGAGCAGTTCATTTACTTCCATGTCTTCGCCTGCACCAATTTTCCATGTGTCCGCATTGTGGCAGAAGCGGCAACGCATTCTGCACCCCTGCAAAAAGATGATAAATCTGACACCTGGTCCATCGGCAGATCCGAATGTTTCTATGGAATGCACATTTCCCTTCATGTTATTCTCCTGATTACGTATGTATCATATGCCTTGTGCAAAAGAATTCTTTGATTACAATCAACTTTTGAATTTTATCAAAAAGAAAAAGGCACATTGTGCCTTTCTCAAATGTTCAATTATTTCAGACCGTACTTCTTGTTGAACTTTTCAACACGACCCTGTGCCTGAGCAAATCTCTGTCTGCCTGTGTAGAATGGATGGCAGTTGCTGCAGGAGTCTACTCTGATTTCCTTGAGTGTGGAACCTGTTTCGAATTCAGCACCACAGGATGTGCAGACTACCTTGGCCTTGTAATAATTTGGATGGATACCCTGTTTCATGTTCAATTACCTCCTTCTGCCTTACGCCACATGCGTGCGTAAAGAAAGTTGCCATAGAATAATAGCATGTCAAACCCGCAAGTTCAAGCCATTTATTCATCTTCTTCAATGCGTTCACGCCATACCTTTGCGCCAAGCGCATTGAGCTTTTCATCAATGTGATCATAACCACGGTCAATGTGGTAGATATTGGAAATGGTTGTCACACCTTCCCCAATCAGTCCGGCAATCACCATTGCTGCACCACAGCGAAGATCTGTTGCACAAACCTTTGTACCATATAATGGGGTTGGACCATGGATTTCCGCAAAACCAGGACCAACTTCAATATTCGCACCCATCTTGATGAGCTCCTGGCAATGCTTGAAGCGTTCCACATAGATGGTCTCTTCTACCTTGGATTCCCCTTCTGCCTGGGTCATCAATACGGTGAGTGGCTGCTGCAGATCGGTCGCAAAACCAGGATATGGTCTTGTTGTGACTTCTGTCGGTTTGAGGTGTTCTGTATGTTCAATGGTCACACTATCCACCGTAACCTTCATATTCACACCCATTTCGTCAAGCTTCATCAATAAGGCTTCAAGGTGGTGAGGGATGATGTTATTGATCTTCACCTTCTTTGCACAGGCTGCCGCAATGACAATGTATGTACCTGCTTCAATACGGTCCGGGATGATTTCATGGAAACAGCCATTCAATGACTTCACACCATCAATGGTGATCACATTCGTACCTGCCCCACGAATTCTCGCACCCATCTTGTTGAGAAGTGTTGCAACATCGATGATTTCCGGTTCCTTGGCAGCATTTTCAATGGTTGTTCTGCCTTCCGCATAGACAGCAGCCATCATGATGTTGATCGTTGCGCCAACTGAAGAAATATCGAGGAAGATCTTATCACCAACAAGGCGGTCTGCTTTGATTTCATAGCAGCCCTTCTTATATTCAACCGTTGCCCCAAGGGCTTCAAATCCCTTGAGATGAAGATCGATTGGACGAGGACCAAGATAGCAGCCACCCGGCATCTTCATGCGCACATAGTGGTATTTGCCAAGGAGTGCACCCATAAAGTAATAGGAAGCGCGCAGCTTTGTGACCGCATCTGCAGTCAGGTCTACATTTTCCATATGGGTTGGATCAATAATCAGATGATCTGGTGCTGTCTGTTTGACATCCACATTCAATATTCTTAATATTTCTGAAAGGTTTTTGACATCCTCAATTTCCGGTACACCAACAATGGTCACCGGACCATTTGCCAGAACCGCTGCAGGAATCAGGGCAACCGTCGCATTTTTACTGCCGGATATAGTCACTTCTCCTTCCAGCTGATGTCTTCCTTCTATCTTAATCACTTTTGGCATATTCTGACTCCTTTCCGCTTATCGCCTGTTCTGTAACATATCCCGAACATGTTCAGCAGTTTCCATATTGTTATCGTAATTCTTCTGAAGAACAAGAGAACCAAGAATTTCTGAAACCATCATCATGCCCATCCATTTTCCCAACAACACAGAATTTCCTTCGTTATTAATTGGCACGCTGATTGTGACTGTCGCAAGAGACTGCAATGCAGTTTTCTTGGAACCGGTAATCAGTATAACAGGTATCATTCTTTCGTGAAGTATTTCTGCTGTCTTTAACAGGGCAGCACAATTATTCCCCGAAGAAATCAGCAATGCACACATCCTGAGGTTCATCAGCGCCGCATCTGTTTCCTGCAAGCCTGGAACTGAGCTGACACTGGTATCCAGACCACAGAAACCAAGTTCTGCGGATATTTTCACCGCCGGAAGAAAATCATCTCCCATCGCAAACAACCGCACCCTTCCATGCATGGAGAGCAGCTCTGCAGCTTCTTCCAATGCCTTGTAATCCAGTTCATTATAAACAGATGTGATGGCATGATAACACAACGAATAAACCTTCTGTGCAACCTCGGAAGAAGTATCCCCTTTTTCTATCAGTACCGTTGTACCAGCAGAAGAATCATTCAGATAAAATGTGTTAAATTCCTTTGCCAGCTGTACGCACAATTCCTTATGTCCACTGAAACCAAGTTTTTTACAAAAGCGGATAATCGTACTCTTTGAGACATACAGCGTATTAGACAATTCATCGAGGGACATCTCGAGCACTTCTTTTGAATGGTTACACAAATAGGTTGCAATCTGATTCTCAGAAGAGGTGAAATGATCTCTGTTCTTGATCTTATCTTTTATTAACATACCCTATTCATTTTACTAAAAAATCACTGTTCCGCAAAAGAAAAGTGCCATATGGCACTCAATTTACATAATCGCCTGAACGATCATTATGATGTACTGCACAAGAATAACAACTGAAATCATTGTCCATACAACCATGGAAGGAAGATTCAGCTTATGCTTTTCCTTTCTGCGCCAGATATACCAGATGCCAATCGGTGGAAGAAGAACAGCAAGCAGGATAGCAATCCAGTTTTCCTTGGAAAGCAGATCCACAATTCTCTGCTGAGACTCTACTTCAGTTGTCTTGGCAAGCTCTGCTTTAATCCGGGCATTTTCTTCCTTCAGCTCTTCCGGTGTCAGCTTCTTGCGCTTGGATGACTTTGCCATTTCACGATTCCTTTCACTTTGTCAATAAAGTTAACGTATCTATTATACTACTAAGCACCAAAAGAAAAAAGACAGCCATTTCTGACTGTCTCAACAAACAATACGATTTGTCTCTTTCTGATTAAGCCTCAGCAGCTGCAGCTGTCTTGTTTGCTGCAATAACAAACGGTGTGTAAATCAGGATGGAAGAAGAAACAGCAATCAGCTGTGTCAGACCAGCCATGAGGTTTCCACCTGCACCAAGGAAACCGAGAATACCAACCGGTGTAGTCCACGGTGCGTCAATAACGAATTTCGGAGAGAAGCCAACTGAAATCAGAATATAACCAATGAGGCAGCATACTACCGGAGAAAGGAAGAATGGAACTGCGAACATCGGGTTCATAACCATCGGCATACCGAAGATGATCGGTTCGTTGATGTTGAAAAGACCGCATGGAATAGCGAG
>CAJKOS010000069.1 GCA_905201565.1 uncultured Erysipelotrichaceae bacterium
ACGGTCAACACGCCGGATGATATGGCGCGCCTCAATATCGGCGGCAAGCGTGTGACGGCCGAAGCGATCCAGAACTGGAAAGAAGAACACGGTTACGACAAACCGCTGCTCTGGAATGAGAAGGCCAAAGGCTCAGACAAGCTTACGGATACGATTTTTTGGCAGCACAGTGCGCGGCTGATGGTCGGAGACCTCGGTGCATCGGACGCGGGACGTGACATTGCTTATGAAATCAAAAACCGAATGTGGCCTTCGGTTGCTTTGGCGTTTCCGACCTTTTTGCTCGGCGTCTTCGTGATTGTCGTGTTTTCTTTAGGTTTAGTGTTCTTCCGGCACACGAAGCTTGAGATCGGAGGCGTGGTCTTTGCCATTGTCATGATGTCGGTCTCTTCGCTTTTCTACATTATTTTCGGCCAGTGGCTTTTCTCAAAAGTTCTGCGGCTTGTTCCGATCTCAGGTTTTGAGACGGGAACGGCCATGATTTCGTTCCTGATTCTTCCGATTGCGATCGGCGTTTTCTCTCGCATCGGAGGCGATGCGCTGCTGTACCGCTCGATGTTCCTGGAAGAAATCAACAAGGATTACGATGTTATTTTCGCAACACTTGACACCCATGGAGATGATTATCTCAACACAAGAGAAGGCAGATATCTTCCGGTAGAACATTGCATTAAGGATAGTGCAGGATGGAAGCTGCATAGCGATGTTGAAAAGGCATTGCTTGCCCATAATGCCTGCATCATCGAAAAGCCGACATTTGGCAGCCAGGTACTGGTCGATAAGATCAATGCTCTGCGCCCGGACAGTGTGACATTTGTTGGTCTGTGTACGGATATCTGTGTGGTGTCCAATGCATTGATGGTCAAGAATACACTCTATGAAACAGAAGTGAATGTTGTCGAAAAGGCAACCGCTGGTGTAACAGAAGAAAAGAAACAGGCAGCACTGGAAACGATGCATTCCTGTCAGATTAATATCATCTAAAGGAGAAGATTATGAGTAACATCCATGTTGAACCGTACATTCCCGATGAAGACTATGATAATCCGGCAATGGTCACGGACTTTTATGAATTCACAATGGCAAACTGCCTCTATTTACATGGCTATAAAGATACGACCATGGTCTTTGATATGTTCTTCCGCAAGAATCCGGATGACCTTGGCTATTCCATCAGCTGTGGGCAGAGAAAACTGATCAGATTCCTGGAAAACTACCATTTCACTGATCGTGATATCCAGTGGCTGCGCTATAAGGGCATGTCCGAAGAATTCTGTGAGTATCTGAAAACCTACAAGTGGAAGGGCGATGTGTATATGCTTAAAGAAGGTACGGTTGCCTATCCTCAGGTACCGATGGTGAGAATTGAATGTGATATGGCAGGAGCGATTCTTATCGAGACTTATCTTTTACAGACGATGAACTTTCACAGCCTCATCGCAACAAAAGCAACCCGTATAACAGGTCTTTCTACCCATACACCTCGCAATGTCATGGAATTTGGCACAAGGCGGGCACAGGGAGAAAGTGCAGGCAATGATGGAGCATATGCCGCCATTCTTGGTGGCTGTATTGGTACGGCAAACTGCCTTGCGGAAATGAAATATGGACCAGATGTCAAAGCGGTAGGTACAATTGCCCATTCATTTATTGAATTCTATCCAAGTGAATACGAAGCATTTAAGGCATATGCACAAACCTATCCGGATAATGTTTCATTGTTACTGGATACATATTCCATCTTTGAAAGCGGACTTCCAAATCTCATCCGCATTGATGATGAACTCATTGCCAAATACCCGGATGATCCAAACAAGCGTGTCAAGAGTGCCCGCATTGACTCTGGTGACCTTGCAAGAGGCTATAAGAAGCTGCGTAAGGCATTAGATAAAGCAGGCAAGCCATATATTAAACTTGTCGCATCCAACTCCCTTGATGAAAAGAAGATGAGCAACATGGAAATGTATGAAGATGCCCATTTTGATTCCTATGGAGTAGGAGAAAAGCTCATCACTTCCGCAACAGATCCGGTATTTGGCGGTGTGTACAAACTGGTCGCTGTGAAAAATGAAGATGGTTCCTATACTCCAAAGATGAAGTGCTCTGACTCTGCTTCCAAAGCCATCATTCCAGGCAAACTCATGGCATGGCGTGTGTTCGATGCGGAAGGAAAGGGACAGTGTGATGTTATTTCCCTCGATGATGAGGTCATTGAACCTGGTAAGCCGTTAGAAGTGATCAACCTTGACATGGATGAATTTGACAGGCGTAAGATCATCATTCCGGTCACGGTAGAAAAGTTATTGGTACCACATATGATCAACGGTGAAGTGGTGATTGATCTTCCGACGATTGCCGAAAAGAAAGCCTATATCAAAGACCAGCTGGAAAACCGTGTCTGGGAGTCAGAACTACGACCAGAAATGCCGCATAAGCACTATGTGGACCTCACTCTTAAGGTTGCAGAGCTTCGTAGCAAACTGTATCGCCAATACCATGGAGGAGAGATATGATACGGGCTGTTGCCATTGGTGGAGCTTTCAACCCACCAACTATTGCCCATATATCACTTGCCCATTATGCCATGAAGGCAGCAGGTGCTGAAAAAGCCATCTTTATTCCTAGCAGAATGGATTATGTTCTCGATGAACAGAAGAAGAACTTTTCGTTTACAAATGAAGAACGCCTGGAAATGCTGGAACGTATTGCTTTCAACAGGGAATGGATGGATGTCTGTCCCTATGAAATAGAAGCTGACCATCAGCCAAGGACCTATGAAACACTATGCAGAATCAGAGAAGATGGGTATGAGGTGAAGCTTGTCTTTGGTTCCGATAAATTGAAGGAACTTGAGTATGGCTGGAAGTATGTGGATAAACTCTGCAAAGAGTTTGGCATCATTTGTTTTTCAAGAGGTGATGACTCCGCTTCCAACATCATCCGTGATGATCCTTATCTCCATTCTCTTTCCGATTACATCACATGCATCAAAACACCAGAAAAGTTCCGCAACATCTCTTCCACAAAGGCAAGAGGTCTATACATCACCCTGAAGGATCATCCAGATGACAAAAAGGCTGAGCAGGAACTGAGAAGAATATTGCCTGAGGAACTCGATGGCTTAAAGGAGTGGTTATGATACAAAATCATATGATGAAAGCTGGTACCGCTGTACCGCATCTCAAGGTGGCTGACCCACACTACAATGCCAGGGAAATCATTTCCATCATCAAAAAACATGATGACTGTGGTCTTCTTGTATTCCCGGAACTTTGCATCAGCGGGTATACATGTGCAGATCTTTTCCAGAATAGAACACTATTGGATGGGTGCCTGAATGCCCTGAAGGATATCACAACAGCGACTGAAACAATCAGAGGTCTCACCATCTTTGTGGGCATGCCCATCTATTATGAAAATGCCCTGTACAACTGTGCTGTTGCGATTTCAGAAGGACATGTCCTTGCGGTTATTCCAAAGGTCCATGTGCCGATGTATGGTGAGTTCTATGAAGGCAGATGGTTTACATCTGGCAAGTCCGTGATTGGAAGAACAATAAACATAGATGGTGAGGAAGTACCATTTGGTATTGATATACTTCTTGAATCGCAGAATGGAACACTGGTTGGAGCTGAGATTTGTGAAGACCTCTGGGTTCCTGACAAACCAGGTACACATGCCTGCCTTGCTGGGGCTGAGGTGATGGTCAACCTTTCTGCTTCTGATGAACTGATTGGTAAAAGTGAATACAGGCATAACATGGTAGCTATGCAGAGTGCTTCCTGTTATTGTGCATACCTCTATGTATCAGGTGGTACAGATGAGTCGAGTACTGATCTTGTTTTCTCGGGTCATAGTATCCTTGCGGAAAATGGTACGGTTCTCAAAGAAACCATCTTTGAAGAAAAGCCATGTGTTACAACAGCTCTTTTCGATATTGACCGTATCCGCTATAATCGCATGCACCAGAATACATTTGCAAGTGAAGACAATGACTGGTACAGACATGTAACCTGTGCAATCAAAACTGCAGGTGAGGAATCTATTACGGTTTCTTCGATGAAAGACATACTGGAACAGGAACAATACTTTGTGGCAAAAAATCCCTTTGTTCCGGCAGATGATAAAGAAAGGGGCAGACGCTGCAAACAGATATTGCGTATTCAGGCAAGTGGCTTAGCGACAAGGGTGCGTTCTACTGGCATTCATAATCTTGTGATTGGCATATCGGGTGGTCTTGATTCGACATTAGCACTTGTAGTATGCCATGAGGCAAAGAAGATTGAACCATCGATTCATATCATTGCCATCACAATGCCAAACCGTGGAAATACAACATCCCATACGTATAACAATGCATTGACACTTATGAACCTGCTTGCGGATGAAGTGAGGGAAATACCGATTGAAGAAGGTGTAAACAGCCATCTCAAAGATATTGGTCATAGCCTTTCTTATCAGGGAGAAGGGGATACAGCCTATGAAAATGCCCAGGCAAGAATGCGCACCTATATCCTGATGGACATTGCTAATATGGAAAATGGATTAGTGGTAGGTACAGGTGACTTGTCAGAACTTGCCTTAGGGTGGTGTACATACAATGGTGACCACATGTCCATGTATGGGGTCAATGCATCTGTTCCAAAAACGCTGGTGCAGTATATCTGCCGCAGCTATGCAGAGACTTGTGGCAATGAGGCATTACAGGAAGTGCTCATTTCCATCTGCGATACACCAATTACCCCAGAACTTACGCCAAGTGCAGGCGGACAGATTGCCCAGAAGACAGAAGAAAAGATTGGCAAGTATGACCTGAATGATTTCTTCCTGTTCTATACATTGCGATATGGCATGGATCCGGAAATGATCATGGCACTTGCCATGAAGGCATATGGCATTGACTTGGAAACAACGAAAGAAGCCATGCTGCGGTTTACAAACCGGTTTTTTCACCAGCAGTTCAAGAGAAGCTGTCTGCCAGATGGACCAAAGGTTGGTTCGGTTACATTATCTCCACGTGGTGACTGGCGTATGCCAAGTGATGCCTCCTGTGCACTATGGTTGAACAAGATCAAAGAAGCAGAGTAGTTCTGCTTCTTTTTCAGTTTCATCCAAAATTCACGCAATTCATAACAAAGATGATAAGATAGCAATAAGGAGGATATGTTGTGCATATTCGTAAAGAAAGATATCTTTTGATTTTATTTGCGGGCATAGTGCTTGCCATGGCTTTGCATATAGATATGGTACTTTCCATATTGCAATGGATTTTCGATCTTATCATTCCTTTGGGTGTTGGACTGTTGCTGGCATTTGTGCTCAATGCACCAATCAGTGGTCTATATCGTATCATCACAAAACATTTTTTTATCCCAAAAGATGAAAAACAGAAAAAGATGCTGAATATGTTTTGTCTTGTGGTGGTACTGGCTTTTATTGCCTTTCTGATTGCCATTGCCGTCATTATGTTTATCCCTGCGCTTGTTGAATCTGCTCAGAGCATCATTCCACTATTGATAGAGAAACTTCCGGAATTTCTGGACCTCCTGAGCCAGTATGGCATAGATGTTTCATTAGCGGAAAAGGTATTATCCAGTATTGATTTTGCTGAATTATCAGCTAATGCGAGCGAATTGTTGTCTTCTACCATTCGCATTGCCAGTGTTACCATATCTGGACTGTTCAATTTTATCTTTGGACTTGTCATTGGAATTTATATGTTGTTGAGCAGACATACATTGCTTAGACAAATCCGTATGCTGATGCGGGCATGGCTCAATGACAGGATTATCCTCAAAATCGATTATGTCTTAAATCTGATTCAGACAACCTATACAAAGTTCTTGTTTGGGCAATGTGTTGAAGCATGTATTCTCGGTTTCCTCATTTTTATCACATTCACTTTACTGAATCTTCCCTATGCAGGACTTGTCGGTTTTCTTACTGCGCTGTTTGCCTTTGTGCCTTATGTTGGTGCGTTTGTATCCTGTCTTATCGGTGCATTCCTGACACTCTTAGCAGATCCATCACGTGTCCTCATCTGTATCATCGCATACCTGGTAGTACAGTTTGTTGAAAACCAGTTCATCTATCCGCATGTTGTAGGCAGTTCTGTAGGACTTGCGCCACTATGGACACTTATTGCGGCATTGCTTGGAGGTAACCTCTTCGGTTTACCAGGTATCATCTTCTTTATTCCACTCACTGCAGTTATCTTTACCATTATTCGTGATGCAACACATAAGCGGTTGTCTTTACGAAAACAATGAGAAATATAAGCTCCTAAAACAGATATTGCAGTAAAAGTACCGTAGGGTATTAGCTGAAAATAGTAATAGATAATAGGACGGTAAGTAAGAGAGTAATGACAGGAACAAACTCCGGAAATGTGCCGGAGTTTTTTATGAATGACGTATTGCATTGAGATTTCAGGTTTTTACTCTTCTCTTTCCTGATTCTGCTATACTTTATTGCGGAAAACCGTATTGAAGCGGTATTTAACGGGCAAAGTCACAGTGTGTGCTGGAATCTTATCCAGTGATTGAACTAGTTGAAATGGTAAGGAGCGGGAAATGTTTTATCATCTGTTTGAAAGAATCATGCTGCGTTTGAAAACAAACATTGAAGAATCAAATCATGAAAGGAATGAAAAGGAAAAACTACCAGATTGTTTTGTTTGTCAAGAGCGGACTTACATAGATGATGGCAATCCATTACATCAATGCAATTTCTATTATCCCAAAAATAGCGACGATAGCAGTTCTCTTCCTTTAATCATAGATATTCATGGAGGAGGATGGATTTGCGGTGACAAGAATACTAATCATAATTACTGTGCACATCTAGCATGTGGTGGAAATGATGTAGCATCGTTGAGCTACAGAACAGCTGATCAATGTACGATCAAAGAACAGATACAGGATATCTTTGCTTTTTTCCATGTTCTCTTTGAGGGAAGAGAAGAATTTGGAGTAAATATCGACAAGGTGTTTTTAACAGGGGATAGCGCAGGTGCACAGTTGGCATTGCTTGCTTATTGCATTAATCAGAATGAACTGCTGCAAGAATTGTTTTCGGTAAAACCGGTTGATTTTTGCATCAAAGGGTTGATTCTGACACATGGCGTATATTATCTGGATGAAGCAGGTAATCTTCCTAAATATGCAATTTTTTCCTCATGGTTTACGACACCGGGACTGGAAAGAACGCTTTATGGAAAACAGTATAAAAAATCTGAACTCTATCATAGAACAGTCAGTCCGACATGTTATATTTCGAAGAAAACCAAGCTTCCTCCAATATTGCTTGTGACTAGTAAAGGAGACAATTCGTTTGGGTTTCATACACATAAGCTGTACCATGACTTAATGGAACTAGGCAAAGAGTGTTATTTTTATGAAGAATCTGATGAAAAAGAAGGGCATGTGTTCAATATAACTCATCCGGATAGTGAAGCAGGAAGGAAATGTAATGCTATGATATTACAGTTTATCAAGAGTCGTGCATGATGTTCCTGTTTCTTGTGATCTATGATTCGTCGGAAATCATATTTCAGGAATTTGTTCATGCATGTACAATAATACACAGGAATGATAGGAGTCTTTATGGATCAAAATGACACAAGATATGCGGCTTATGTTCGTATTTTAAAAGGAGAACTGGTTCCGGCTATGGGGTGTACAGAACCAATAGCTATTGCTTTTACAGCTGCCAAGGCAAGGCATGTGCTTGGTGAGACGGTAGAGCGCATGTGCATTGAAGCAAGTGGAAATATTATTAAAAATGTCAAAAGTGTAGTTGTTCCTCATACGGATGGCAGAAAAGGTATTGAAGCGGCAGCCGCAATCGGTGTAATTGCCGGTAATGATGAGAAGAGTCTTGAAGTAATTGCGGATGTTAATGCAGAGAAGATAGCGGAACTGGATGATTTTTTGCGATCTGTTCCGATTGCAGTAAAACATGCGGAGACGGGGAATCCTTTGGATATCAGTGTCTTTGTGTATCATGGAGAAGATTATGCCATGGTGAGAGTAGCGCATTCACATGCGAATGTGGTGCATGTAGAGAAAAATGGCGAAATCCTTCTACATAAGGACATTGAACATGTTGCTGGTTATGGAAGTGATTATGCTCTTTTATCTATGGATGGCATTTATGACTTTGCTTTATCAGCTGATCTGAAAGATGTTGAAGAAGTGATAGGCCGCCAGATTGCTTATAATACTGCTATTTCTGATGAAGGACTTGCACATTCCTATGGTGCCAATATCGCCAGGGTCTTACTTGATACGTATGGAGACAGGGTTGAAATTCGTGCCAGGGCAAGAGCTGCGGCCGGATCTGATGCAAGAATGGGCGGGTGTGAATTGCCGGGGATCATCAATTCTGGCAGTGGTAATCAGGGCATGACTGCTTCTTTGCCTGTTATTGAATATGCAAAGGAACTTGGGGTTTCCAAGGAGAAGTTATACAGAGCCTTGTTAATATCAAATCTTGTGACAATATATCAAAAGATTCATATTGGCAGACTTTCTGCTTACTGCGGTGCAGTCAGTGCCGGTGCAGGAGCCGGGGCAGGTATTACATATCTTTTGGGCGGAGATGAAAAACATATTGCCCATACAGTAGTCAATGCTCTAGCCATAACATCCGGTATTATTTGTGATGGTGCTAAACCATCCTGTGCTGCTAAGATTTCTTCTGCGGTAGATGCGGGAATTCTTGGATGTAAGATGTATATGGAAGGCAAGGAGTTCAAGCGGGGAGATGGAATTGTCGGCTGCAGTATTGAAGAGACAATTGAACATGTTGGAGATCTTGCCCGTATTGGCATGAAAGAAACTGATGAGGAAATCATCGATATGATGATTCATAATGGGTGATGTAATGAAGACAATTCTCTGGGATTATAATGGAACAATTCTTGATGATGTGAAACTGAGCTATGACATAGAGCAAAAAATGCTTATCAAAAGGGGAATGCATACATTTACCTTGCAGGAATACAAGGATATGTTTTGCTTTCCCGTCATCGATTACTACTACAAGATGGGTTATA
>CAJKOS010000070.1 GCA_905201565.1 uncultured Erysipelotrichaceae bacterium
CGCGAGCTGGGTTCAGAACGTCGTGAGACAGTTCGGTCCCTATCTGTTGTGGGCGTTGGAAATTTGAGGAGAGCTGCCCCTAGTACGAGAGGACCAGGGTGGACATTCCTACGGTGCACCAGTTATCACGCCAGTGGTACAGCTGGATAGCCGAGAATGGATCGGATAAACGCTGAAGGCATCTAAGCGTGAAACCGGCTCCAAGATGAGATTTCCCAACCGTGAGGTATAAGACCCCTTGAAGACGACGAGGTAGATAGGTCAGGGATGTAAGTGCAGTGATGCATTGAGTTGACTGATACTAATAGGTCGAAGGTTTAATCACGAGAAGAACGCCAACTGATGGAAAGACTAATCTGTAATAAATAACTGTTATCCGGTTTTGAGGGAACATCCTCAGCAATCCGGTGGCTATGGCGGAGTGGACACACCTGTACCCATCCCGAACACAGAAGTTAAGCACTCCAGCGGCGAAGATAGCCTTAAGGCAAAACAAGCACGCTGCCGGGTAAAAGGAAGACAATCGTCTTCCTTTTTTTTATCCCCTTCAGCATTAATAAAAAAGGAATGACCCGTTGGATCATTCCTGTCGCTTTTAGTCGAGATCTTCGCCGTCAGAAGCGATGCACTTCTTATACCAGTAGAAGGAATCCTTTCTGCTTCTCGAGAAATCACCAGTTCCATCATCGTTTCTGTCAACATAGATGAAACCATAACGCTTGTACATTTCACCAGTTCCTGCAGATACCAAGTCAATGCAGCCCCATGTTGTATAACCGATGAGAGGTACATTGTCGATTTCGATCGCATCCTTCATCGCCTTGACATGGTCACGGAGGTAGTTAATACGGTAGTCATCATGGATGGAACCATCTTCTTCTACCTTATCGATCATACCAAGACCATTTTCAACAATCATGAGCGGTGTATGTGGATAACGGTCATTGAGAAGCTTCAATGTGTAGCGCAGACCTGTTGGATCGATCTGCCAGCCCCATGGACTTGCCTCAAGGTATGGATTCTTTGCGCCACCCATGAGGTTGCCACCAGAGATGTCTACACCATCCTCTGTTGTGACACAGTTTGTCATGTAGTAGGAGAATGTGTACATATCGACGACACCTTCCTTCAGGATCTTCTTGTCTTCTTCATTATCCATGAAGGATGTATCGGTAACACCCATCTTCTTGTATACATTCTTTGTGAAAGCCGGATATTCACCACGAACCTGTACATCACCACAGATGTTGTTCATGATGTCATCGCTGATCTGTGCCTGCAGAACATCAGCCGGATGCGGTCTCAAAGGATAGAGTGTCATATGTGCGATCATGTTACCGATCATGAAATCAGGATTGATATTATGACCTTCGATAACAGCCTTTGCACTAGCAACGAACTCATTGTGCAATGCCTCAATTCTTGCCTGTGGATTATCGATCAGATCATTGACCGGACGCTGTGCGGTATTCTCAAGATCTTCCTGAGAAACATAACCAACACCATTATATGCACCACCACCTGGCATCAGAGCACAGTTGATTTCATTGAATGTGAGCCAGTACTTGACCTTGTCCTTATAACGGTTGAAGCAGGTGACCGCATACTTCACAAACAGATCGATGACACGTCTGTCTGCAAAACCATGATACTTTGTGACAATACCCCAAGGAATTTCATAGTGGCTCAATGTAACAAGTGGTTCAATACCATTCTTCTTGCATTCATCGAAGACACTGTCATAGAAGGCAAGACCCTTCTCATTTGGTTCAGCATCATCACCATTCGGATAAATTCTTGCCCAGTTGATGGAAAGGCGGAAGCACTTGAAGCCCATTTCACCAAACAGTGCGATATCTTCCTTGTAGTGATGATAGAAATCAATTGCCTGATGGGAAGGATAGTAAACACCTTCTTCAATGACAGGGGAGAACATACGCGGTGTGTTGACATTACCACCCTTCAACATGTCTGCACATGACAGACCCTTGCCATCTTCAAGATAACCACCTTCGAGCTGGTTGGCAGCTACTGCACCACCCCAGAGAAAAGCTTTAGGAAAACCCATTTTCCTTACCTCACTTTCTTGACTTCATTATAACAGAACGTGATAACGGTTACATAGCCTCTTAACAATTCCTGCAATTTGCACGTGATGATATAATAGGAAGGCTTTTGAGGAAATGACTATGGCAGAAAAGTATACACCGATGATGGAACAATATTTAAAGGTAAAAGAGAAGTATCAGGACACCCTTCTGTTTTACCGTATAGGCGACTTCTATGAAATGTTCTTTGACGACGCAAAGATCGCATCCAGAGAACTCGACCTTGTACTGACCGGCAAGAATGCCGGTGTCAAAGACAAGGTACCGATGTGTGGCGTACCACACCATGCGGCTTCTTCCTACATCCAAAGACTTGTGGCACGAGGCTATAAGGTAGCCATTGTCGAACAGATGGAAGACCCACAACAGGCAAAGGGCATCGTCAAACGCGATGTCATCCGCATTGTGACACCAGGTACCATCATGGATGAAATCACCGATGATAAAGCCTCTGTCTACCTTGCGGCAGTCACAGACTATGGCTATGGATACAGCTTTGCGATTGTGGAAATGAGCACCGGTGAAAACTTTGTGGAAGATGTTGACCATCGTGATACAGTCTTTGTGCAGACCGTCATGAAAAACAACATCCGTGAAGTGGTTGTCAGAGAAGGATTCCCTGAGCGCTTGTTGAACAGCCTGCGGGAATTGCAGGTAGTCATCTCTTATTGTGCAGAAGATGACATACATGAAAACTATCTGCCACTTTGTGAAGAATTAAAGAAGGACTATGAACGCAACAGCTATGGCCTCATGCTCAATTATCTTGAAAATACACAGAGGCACATGCTCTCCCACCTTGCAGTATGCCATGTGGAAAATGAAGGGGAATTCCTCGACATGGACTACAGCACAAGGCAGAACCTTGAACTCACCATCCCCCTGCACCAGAATGGCAAGGCCATCACCCTGTGGTCATTCCTTGATAAATGCCGCAGTGCCATGGGTTCAAGACTATTGCGCAAATGGATAGAAAAACCACTTGTATCAAAGCAAAAGATCATAGAGCGCTATGAAAGGGTAGAAACCCTCATCAATCAGTTCATGAACAGGCAGCGCCTGCGCGATGCATTAAACAATATTTATGACCTCGAAAGACTCATCGCCCGGTGTGCGATGAATACGGCCAGCCCCATCGACCTCTCCCGTCTTTCCCGCACCCTGGATCAGGTGCCGGAAATACTCGATAGTATATCCTTTCCTGCATTTTCCACCATCCAAAATGTGGACCAGCTCGACTCGTTGCGGACACATATGGCAGATGCCTTTGTGGACAACCCGCCAGCAGTCTTGAGCAACGGTGGTGTATTCCGCGATGGATATAACGCAGAACTCGATGAAGCGCGCAAGATACAGCGCTCTGGCAAAGACTTCATCGCAACCCTTGAAACAACCGAAAGGGAAAGAACAGGTATCCGCACATTGCGGGTAGGCTACAACCGTGTCTTTGGCTACTACATTGAAATATCCAAAGCCGCAGCCCAGCAGGTCAAAGAAGAATGGGGCTATGTGCGCAAACAGACATTAACCGGCAGTGAACGCTTCATCTCTCCAGAACTCAAGGAAAAAGAAGACGCCATTCTCTATGCCGAAGAAAATGCCATCCGCATCGAAAAGGAACTATTCCAGAAACTGCTCGATGAAATACGCAATGTCCTGCCAAAACTGCAGAAACTTGCAAAAACCCTTGCGGAAATCGATGTGTACCAGGCACTGGCGGAATGTTCCTCCAACTATGGCTATGTACGCCCGCAGTTTACAGAAGACGAACTGTCCATCGAAAGCGGAAGACATCCGATTCTCGATGAACTGATGAAGGAACCACGCTATGTCGCTAACAGCGTACACATGGATAAAAATGAAAACATCCTGCTCATCACCGGACCAAACATGGGTGGTAAATCCACCTATATGCGCGAGACAGCACTGATTGTCATCATGGCGCAGATCGGCTGCTATGTACCAGCGAGATCCTGCCAGATGCCGGTCTTTGATAAAATCTTCACCCGTATCGGTGCCTCGGATGATATACTTTCCGGACAGTCCACATTCATGGTCGAAATGAGTGAGGCAAACCGTGCCCTGCAGGAAGCCACTTCCCATTCCCTGATCCTCTTTGATGAAATTGGAAGAGGCACAAGCACCTATGATGGTATGGCACTTGCCCAGGCAATGCTCGAATACATTGCGACCTGTGTACATGCCAAGACGATGTTTTCCACCCACTACCATGAACTGACAACATTGACGGACAGCATTGATGGTGTACGCAATGTCCATGTTGTGGTCAAAGAAGAAAATGACAAGGTCACTTTCCTCTACCGCATCAAGGAAGGACCAGCCGGTCATTCCTATGGTATCAATGTCGCAAGACTTGCCGGATTACCGGAGTCGGTCATCGAAAGGGCAAAGGACTTACAAAAACAGTTGGAATCCAAAAAACGGGTAGTCCAACAGACATTCCAGCTTGTCGAGATGAAAAAAGAAAACAAAGAAGCAGATCATATCCTGGAAACACTGAAACAGCTTTCTGTGGATGATCTTTCCCCAAGGCAGGCATGGACTGCCCTGGCGGATTTATGTGAGGAGGCGAAGAGAACTGATGGCAAATGATAAACTCATCATCCGTGGCGCAAGGGAAAACAACCTGAAGAATATTTCCCTGGAAATACCGAAGAACAAACTGGTCGTCATGACCGGTCTTTCCGGCTCTGGCAAGACTTCTCTTGCCTTTGACACGATCTATGCGGAAGGACAGCGCCGCTATGTGGAATCCCTTTCTGCCTATGCAAGGCAGTTCCTCGGCGGGGGGGGCAAACCGGATGTGGAGGTGATCGGAGGACTTTCACCAGCCATTTCCATCGACCAGAAAACAACATCCAACAACCCACGTTCCACCGTTGGTACAGTTACTGAAATCTATGACTATCTGAGACTGCTCTATGCCCGCTGTGGCGTACCTTACTGTCCAAACCACAACATTCCCATCACCGGCAAGACCATTCAGGAAATGGTTGCCAGCATCATGGAACTTGAAGACAGAACAAGGCTGACGGTTATGGCACCTGTCGTGCGCGATAAGAAGGGTACCTTCAAAGATACATTTGAGAAATTGATGAAAGATGGCTATGTCAGGGTGAGAGTGGATGGAGAGATGAGAATGCTGGAAGATGACATCACCCTGGAGAAGAACAAGCGCCACCGCATTGATGTTGTTGTGGACAGAATTATCAAGAATGAAGACTCCCGCAGCCGTATCCAGGACTCTCTGGAAACAGCATTGAAGCTGACCGATGGCAATGCCATCGTCCTTGCTAATGATGAAGAAATCCTGTTCTCTGCAAACTATGCATGTCCGATCTGCGGTTTCACGGTACCACACCTTGAACCAAGACTCTTCTCCTTCAACGCCCCGCTTGGTGCCTGTGGTACATGCCATGGCCTTGGCATTACTGAGGAAGTCGATGTGGACAATCTCATACCGGACAAATCCCTTTCCATCCGGGAAGGTGGTATCCGCTATTATAAAAACATTGTGGATACCGATAATATCGAATGGCAGACATTTACGGTATTGTGCAAAACATATGACATCGACCTCGATGCGCCATTAAACACCCTCAACAAGAAACAGATGGAAGTGCTGTTACATGGCTCTGACCGTCCAATCCACTACCGCATTACCTCTTCTGGTGGTAATACCTATGAAAGAAATGACTACATAGAAGGTGTAAAGGATATGATTGAGCGCCGCTATGTCGAAACAACGTCTTCCTGGAATAAGGAATGGTACCATTCCTTCATGGTCGAATCACAATGTCCTGCCTGCCATGGTGCCCGCCTGAATGAACAGGCGCTTTCCGTGCGGGTTGGCGACAAGAACATCGCCGGCTTTACAGCTATGTCTGTAGTAGACGCATTGACATGGGTGGATGCTTTGAAACTCGATGAAGAAAAGACAAAGATTGCCGACCTTGTCCTGAAGGAAATCCGTTCCAGGTTATCATTCCTGAAGAATGTCGGTCTAGAATATCTGACCCTCGACAGACTGGCAGGAACACTGTCTGGTGGAGAAGCACAGAGAATCCGCCTTGCCACCCAGATTGGTTCACAACTCTCCGGGGTACTGTATGTCATGGATGAACCATCCATCGGTCTGCACCAGCGCGACAATTCCAAACTCATCGAAACGATGAAGTCCATGCGTGACCTGGGCAATTCTTTGATCGTTGTGGAACATGATGAAGAGACGATGCTTGCGGCAGACTGGATTGTGGACATCGGACCAGGGGCTGGTATTCATGGTGGAGAAGTCATGGCCAATGGCACACCAGAAGAAGTGATGCAAAACGAAAACTCCATCACCGGTCAGTATCTTTCCGGCAAAAAGATCATCCGCCTGCCTGATAAAAGAAGAAAGGGCAATGGCAAGGTGATCGAAATCCGTGGAGCTGCTGAACATAACCTCAAAAACATCAATGTCAAATTCCCCCTTGGCAAGTTTGTAGTGGTGACAGGTGTTTCCGGTTCTGGCAAGTCCACCCTTGTCAACGATGTCTTCATGAAGGCAGTGCTCGCAAGCCTTGGCAGGGTGAAGGTAAAACCGGGAAAGTACCGTTCTATCAAAGGATTGGAGAACATTGACAAACTGGTTGAAATTGACCAGGACCCGATTGGCAGAACACCGCGTTCCAACCCGGCAACCTATACTGGAGTATTCGATGATATCCGCGATATCTTTGCCAAAACACCAGAGGCGAAACTTCGAGGTTATGACAAGGGGCGCTTCTCGTTCAATGTCAAAGGCGGACGGTGTGAAGCCTGCCAGGGTGATGGTGTCAAAGTCATCCGCATGAACTTTCTGCCCGATGTCTATGTGCCATGTGAAGTATGCCATGGCAAGAGATACAACGATGAAACCCTGCAGTGCACATACAGGGGAAAGAATATCTATGATGTATTGGAAATGTCTGTCGAAGAAGCGCTGCAGTTCTTTTCCAACCATCCAAAGATCAGAAGGAAGCTTGAAACATTGAACGATGTAGGCCTGGGCTACATCAAACTCGGCCAGGCGAGCACCACCCTTTCCGGTGGTGAGGCACAGCGTGTCAAACTGGCAACAGAGCTGCAGAAAGTTGCGACAGGCAAGACCGTATACATCCTTGATGAACCGACAACCGGTCTGCATACAGATGATGTCAAACGTCTGATTGCGGTGCTTGAGAAGATTGTGGATGGCGGGGATACGGTACTTGTCATCGAACACAACCTCGATGTCATCAAGTGTGCGGACTGGATTATCGACCTTGGTCCGGAAGGTGGCGACGGCGGTGGTACGGTTGTGACAACCGGTACACCAGAACAGGTCGCAGAGGTAGAAGAAAGCTGGACTGGTCAGTATCTCAAGAAGACACTGGCATGGACAAGAAAGATGCAGGAAGAGGTGTGAACTGTACCATTTCTGAAAATGTGTCAACTGTACCATTTCTGAAAATGTTGCAGGACACATGAAAAAGTTGTAAACTAATGCGTCGTATGAAAAACATACGCATGTCTTTGTCTTAAATCCTTTGAAATGAGAAGGAGGTGTTTACATGATTGCATTTCTTGAAGAAGAAAAGAATTACCTGGCAAGATATGCCAGAGAAACCTGGCTTGTGCTGACAGGGAAATATGCACTGACGGAAATGAACGGCATGGAATACCATGTCCGGATCGGTGAAGACCGGGTTGTCATTTCACCTTTACAGAGTCATACAGGTGCGTTTTCTGTGCCGACTATTCAATTTAAAGCATTTCTGGAAATGTTCCGCTGCTGGGATTAACCATCGCATTCTGACGGCGAGTCTGTTAGAATGCTGTTAGAGTACAACAGGAGAGCTATGGAAGAAAAATACACAAAAAAAGTAACAATACGGGAGATCGTTGATTTTTTCAAATTTGAACAGCTGACAGGAGATGACAGTTCTTTGGACAGATGGACTGTCGTTCCGGATGTCAACCGGCCTGGTTTTGAGCTGTGTGGGTTTTATAAGAGAAGTGATCCGCGGCGTATTATCGTCATCGGTAACAAGGAGACGGAGTTTATCCGCACAATGACCGAAGAAGAGCAGCGTGCCCGCTTTCCGATGATCACCGATGGCTATACACCGATGATCGTCATCACGAAGAATAACGAACTGCCACCAATTCTCAAGGAAATTGCGGAGAAGCAGAATTTTCCAATCCTCAGGACAAGTATGGAGACATATAGGCTCGTCGTTGATCTTGTCACATATCTCGATGAACGCCTGGCTAGAGAAGATACTATTTCCGGCACATTGATGAGTGTCTATGGCATTGGTGTATTGATTGCCGGTGAAAGTGGTATGGGTAAGTCTGAAACAGCCCTTGAACTCATCCGTGATGGACAGGTATTGATTTCGGATGACCGTGTCGATGTCGAACACATTCATAACAAGATCCTTGGCCATGCGCCGATGATTATCAAAGGTCTGCTGGAAATCCGCGGTATTGGTATCATCGATGTCGAAAAGATGTTTGGTGCCAGTGCCCTCAATGACCGCTCTCCGGTGGATATGGTCATCAACCTTGTCAAGTTCCGTGAATCGGATGAATATAACCGCATTGGCGATGAGACAGTGCACTACACAAAGGTTCTCGATGTCCTTGTGCCAACAGTTGGGCTGCCGGTCAGTGCCGGCCGCAACATGCGCATTCTGATTGAATCTGCGGTCACAAACTTCCGTTTGCAGAATGCCGGCTTCTCCTCAAGCCGTGAGATCAAAGACAGATTCAGAATGTATTGCGGAAAGGAGGAATAGCCGTGTTTGATGGAGTTGTCATCCGCTGGTCAGGACTTGCCGTACTGATTGGTGCCTTTATCGGCTATCTCTTGTTCAG
>CAJKOS010000071.1 GCA_905201565.1 uncultured Erysipelotrichaceae bacterium
CATTCATCTCACCACCTGTAGAGGTGGGAGTATTCTGCTGGGGTTTTAGATAAATCACGTGAAAATGCAGTCACTTGCACCACAGGATGTTATTCCGCTTCTTTCGGGAATGAGGAATGTTCACTTCAAATACAGAATAATATTTTAGGAAAACATACCGATTTTCCTGTTTTCTATGCCATTTTCCCTTTATTTCCGCCATATCTATTGCAATTTTTGGATAAACAATAGATGATGTAGTCAGATACAACTTGGAAAAAGTATAAATCATTGCAACTTGTTACAGACAAATCATCAAAACAACCAATACGGGAAAGGAGGAAGTGATGAATGACAAATTCGGAGAATACAATTTGTATCACTTTGCCTATTGTGGCACAGATGACAGTTTCTACAGAAAACTGGAAAACCTCTCAGAATTAGCAGAACAGGAAATCTGGGGATTTGATGAAACCAATCCATTAAGTATTCTCAAAATTTATATTTACAGAACATTCGAACGATGTAATTCACAAAACAAAATACTCGTTTCAAAAGATCAGGAATATGCCTGTTCCAATACAGGATTATTAACACCATACGGAAAAGACATCCTGATGTACTTTGGAAGAAATCTGAAAGAAGGTGTTTCCCCCTGGTACTTCCGGGACTTCAAGGTATATACCGACCGGGAGGTGATGAACCATTTCTGTTCAGTACCAGAACTTGCTACATATGCGGACGATTATGAACAGCTGTACTTCAAACCAGGTATGCACATGGAAGTCAGCTACGACCACATTCTCGATGATAACTGGGAGAGGATTCATAACGAAATACCGTTTGATAAAGCAGTTGTCAGAACATTATTGTTTGGTGCAATAGAAGACGCGAAGCTGCGTGTAAAAAGAAACCTCAGACTTGCAGTACCACAGTTCTATAAAAACCAGATCATGTTCTTATTGCCAATCAAAATACCGATCAGTGATGAAAAACAGGTAACCATGGCACTTGCCGTGGAGGAAACAGAACAGAAACAATATCGGGCAAATACGATTTTCACAAGGGAAATGGCTTATGAAAAAGCACGTTTATTAATGAAACCAGACTCCAACTGGCTGATTGAATAAAAAAAGAAAAGTGATCATCTTTTCATGAGATAAATCACCCTTCTATTAAAACCAATGCTATATAATCCGTCAGCTATGTGAAATCTCCCTCTCACATAACGTGACTCACTTATATTACGCAATATGCCAGCTATTGTCAAACCCAAATTTGAGACCAGGAGATATGACTTATGAAAAACGAAAAACGTATCAGAATTTCAACCATTCTCATCATGACTGCAGTCAGCCTTGCCATAGCCTTTGTATTTGCCTGCTTCAAAGGCAGAAACTTATCCGCTTTTGCCAATGGCTGCTACATCATCAGTATCATCCTCATCGCCTATGGCATCATCGACCTCTGGGCACCAACACCACTATCAAGACCAAAAGATGTGATGCGGGGAATACGCCATGAACCAATACACAATGGCAGAGCAGACCTCAATGCCCTGATTGTGGTGGTGATATTGCTCATCATTGCAACAATTGTTGAAATGCTATGAATGACTGGCTTCCTGCGGGAAGCCTTTTATTTCATAACCGAGTTTCACCCTGTTATGATACAAAAGCTGCGACTTCAATATCCTTCCCTCCTCATCCAGTTCATCCCTATATACATCCGCATGTTCATACACATCATCGCCATTTCTTTCATAACGGACCTCTCCATTATGTACACCATATGCAATCTTCTTTGCATTATCTGTACGCAATATGCCAGTCATATAGTTTTCATCAAACACAAAGAATAATTGATACGTAAATGGTGTATCATTGCGCACCTTGAGATCCAGCCAGCCTTCAGACACCGTCGCATCGATACCACATAACGTATCAGGATCCGGATCAGGGAAATCCTTCTCTGCATGCCCATGTCTTTCCACAATGGTTAGTGGTGAGTGCAGAAACATATCAAACAGGACATTGCTCATCTGACATAGTCCTCCACCATTTGCTGTGGTAAGCTTGCCATTCACTACTACCAGTCCATCTTTATATGATTCTTTTTCATCCGCATGTCTGACCCTCATCCAGAATGAAAATGTCTCATGTGGCTGGATCAGTAAGTTTTGCATCGTTTTTGCTGCAAGCTTCAGATTATGTACTTTGTTTTTCTGGTATTGCATATCAAATCCCGTATTTTCATTCATCATATTGGAAGTCACACGATATTGTTCATATGGCAGTGCTTCTTTAAAATGACTGCTATATGTATTGTGATCCAGTTTCATCTTGCGATAAAAGAAGAAACACCTCTCCTTCTTGCGCAATGGCAGTAACCATGGCGCTATCTCTGTCAGCCTTTTTCTCATATGTATATCCTTTCCAGCCGGGAAGAAAGCCCAGCTAATAATTCATTCGCAATTGTTCCACTCCATCCAGCAGCTTCTTCAACTGTGATTTCTTCCTCTCCATCTTTCCCAATGATCGTCACCACATCGCCAGCAGTACAATCCAATCCTGTCACATCCACAAACATCTGATCCATGCACATGCGTCCAATGATCTTTGCCCGCCTGCCATGCATCAATACATATCCCTTTTCGACCATATTGCGCATCAGTCCATCCCCATAACCGATAGAAAGATCTGCCACCTGCATTTCTTTCTTTGCCGTAAAGGACAAGCCATACCCTATGCTTTCTCCTGCTTTCAAACAGCGCACAGACATAATTCTGCATTGCACATGCATTACCCTTTTCAAAGGAAGGCAAAGTGGTTCTTCATCACTTTCTCCACAACCATATAGTGCTATGCCACATCGCACCCCGTCATAGATTTTTTCTCTGTACCGGGCAACACCATAACTGGCAAGAAGATGTTTCATCAGCTTTCCATGCTGTTCTGCACTTGCACAAGCCTTTTCAAACCGTTCTCTCTGCAATCTTGTAAATTTCCTGTCTTCTTCTTTGAGAGAAGCAGAGACACAAAGATGAGAGAAAATACCTGTCACATGCAGATGGGAAAGCTGCAATGCTTCTTCAATCCCCCTTTCATCGTCATAGGGAAGTCCAAGTCTATGCATACCGGTATCAATCGCAAGATGACACTCTGCAGGCACTCCACTTTCATTGAGCCTGTTGGCATATGCCTCATCTACAATCGTCTGTACCAGGTCATATTCAGAAAGCTCTTTTGCAAGGTGAGGATCCGTTTCTCCAAGAATCAATATCTTTCCCTGTATCCCACCTTTGCGCAATGCCACAGCCTCATCAAAAGAAGCTGTACAAAACCACTTTGTACCATGTGCTTCAAGAACCCTTGCCACCTGCAACAAACCATGACCATAGGCATTTGCCTTGACCACTGCCATCAACGGGCAGCCAGCTTTTTCTTCCAATATCATTTTGTTATGCACAAGTGCATCTGTATCAATCACACACCAGGCTCTTCGCTTTTCTTTCATACAACCTCCTCACCAAAACAAGAAACACCGCAAACGCAAACGACAAAACCGTTGTTGCAATAAAGAGAAACACGCTGTTATGCACAACCATTCCTGTCGATGGAATCACTTTGCTAACCAGCCTCAAACCCAAAATCACCAGAGGATGAATGACGTAGACAATTAGACTCATATCACCCGCATGACGCAGCTGCCTTCCTTTCCATTGCTGTAATGCCATAAACAAAAACCACATCACCGGAATCAGGGAAACATACATACTGTTGAACCTTTGATAGCCCATATGTCTTGTAAACAAACCTTCCATCACAAGACACATGAGGGATATCGTTAATCCAGGCATTGGTTTATAGTTGTTTTTATTGCATACTGCTCCAAGCCAGAGGAAGAACGGCGCAAAGAACAACCCATTCCGGGTATATGTAAAAATCGAAAACAGCACATCGTAGAAACTATGTATGATTGGTATTCCTTCAACCGCCCCATACCAGAGATCTCCACCAACACCGATGCCATACAGCAAAGCTGTCACAACGCCTATGAAAGATACTGGCAATCGCTTTAAAAGAAAGAGAACACCAATCCCAACAATCACAGCCGAAAAATACCAGAGATGGTAATATGTTCCATCAAAGAAGACCATGCGCACAAAGCCCGTAAAATCTTCAGGCAGCTGCCTGCTGTAAACCAATACCGGTACATACAGCAATGAACAAAGCGCATATAACAATATTGTCTTCCGTATAAACTTTCTCAATCTCTGCTTGCTGCCAACTTCTTTTCTCAGCCATGGACCGATGACAAAGTAACCACTCACCATGAAGAAAAACGGTACAGCCACCCTGCCAAGGCAATAGGAGAAAACAAAGTCTGCTTCTTCACTGATGGAAGAAAGCATTGCTGTATGGTTGGCAATCACAAAGAGTGCTGCAATGATCCGGAAGTTTTCAATACCCGCAAGACGTTTCATAACTCTTTTGTTTCACAGTGATACAGCCATCTCTGAAGAAGATCTCATAACTATGGTAATAATCACGGTAATACAGCGGATGTTCTGCACTTGTTCTCACACAGAGGTAATCCATATATTCTTCAAGACACCAATTCAGCTTATCCATGATCCTGGCATGCGGGTACCCGACATAACGGAAATGCCATGGCTCTTCCGCAATATGCGTTATTGTCTGTTTTTCCTTTGTATACCGCTGTATCCATCCATAATAGGGTGCCATTTGACGAAATCTCTGACATACACCCTCGTACGGAAAATCCGGTCGGATAAAATCGATGACATCCTTCTTCAATCCAAGATCAATCGCAAGACCAGTCTCATGTTCACTGCAGCCAGGTTTTGCCACAAACTGCTCTGTGAATTCTTTTCCATTCTCTTCAAGACTTTCTTCATACAAAGCAATCTGTTCTGCATGTGAGCGATATCCGCTGACTGCCACTATCTCAGTTTCACCATGCACTGTTTCCAATAACCGCTTCAAAGAAGGAATCACTTCCGTACGCAGCAGCACACCCTGAAAATCCGCAAGATCACATGTTCTCACTTCCTGTTGTAAAGGATGTGTACCATTCACAAGAACCAATCCTTCCATCACTCCACCTCCAGAAGCTTTGCGATCACTTCTTCAAATGCTAACCCTGTTTCACACATCATCTTCGGAAAGCGGGAATGACTGGTAAACCCGGGAATTGTATTCACTTCATTGAAATACACCGTGCCATCTTCTTTCAAAAAGAAGTCAACCCTTGCAAAATCCCGACAATCCAGCAACCGGTACACCACCTTTGCCTTTTCCTGTATTTCCTGTTTCTTCTCATCTGAAATCTCTGCAGGCACAAGGATCTTCGATGTTTTGAGCGTATATTTTTCTTCATAATCAAAGAAATCTGTCGAAAGGACAATCTCATCTGGCACACCAGTTACCAGTCCTTTCCTTCCCATCACAGCACAGCCAATTTCCACACCTTCGATCTTTTCTTCCACAATCACCGTATTATCATAGGCAAAGGCGCGCTGCACTGCTTCTCTGAGTTCTCCTTCTTCCTGAATGCATGTTATGCCGAAGGAAGAACCGGACTTTACCGGTTTGATAAACAAAGGAAATCCAAGATTCCTGATTTCTGCAAGCTTTGTTTCAACTTCCTCTTCATCCTGCAGGACAATATGCCTTGCGACTGCAATACCAGCAGAAGAAACAAGCATGTCAGCCCTCACCTTATCCATGCATAAAGCTGAGGAAAGAACACCACAACCGATAACCTCTATACCACAGAGTTCCAATACACCCTGTACCGTACCATCCTCACCATTTTTCCCATGCAGGATTGGTAAAGCCACATCCACTGTAAGAAACTTTCTTTCATTGTCCTTCCAATAGACGAAACCATGTTCTTCTTTGTTCATGGATGGATAGAGGCGGATGGACGCTTGTTTTCGCCACGAGCCATCTGCTATTTCTTCCACACCACCTTCATGCCAGTACCATGTGCCATCATGCTGATCAATGCCAACCATGATGACTTCTTCCTGTATGGCACTGATCACAGATGCTGCAGACTGCAATGACACCTCGTATTCACTTGTGACTCCTCCAAACAAAACAGCAATTTTACGTTTCATAAACACCCTTCTTTCTTGTGATTTCATTGTAAGAAGAAGGGACAAATAATGTTTTAAGGAGCGTTTAAGAATTCCTTAGTGTTTCATAAGGCATTAAAAAAAGAAGAACACATTTCGTGTCCTTCCTTCAAACTCAGTCTAAATCTTCACCATTAGAAGCAATCACTTTCTTCAACCAGTGATAACTCTTCTTCGGTACGCGCTTCATGTCTCTCAGGTCATGGTTTGTCCTGTTGACATAGACAACACCATAGCGCTTGCGCATATCCCCCTGCGAACTGAGGATATCAATCAGACCCCAGCCAAGATAGCCAAGAACTTCTGCCCCATCCACTTCCATGGCATTCTTCATTTCCTGGATGTGGTTGCGGTGATATTCGATACGGTAATCATCCTCTATCTCATGTTCACCATCCCATTCTTCCTGTACACCAATACCATTTTCAATCGGGAATACAGGCATGTGGTAACGATGGTATATCTTGTTCAGCACATCGCGGAAACCGAGCGGATCAATCTGCCAGCCCCATTCTGTTGCCTCAATGTATGGATTCTTCTTTGCCCCATACATCATATAGAGATTTGGTGCTGTGCCCTCCGGAATGCTTTCGGCAGAAACTGTGGAACTTGCGTAGTAACTGAAGGCAAGATAATCCTCACGATGGGTGCGGATCGCATCATAGTCTTCCGGTTTGTCATCGAGATTGATGTGGTTGTTTTCAATATACTTCAATACTTCATGGGAATATTCACCATTTGCCATCGCATCGAGCAGGTTGAAGTTGATAAATTCATCATATTCACGTGCTGCTTTGACATCTTCCGGCTTGCATGTTGCAGGATATGTTTCCGCATAGGCAAGCATGCCACCAATCTTTGCGTCTGGCGCAAAGATATGCAGCACATTGCACAACCGGCAATGGGCAGTCATGACATGGTGCATAATCTGATAAATCTCTTCCACAGACTTCTCACCATTCTCACTGCCGGCAATCTTGAAGGCACCAGGCTGGGAATACAGGTTCTGTTCATTGAATGTAATCCAGTACTTAACCTTGTCAGAGAAACGTCTCATGACCTCTGTACCAAAGCGGACAAAAGATTCCATGACATATCTTGATACAAAACCATTGCAATCCTTTGCCAGGTGTAATGGCATATCAAAGTGGTACAGGCAGATCATCGGTGTAATGCCTCTTTCAATCAATGCATCGATGAACTTGTCATAGTAAGCAAAACCTTCTTCGTTGAACTCACCATCACCATCCTTGACACAACGTGACCAGGAAACCTGGAAGCGGTACATATTCATACCGAGGTCCTTCATCAGGTCCATATCCTCTTCATAGTGATGATAGTTGTCGTTGGCAAAATGCCAGTCACTGCGATGCTCTGCAGGCTCTACGATGTCATAGACAGAAAGTGACTTGCCACCTTCATTCCATCCACCTTCCGTCTGCATGCTGGAAACAGAGTTTCCCCAGAAAAAGTTATCTTTCATATCTTCCATCCTCTTTCTTCTGTTGTACCGCAATTCCCATACTGCTTCAACACCTTTCTCTGTAAAGTACAGTTATTATTCAACTAAAAAACAGAGCCTAATAATACAGCTTCAATAAACCCCATGATGTAATGGGTTTCATTTAACTCCTGGTAAATCAGCCTGTATTTTGCCATATTCATTTGATGGCAATACCGCGCTGCTTGAGGTCATTTTTGAGAATTGGCCAGTCATCGCAGAACTTACATGGCAGACGGAACTTTCCTTTGCCATAGTTGATGATGATGGCATTGCTGCCATTATAACCGGAAGACAGCTTGTCCTTTTCTTTGCCTGCTGTATAGATTTCCACGATATCTTTGAAATTGATCGTATGTTTGCGGAAGTAGAGCTGATGGAATGTAATCCTATCTCCATGGACTTCAATCCAGTCAAAGAGGTATCTTGGATAATGCCATGCGCCAAGATATAGCACAAAGGGAACTGTAATGATACCGATGACGATACGGAACATATCGTCGCCATGCATCACGCTGTCTATGACCATATATAATACCAGGGCAGAAATAAACAGCGAGACACCCATCATCACACCATCCACAATTTTGTCTGCCTTTCTCACACGTACCGTATAATTTTCCGGCACAGCATGTTTTGTTGTCTTTTTCTTTGCCATAACAAAAACTCCTGTAAAAAACAGTATATCAGATTCCATTTCCATTGATCATGGAAATCACATTTTCAGCCTGTTTGAGACCATCTGCTGCACTTGACACTATCCCCCCAGCATAGCCTGCCCCTTCTCCACATGGAAAGAGTCCATGCACCGTGAGACTTTCACCCGCTTCATTTCGCACCAAGCGCACAGGTGAGGAAGACCGTGACTCCATACCAACCATGATGCCTTGATCAATAAACCCATGTATGCGCCTGTCAAAGATATGAAACCCCTCTTCCATTGCCGCATTGATTTCTTTTGGAAATAACATATGTATATCTTCTACCGTTGTCCCCAGCGGATAGCTTGAGGAAAGACATAGCGTACCTGTCTGATGGGCAAGATAGTCTTTGATATTTTGCGCAGGTGCCGCAAATCCTTTGCGGTAAGCTGCCTTTTCCAATTCCTTTTGAAACCGGAAACCATCCAGAGGATGACC
>CAJKOS010000072.1 GCA_905201565.1 uncultured Erysipelotrichaceae bacterium
CTGGTCAATGGTCATCTACTGTCAGAATATTGTCCTTGACAAGGGGACCATTTCACAGGTCACTGATTAATGTATCAAAATAATAAGACTGATTATACTTTTTAATCAACTCTGTTTGTTTCTTTTTGAACATAGATCTCTGAAGTTTTGGCAGCTTATCATATATGGATTCAGAAATAGAAATGTGATCTATCAAAGCAAGCCCCTGAAGTTTTGCCGCAAAATTACAAGCATAACCAATAGTAGTCAATTCTTCAGTTTGATCGCCTTTAAATGAAAATTCATAGAATTTACCATAACACGCACCAGACTGTAGCTGAAAACGAACCAACGACTTATATTTCTTGATGTTTTGTGACATGAAAAATACTAGCTTTTGACTGTATTGTGTAACCGCAGAAACAATCTCAAAACACCTAACAATATCATCGCTTATCACATACATATGCAACCGGGAACCGGTGATTTTTTCTATGACAAGTTCATCTCTGTAATGTTTTTTACCATACAATTCAATTGAAGAAAAGAAAGTATCTAAAGCATGGATACTATGCCTGATTTCACCGGTTGACATTTCCTCATGCTCTATAACGTCATCGAGATTTTTGATGTTTATATAAAAGTGAATACCATTGTTTCTTTCCAAATGTTGACCTCCTTATTCAAGATATCACAGATCATATAATTATTATATCACAAATATATTGATTCGTGCTTTGATAAAGCAATGTAAATCAAGTTAAAACATGTTAGACTTTGTACTGTATCGCGTTCATACCTTTCTATCGTATGTGGTTCTAGATCAAGAAGTATTTCTAATTCTCTTTGTGATAGACGATATAGCAAACGAATGTTGTATATATCCTTGGATGAAAAAAGTCTTAGCTTTGTACGATATGCATCATGACCATTCTCAGAACTCTCTTCTTCCATCTCAATAGTCTGCCAGTCATTCATCTCTTCATCCGCAAATGCACAATGAAAGTATCGTTCATGAGAATATACATCCTGATCATGAATTCTCCAATAGACTTTGCGGTCTCTTTCTTCCACAAAATGACGATGTCCACAAGCAGGACAATCCATTAGAACTTTGCGAATCAACACATCATCCCTCATAACCTTCCTCCCATTTACATTGTATGTAAATCTTTGGAAGAATTACATGACACATTAACAATTTCTGAGCAAAAACATCACATCATAGACAGGAATGTATGTAACATTGCCTTCTTTGTGGATTTCTCTTTGTGTAGAAAGAACATAGATGTTCTGAATGTTGTCTATTGTCTTTACTACTTCCAGCATTTGTGCAGCATCTGCATAGGAACAGTCTGGTATTAATGGAACTACTGTATTTGTGTTTTTGTCATTGAATAACAGAATGTCTGAGTCTCTGTAGTTATATAGCTGAACACCATGAGAAACTGCTTCTGTATTGATAAATGTCGCAAATGTGATGTCTTCATAGTCTGGTTCCCTGAAGTCTGAGAATTCCATGACACTGGTCATCATTCCCACATCATTGAAATATAGTTTTGTTTCAGTGTTCTCTTCCGAATGTAATGGGTATATCATATCAAAGACAATTGGAGCATGAACACCATCTCTGTTCATGTTTCTTCCATAGAATTCACGGACATCGTGTTGCTGACGTCTGACTTCATCAATGTCTTTGTTTTTCAAAAATGCATCAACGACTCCTGGCATACCACCAACAAAGAGATAGTCATTGAACATCTGTAAGACTCTTGCATGCATTTCTTCATTCAAAGAAAGACAAAGCCTGAAGTTCTCATACATGGTTTCCAATGTGCTCTTCTGAATACCATTAGCCATGAGGTATTCTGTAAAGTCCATTGGTCGTATGGTCACAAACCGCAACAGATCTTTTGGCAGAGTTTCTGATTGTCTTAAACCAGTGCCAATGATGACATATGTGAATCTGTTTTCTTTGACAAGGTTTTTGAGTAAGTTGACAATCTTTGGATATGTCTCAATTTCTTCAAAGACAACCAATGTATCATTACGCAAAGACAATGGTTTTTTGTAATATGTTTCTAATGCCTGGTAGAAGGCATCTGTCTTACCAATACCAGAAAACAGGTTTCTTTTGGTTTGTTTGTCTTCTTTGAAGTTTATTTCAATATAATGTTTGAATAACTTCTGTCCTGCATTGCGGACAAGTGTTCTTCTGCCAGTACCTGGTACACCATCTACGACAAGGATACTGCCTGCTTGTGATTGTAATTGATTTTCAATGACTGTAGTCATCTTCCGATATAACATAATTTGTACTCCCTTTCCAACTATTATACTTGATCAAATAGTGTCATCTGCCTTTCTTTAAAACTTTTTTGCTTAGCCTCATGAATGACATCTCCTTCTTCAAGATGTCCTGTTAACAATGATGAACAAGGATCATGCTGATGCATATTCCATATCACTTCATTTCGGCTTGCATTGGCATAACAATACCGGCACAGATGACCACAAGTATTATATGCCCCAATATCAGCTGCTATATAGCAGGCACATTCTTTTCTTGCCCCCTGGTTCTTAGGAACATTGATCTTTGCATGAACTGCTTTCTCATATGTCTCTACTGTCATACACCCCCTGCAATCAGCTCCATATGGCGCAAGCTCATCTCCTTCTGCACATGGCTTCACTACCATGCCATATGCTTTGGCAATGTCGATCATTGCCTTGCCAAGGCGCAGTCTCTCTTCCATTGGCACTTCCTGTACTTCAGGAAAGTTACGTCTCACCTTTGCATAAAGGTCAATGAAACTGATCACACAGGTATCCGTATACCCGGCAAGACTTTGGGCAATCGTTTTGAATGCATGTAAATGGTACTCCATTGTGTACTTTTTGGACACAAAAATAGGATCATATCTCCAACCAACACACTCTTTTCCAAGCAGTTTTGAAAGTGCAATGAAACTATCTATCACCGCATGCTTATCCACTACACCCGGTTCAATATCCCTTCCATATGGTGTAATAGTCACAAACCAATACTGCCCATAACCCCTTAAAAGCTCCATTTTTGGTAACATCGGGGCAGGATTCTTTGTACAAAACCCAATGCAGTCAACCACCTCACGACTAAGACTATACCTCGTAACAAGCTTTGAATTATATGGATTACGTACCAACACATACCCTGCTCTTAATCTGTTCGCAAACCACTCACTATAGAAAGCAGGAATGTCAGTACGCATACCAGTATTAATAATCATATATGCCCCTCAATCTATACGCACCAGAAATGAACTACGTCACCTTCAGGATTTGCACAATATTCTTCCTGCAAATCCTTGAATAACTTCTTATCCAAAACCGTTACTTTTATCTTATGCTGCATATCATCCTTCCTTTCGTAACAATGCATTCAGCCATTTCTCTTTCCGCTTCTGCACATCACCTGATATCCATATCTCTTCTTTGATAAATCCTGGTACTTCTTTTATCAAAGCATCAAGCATCTCTTCATGCATATCAAAGTAGTACCTGCCATTCCTGTAACCAGCAAAGTCACCATACTTGAATGACACATAGGCAACACCATTCTTCTTTAATGCCACATAAATCTTATGCATCACAAGAGATACTTCATCTCTATGACAATGTAACAAAGAAGCACAAGCCCATATACCATCATAGACTTCTTCATCACATAACGACATGAAGTCTTTACATACCACAGGCTGTTGTAATAACTTCTCTGCAAGCTTACAGATTGACTGACTGCCATCCATAGCAGTCACCACATAGCCTCTTTTCTTGAAGTAAAGACTATCCCTGCCGCTGCCACAACCAAGATCCAGTATCTTACCGCCATCTTTTACAAATGAAAGGAACCTGTCACATACCTCATGCATATCAGCTTTAACAGTTTCCTTAACATAGCTTTCAGCATTCTTCTCATAATACTGTTCTGTCAATTTATCCATGGTACACCCACCGGTCTTTGAAACCACAATTCAAAGCACTTGTATATACTGGTCGTATGACATTCTCTAACCTGTTGGCAAAGGTATCAAAAGACTCCTGCTGTTCAAACAACAAAGCTTTGATATGCATATCATTGAGGTTATTCTTTGCACACTTCTCAAATGCCTTATGGATCACTTCACTCTCATCAATTTTCTCTTTCATCGCATATTCCTGCTGACAAAGCCTCATGAAATATATATCCCAATCTGGCAAGGCATTTCCTTTGCTGGAATTCACAGAAGGAATCGTTGGATTCAGATTCCACAATTCATCATGCACTACATAGGACCATGGCACAAAGTGATCAATAGAAAGCGAAGTCTCTTTCGTCAACACATCACCTGTATAAATATCATAGAGTACAACACCAGCATCAAGCATTGTTTCATAATACTTTGTAACATGCGTCAGGTTTCTCTTCTCTGGTGGTTCAAGCTTATCCACAATACCAGGCACACCAGGATTGCGGCGCTGGAGATAGTGAATGAGACAATCCTCCAGCCATCCCTTCACAACCGCACCATTCTTGCGGAAGTAGGAAACCCACTTTGGACGAATGGTAATAGTAGTCTTCATACCATTGAAGGTACTATAGAAATAAATGGCATCTGCATAGGTATTGATACGTTCGATTTGTATATCCCATCCCTTTTTAAAGAAATCTTCTTTATGATGCATAAACAGGAATGGACTCTGTAAACGGTATGGAACATATTTAATCAACGCATTTCTGCATTCCCTGACAAATGCATCATCTGTTTTCTCAAGATACTGCACAAGAACAGATTTCTTTACATTGGATGGATACCCTTCTGTTTCTTTGATATGAAGAACAAGTTTCTCCAATGTGTCATTAGGACCAAGATTCAAATGATACTCTGTCACCATATACCAGGTATCGAGTATCATATGATTCACAATCTCTTCATAAGAAAGAACAACCGTATCACTTTCCTGTTTCAACACTTCTTCAAACAATGCCTTGAACCAGAAAAACTTGTAACACTCCGTTGTACTGCCAAACAACCTGGATAAAGCATGTATTGAAACTTCACCCTCAGGAAGATATACCATACCCGTTTCTCCTTCTTCCTCTATTGTACCGGAAAATGAAGAATCAGGAAAAAAAGCTGTCCAGGATTATCAATATCAGAAGATGTTTTCGTCGTGCACAGAAGTAAAAGAAAACCATGCATGGCAACAACTGCCACACATGGTTATAACTTCACAAGTTAATGGTCATCTACTGTTAGAAATTTGTCCTTGACAAGGAAGCCATTTTGGAAAGACAGCTTTTGTACCTTAGCAGCACATATCTCTGCGCCTGCGCAAGATATTCAGTGCGCGCTCATACAAGACGGAATGCTTTGGACGGACGAAAAAATCAGAAATGTAAGTGATGAAGAATATCCTCGCTTTCCTGCAGCCCACGCTGCGCGTATAGGGAACTTCATACACCGCAGAACCAAGCCCAAAAAGATCTTCTTTCACACCAATAATCACATCCAGCTCATCTGTCTTTCGGCAACGGTCAAGGTAGTACTCCATGACCTCATCCAGTGGCAATGCAACAAACGGATCTTTCATAAGCATTTCTATCGCATATGCATTTCCGTCTTTGTCTATGGACTCCGTTTCCAGATACATCTTCAAACCAGCAAATGGCTTATCAAAATCAGGTCCGATGCATGAACAGATTACAATATCCTCTTTTCCCATCACCTCACGAATCACCTTTTGTGTTGCCTTGATGTAATCCAAATACTGTTCTTCGAAATCCATTGCATCATTTTCTTCTGTAGCGAATCTGTCTTCTTTGTTATAGTTCATCTTTTTCCTCCTTTGCCACAACACGGCATAGCAATGACTATCTGATATTTCTATAGACATGAAATTGCAGATTCCTCACAAAAGATGATGATTTCTTCAACATTTTCATTGAAAATCCAAGAAAAAATGGCACTTTCTATGGTGCCACAGTGTTACATATTGTTTCTTCATATCACAAGTACATGGACTCCAGCAAGGCAATCCCTGTCCTTGTTTTGAAAAACAGGTCCCGTGCAGCTTTAACTGCTTCTGCTGGCAGTTTCTTCTCTGCCGCATTCACTAAAAAGTCTGCTTCTAATAAGATCTGATAGTCCATACCATCTACAGCAGAATATGTATGATGGTGACCAACCAGATAAATGATTCTCTCTTTCACAGCATCTGTGAATTGCATATCAGAAACAAAATCCTTTGCAAGAACCAATCCTTCTTCTTCCTGGTATCTCCCATTTGTATTACCGTATTTTTCCCTGCATAAAGGACAGGCAATATCATGTATGATCGCAGCCGCTTCTAATACTGTCTGTTGTTCCTCTGGCAGTCCTTCCTGCAGTCCAATTGCCCTTGCAAATGCATATACCTTCATGAAGTGATTGATGTCATCTGTGTTTCCATTCGACATTTCAATCATTTTCTGTATCATGATCGCAGTATTATCGGTCATTGTATCCTCCTTTCCTGCCATGCTTATAAACCAGGCACTCATATTCTTATATCTGATAAGAGTTTATAACAAAAGACAGCCTAAAAACAACTATACCCGGAATAGACAGGTCATATGACCGTAAGTATGTTATGGGCGGTAAATTGAATGCCGTTTTTGGTAGACTATAGCTGATAAGAAGATACTTGTTATGGATCATAAACAGGCGCAGATGTGACCAGTTTTTGATTCAATCTGAGTGAAGGAAGAAGTTATAAACTGATTTATGTAAGTGGTAGTCTTGAAACTGCCAATGATGCATACCATACAGGTACAGATATAAGTTCATACTGGTCTATAAGCAATATAGAAGCTATTCTTGTAGAAGAAGATGAACTGCCAGAATCGTAGGAACTAAAGAGACAACTTCTTCAGTTGTCTCAACACTTTTACTTCTTTAACACTAGTCCATCATGGAAGGCTTTACCCACCACTGGTCCAATGACACGGTATGTGTTACTGGACATGTCGAACATAATCGGCTGTAACTTGTCGAGATCTACTTTGCCATCGGTGAGCACACTTTCATCTGCATGCATACAGATGATTTCACCAACAAGAATACCGGTTTCATCATCCCAGTTCTTACACTTGCATTCCAGTGTGACCGGGTATTCTTCAATAATTGGCGCATTGACATGCTCTGCAGGATGGACATGACATCCTGCCTTTTCAATCTTGTTCAGGTTGTTACCGGATTCAATACCAAAGTAGTCTGAGATGACTACGGTGTCCTTTGTCGCAAAGGCTACGGTGAAGCCACCTGTCTTCTTGATGTTTTCAGTTGTCTTGTGCTTTGCAAGAAACAGCGTAATTTCTCCATAGTCACTCTGCTGTCCCCATGCGGCATTCATGCAGTTTGGTACACCATTTTCATCATAGGTACCAATCATGAATACGCCTTCTGGTGTGATAATTGATTGTTTTGCATCAAATGTTTTCTGCATTATGTTTTCCTCTCTTTCTTTGTGCAGATGGGATGATTTCTTCATGATAGAAATAATTGACCACAACAGGTGGTTCATCAATACCACGTTTCATGGAGTCATCATTTCTGACATACGGAAGCTGCTGCTTGTTGCAGTAGTTTCGGATATCTTCATCTAGCATCTTCCAGTATGACCTGTCTTTGTTGATATAGATGTCTTCATAGAGTGGATAGAGGTGTGGGTACTTTTCTTTGATGTATTGCAGGATGACATGTTTATAGTCACCTCTCAGGTTCAGGTTTTCCAGCCAGATGAGATTGCACTTGTCCTTTGCCTGATCCATGATGGCTTTGACATCGGTGAGTTCCGGGAATATAGGTGAGATAAAACAGGTTGTACGGATCCCAGCTTTATGGAAGGTTTCCATTACCGCAAATCGTTGTTCAATGGTTGAACCATTGTCCATATCTTTCCTGAAGTTTTCATCTAATGTATTGATGGACCAGGAAACCCTTGCGTCTTTATAGGAAGCGATGAGGTCCATGTCTCTTAAGATGAGATCTGACTTTGTAGAAATACTGATCTTGCATTGTGATCCCTGCATTTCTTCAAGCAAATGCCTTGTCCTGCAATACGTTTCTTCCACTGGCTGATAGGGATCGGTCACAGAACCGATGAACAATTCCTTTCCCGCGTACTTTTCTTTATGGGCAATTGGTTTCCAATACTTCACATCCACAAATGTACCCCATGGTTCAGTGTGACCGGTAAACCGCTTCATGAAGGAAGCATAACAATACTTGCAGCCATGGGCGCATCCTACATACGGATTGACTGAATAATCGGCTACGGGAAGATTGGATTTTGTGAGGATTCCTTTTACCTGTATAGCATTGATTTTCTGTGTCATCGTACTGCCTCTTTCCATGCATTGTGGAATTCTTTCAAAGATGTAAATCGTTGTTCTTTTTCTTTGGACAATGCCTTCTTTAATACCGCATAGGCTTCATCATGGAGTGTGAATTTGTTTCTATCTGGTAGCACTACTTCCTTTGTCTTGTAGCGCTTGTCTATCTCTTTCTTTTCTATTGGAGTGAAGAAAGAGAATACCATTGCGGCAAGGGTGAATACATTGGTTCTTTCATCAATCATAGCACCCTTTAAATATTCTTCTGGTGCCTTGAAACGCCTTGTCCCCCAATAGTCCTCCCCAACTTCATTGAGCAGTGGTGCCTTTTGA
>CAJKOS010000073.1 GCA_905201565.1 uncultured Erysipelotrichaceae bacterium
ATGGCGTAGAGAATGCGCCGGTGGACGGGCTTCAGACCGTCGCGTACATCGGGCAAAGCGCGCCCGATTATGACCGACATCGCATATTCGATAAACGAGGTCTTGACCTCTTTCTTTATGTCAATGTCGGTGATTTTCTGCGCCTCGTGGGCGGAATAATCGATTTCGTTGTCCATAAAAACTCCAATATCTTAATGCCCGACGCGGATCATATATCAACGTTTTCCGCGTATTTGGCGTTGTTTTCGATGTACTGACGTCTCGGCTCGACCTTATCGCCCATCAGCAGGGTGAAAATATTGTCTGCCTCAACCGCATCGTCGATTGTGATGCGCTTCAGAGTACGTGTCGCGGGATCCATCGTCGTTTCCCTGAGCTGGTCGGCATTCATCTCGCCGAGACCTTTGTATCTCGACGCCGTGACGCCTGTCGTACCAAGCTCCGCGATATATTTGTCGCGCTCCTCCTCGGTGAAGGCATATCTTTCCTGCTTGCCCTTGAACACCTTGAAAAGCGGCGGAATTGCGGCATAAACATGTCCTTCTTCAATCAGAGGACGCATATGACGGAAGAAGAAGGTCAGAAGCAGCGTCTTGATGTGCGCGCCGTCTACATCGGCATCCGCCATGATGATAATCTTGCCGTATCTCAGCTTTTTGATATCAAATTCGTCGCCGATTCCCGTACCGAGCGCAAGAATTATGGGTATAATCTGTGTGGAGCTGTAAATTCTTTCAAGACGCGCCTTTTCGACATTGAGAATCTTACCTCTCAAAGGCAGGATAGCCTGGTAATGAGAATCTCTGCCCTGCTTTGCAGAACCACCTGCGGAGTCACCCTCGACGATATAGATTTCACAGATACTAGCGTCTTTAGATGAGCAGTCAGCGAGTTTTCCAGGCAGTGAACCGATTTCCAGCGGATTCTTTCTTCTGGTGAGTTCTCTTGCCTTCTTTGCGGCGAGTCTTGCCTTATTGGCAAGGGAGCACTTTTCAACGATCTGTTTGGCTTCATCCGGGTTTTCCATCAGGAACTTCTCCAGCTGGCTGCCAAAGATATCGGAGACAATCTTCTTGACTTCTGTATTGCCAAGTTTTGTCTTTGTCTGTCCTTCGTACTGCGGATCAGGATGTTTGACGGAAATGACTGCCACAATACCTTCCTTGCAGTCATCACGGGAAAGGTTGCTGTCTTTGTTCTTTAACAGCTTGGCATTTCTTGCATAGTTATTGATAACCCTGTAAATTGCCATATCAAAACCATCGAGGTGTGTACCACCTTCTACCGTGTTGATATTGTTACAGAATGTATAGACACCAGGGTTGTAGCCATCGTTGTACTGCATAGCCACTTCTACCTGGATATCGTCTTCATAACCTTCCGCATAGATGATATCCGGATGAATGGTTGTCTTTCCCTTGTTCAGGTATTCTACATATTGCTTGAGACCACCTTCATACATGAATTCATAGTGCTTCTCATTTTCTTCTTCCGCCCTTTCATCATTGAAGACAAGGCGGATGCCCTTATTGAGGAAAGCAAGCTGTCTCAGACGATTGCGGATCGTATCATGGTCATAGACCGTTGTCTCTTTGAAGATGGTAGGATCAGCCTTAAAACGGACACGGGAACCATGTTTTTCAGGATCACATGTACCGGTGATATGCAACGGTTCTACGGCATGTCCACCATTTTCAAATCGTACAAAGTATTGGGAACCTTCATGGAATACGGTAACTTCGAGCCATGAAGAAAGTGCATTAACAACAGAAGCACCTACACCATGGAGACCACCAGAAATCTTATAGGCACCTCCACCAAACTTACCACCCGCATGCAATACGGTAAAAATGGTTTCAATGGTAGATTTGCCAGTCTTGGCATTCATACCGGTTGGCATACCACGGCCATCATCTTCGACGGTAACGATGTTATCGTTATCGATGGTGACGGTGATGGTTGTCGCATAGCCTGCCATGGCTTCGTCAATACCATTATCGACAATTTCCCAGACAAGATGGTGCAGACCTTTGGATGATGTAGAAGCAATATACATACCAGGACGTTTGCGCACTGCTTCAAGACCATCCAGAACCTGAATTTCCTCATCGTTGTATTCTTCTGTTACTTTCATATCGAGTTCTTCACCAATAACAGCATTACTGGTTTCTGTCTCGAATTCTTCTATTTCTTTATCCATTTCGCTCATTCAAGTCCTCCTGTCTGATTGTGCCATTCACAACATGAAACTCTCTCATCCGTTCGTTTTTCATCAATTCCGGAATATGAGTTGCAGTGATCAAACACTGTGATGAATTTGAAACAAGCGCAAGCAGCCTCTTCTGTTTATCATTGTCCAATTCAGACAATACATCATCCAGCAGAAGTACGGCATCTTCGTTTGTCTTGTTTCTGATATAGGCATTCAGCGACAATTTGAAGGCAAGCATAGCCATTCTCTTTTGTCCCTGTGATGCTGTTTCAATAATGTTCTTCCCATTCAGGAAGAAACAGATATCTTCCCGGTGAACACCGATGGATGTCACCCTTTGTTCTATGTCTTTTTCGAGTAAAGAAAGGTGCTGGTCCATAATTTGTTTTTCACCAAACTCTTTGAAACATGTCTTATAGGCAACGGTAAGATGGACAGATGGATCATCCGCAATCTTCTGGTAATAGAAATCGATGTTATCATTGATCACCTTGCAAAAATCAATGCGATTGGCAATGATCTTTGCCTCCAATACACTCATCTGCTTTGTCAGTGTTTCAAGAAATATACGGTCTGGTTCTTTTTTCTTGAGAACAAGGTTTCTTTGTTTCAAGAGTTTTCTGTACTGGTTCATCGCTTCCAGATACTTTATAGAAATTTTGGAGATTTCCTGATCCATGACCTTTCTTCTTTCAGATGGTGAGTCCTGAAAGAGAATGATATCATCCGGAGAAAAGAGGATGACATTGAGAATACCTACAAATTCGCTGCTCTTCTGCATTGGAACCTTATCACAAAGCAATGTCTTTCCTTTATGGTGAATGACTGCTTCCAGTTCTTTCTGCTTCCCCTTCTTTTCACAAATACAGCGGATATCCGCAAATGGACATCCAATGCGTATCAGTTTTTTATCATCATTGATACGAAAAGACCTCGTCAAAGAAAGGTAGACAAGACTTTCCAAAAGATTTGTCTTTCCCTGGGCATTGTTTCCGGTAAACAGGTTGACACCTTTGTAAAGTTCCAGGGAACATGTCTCATAGTTTCTGAAATTGCGTAATTTGATCTCTCTGATCCGCATCAGCCAACAACAAATTTCTTTCCTTCCACGACAACAATATCCTCTGGATACAGTTTCCTGCCACGCCTGTTTTCTTTTTCTCCATTTACGGTAATATCAGCTTCTTGAAGATAGAGTTTTGCCTGACCACCGGTAGAAACAATTCCACTGAGTTTCAGAAATTGTTGAAGTGTGATGTAATCCTTTTTTTCCTTCATTTCAGGTACTCCTTTAATGACATAAAACTGCTAAGTTATTATACCATAAAAATAGTCAATATGCCTTATTTTAAGGCGTTTCCTTAAAAGAAAAACACCGCATTTCTGCGATGTTATGTGCCTTAATTGTATGTGCGGATCGGCAATGTCAGCTGCAGGATGGAATCATCTTCCGGATCGATGAGAATGAACGGTCTCATCGTTCCTACAAACTTGAATACAACAGTATCACCCTTCAATGCCTTGGCTGCCTGCATGACATAGGTAGCAGAGAAACTGACATCCAGTGCTTCACCTTCAAACTTCGCACCTTCAGAGATCAATGACTGTGTGAAGTCACCAATTTCCTGGCTGCGGTTGGAGAAGATGACATCTTCTTCAGAACACTGCATGCGGTTGATGATCATGTTATCATTCTTGATAAACATCGATCTGTCGAGAACACTGATCAAAGATGAACGTGGAATCGTCAGTGTACATGTGAAAGAAGAAGGAATCAGTCTTTCTGTATCAGGGAAACCACCATCTAGAAGTCTTGACTGCAGGATGATGGAATCATTGTAGAACTGGATCTTCTTATCATTGACCGCAATACCGATAGTTTTGTTATTGGAGAGAAGAATACTTCTTGTTTCATTGAGACTCTTGGAAGGAACGGTAATATTGAAAGACGCATCACTTGTAAAAGGAATGGTCTTTCTTGCCAGTCTGAAGGAGTCTGTCGCAATGCAGAGCAGTTTGTTATCCGCAAGGACGAAGTTTACACCTTTGAGAACAGGTCTTGTGTCTTTATCAGATGTTGCAAAGACAGTTTCTTCAATTGCTTCACTCAATACATCAGAGTCAAATTCAATAGATGTTGCTGGTTTTGAAAGATCGATGGAAGGATAATCTTCTGTCTTGATACCGTTGATACGGAACTGTGCATTGTTACCTTTGAATAAAGTCAATGCACCATCAATGATTTCTACACTGATGTAATCAGAGTCGATCTTATGAACGATATCGAGGATGTATTTGGCATCGATGACAATACCACCTGGTTCATTGACCATTAATTCAAGATCTTCTGTCTTTTCATTAGACAGTGTGTACTGGATGGTGATGTCACTATCACTACCGGTGATGATGAGTGATGGTTCATCTGTAGCGATGATCTTGATACCTTTCAAGGAAGAAATCGGATTGTTGGATGATACAGCATGAGAGACACTGGAGAGTGCTTCATACAGTCTGGATTTGGATACTTTGAAATTCATGTGGCCTCCATTATGTATATTCTTTTATTTTTGTTTATTACTATTAAGGCTGTGGAAAATGTGGAAAACTATGAATTTCCGCATAAACACGCAGGTATTTTACCATTTTAAGGTGTGGACAGATAGTGGATAATTTGTGGAAAACTACATACCGAGAGATTTTTCGATCTCTTTGACAGCTGTAGCCATCGGTCCTTTCTTCTCAATTTCCTTCTCTATTTTGGTACAGGAAGAAATGATTGTAGAGTGATCTCTTCCCCCAAATTCATTACCGATCTTGCTGTATTGCAGATCCAACAGCTTCCTGCAGAGGTAGATAGATATCTGCCTTGCATTGGAAATGAGCTTTGTACGGGTCTTGGAAGTGATCTGCTGATGGGTCAGACCATAGTAGTCCGCTACCGCATTGATGATCTTCTTTGGGGAAAGACCTGTCTTATCCGAAACAACTGCCTGTGATTTCAGTGCTTCCATGATGGTATCAAAGCGGATGACACCACCATCTGGCTGAAACTGGATGGCATAGAACAATACCCTGTTCCATGCCCCTTCAAGATTTCTCACATTGCCAGAGAAATTTGAAGCGATATATGCCAATCCTTCCGGATCTACATCTTCTATACCATACCCATTCTGTTTGATCTTCATCTGCAATATGGCAAGAGAAGTCTCAAATTCAGGGGAATCGATACCGACAGACAAACCGCTTGAAAAGCGGGAAATCAACCTGTCTTCCAGTCCTCTGATCTCATTTGGCTGACGATCTGAGGCAATGCATATCTGTTTGCGGTTATTGATCAGTTCATTATAGATGGTAAAGAAGATTTCATGGGATTTCTCCTTGCCAGCAAGGAACTGGATATCATCAATCAGAAGAAGATCGATGTTATACATGAATTTTTTGAACTGCTCAATCTTGTTTTCCCGGATTGCATTGACGACATTTTCGACAAACTTCAATGATTCGGTGTAATACACCTTTTTGGAAGGATCATTTGTCAAAACGTAGTTGGCGATTGCCATTAACAGATGTGTCTTTCCAAGACCAGAATTACCATAGATAAACAATGGATTGAAGAACTGTCCTGGCTTGGCAGCACAGGCAAGTGCAGCAGACTGGCTTTCCCTGTTACAGTCACCTACGACAAAGTTCTTGAATGTCCTGTCCCTTTGAATAGGCATGGACTGGAATTCCCGCAGATCTTCTTCCTGTAAATCTTCTTCATCCTCAACAGGAAGATGGTTCTTCAATTCATTCTTTGCATAAATATCTATAGATGGAGGAATTTCTGTACCAAGTACATCTGCGAATGCATATCCGATGTTCTGGTATTCCTGCTGGACGATCTGTTTGAAGATAATGGAAGGCGCAACGATGATCGCCTTTGTTTCTGTCAGGTCCTGAATGGAACACATTTTATAAAAGCTGTCGATAATAGGTGGTTCGATATTGCAATTGGTCTGCAGATACTCAAGAACCTGATTCCATATTTCCGCCAGATATTGATCTTTGTTTCTGGTCATAATAACTCCTTGATTCGTATGCATTGATATTGTAGGCATTGAAAGTTTGAAATACCACATGAAAATTGTTGAAAACTTATTTTTCCACATAGTAAAACCATGGTAAAAACCGCATAAATATCAGTAAAAATACACTTTTCCACAAAATGAACATTGTGGAAAAAATGTGGAAAAACTCTCCACAATGTTGATAAGTTTGATTTTTGTGGAAAAACATGTTTTTTCATCCACTTTTCCACAAGTTTTTAACATCAGAAAATGGCTTAATTATCGCATTATTTGAGTTTTCCACATCTTTCCACATATGTGGAAAACTGCCATTGTGGAGAGTGGAAAACCATGTGGAAAACAACCAATTGTAAAGTTTTCATGAAAGAGTTTTCCACACATTTTCGTATAAAAATATGTGAAATGATGGCTTATGTGGAAAGTTTTCCACATATTCGATAATTCTCATACATATACATAAAAAAATCTGCTGGTGTCCAGCAGATTTCAATTGCTTATTCAGCTGTTTCTTCGTCTTCGACATAACGGATGCATACATGTCTGCGGCTTCCTTCACCTTCAGACTCTGTATGGATGTTATGCCATTCATTCAGCATCTTGTGAATGATCTTACGCTCATCATTTGGCATCGGATCAAGTTCTACATCGATGTGGCTCTTCTGTACCTGACGACCGATACGCTTTGCCATGGAACGAAGTCTTGCATATCTTTCTTCTTTGTAGTGGTTGACATCGATCAGAACATTGATTCTGCTCTTGAACTCGGCATTGACTGCAGCTCTTACAATGGTGTTGAAGGAAGCGAGTGTCTTACCCATCTTGCCGATCAGTACAGCATTGTTGTCCGCATTGAGGTTGATGATGAAGCCATCATCTGTTTCTTCGATTGCGACTTCGATGTCCTGGTCAATACCAGTGAAGAAGTTGCCGAGGTAGTCAAAGATGAATTCTTTGACATCATCCAGTGTGAATGCATTGATTGTTACTGATTCATCATTTTCTTCCACGATGTTATACTTAAGTTCACTTTCCGCATAACCCAAGTCTTCACCAGCGCTTTTCAGTGCTTCATCCAGTGTCTTTCCGCTATATGTTTTCATTTCCGGGAACCACCTTTCTTTGCTTCGTGAATATCGATGTACTTCTGTACAATAACTGTTTTTGTAACGTTAACGAGTGAGTTGATTGACCAGTAAACTGTCATGGCTGTAGGCCACATAAGACCGAAGGCAAGGATCATGACCATCATATAGACCTGCATGATCAGGTTGGACTTACCAGCATCTTCTGGTTTGCGGTGCTGTTTCTCTGCAATGCGTCTAGCTCTTACTTTAGAGAAGTGCTGTGGTGTCCACATGGACAGGAACTGACAGAGTGCCATGAAGACGAACAGTGCAATGTAGAGGTATTCTCCATTCTGTACACCCTGTACTGGGGAGAGCTGGAGGTTGAGACCGAGGAATGTACCATTCTGTACAGCAGCAGATCTTTGTACTGCCATGTACATTGCCATGATGATAGGCAGCTGGATGAAGCTGACAATCATTGTGCTGAATGGGTTGATGTGGTGCTTGGAATACAGGTTAGCCTGTTCCTGCGCCATCTTGTTGCGGGAAGCCGCATCATCTCTGCCTTCATATTTCCGCTTGATGCGTTCAAGTTCAGGCTGGATCAGCTGCATTTCCTGCATACCGATCGTTGTCTTGAATGTACCAATCGCAAGCAGACCGTTAACACTGATCGTGATAACCGCAATTGCAATGCCGACACCGAATGTCGGGGTGAGATAGTTAATCAGCTGGGCGAGTGGCCAGACAAAGATTGCACTGAACCAGCTTTCGTCAGCCATGAGCGAACGAAACGAAGTCGTCTGCTCAATCAGGATGATATTTCCGTTTTCATCTGTTGGAACTGAACATCCTGTAAGCACTGCTGCGATGCATAGTACGGAAAGCACCATCAGCAGCTTTTTCATACGAGGGCTTAATTTCATCATTTTCTCCTAATTTGAACTACCTTATTCTATCGTTATAAAGCAGTTTTTCCAAGTTCTTTTTATTGTCGGCATAGCTGTTATCCCGGTACCCAAAACGCAGGATGAGAATACAGTCATATGGGTAGTTTTGAAAATCAACAAGTTCCTGGCACATCATCCTCACCTGTCTTTTGTACAAGTTGCGGTCAACCGCATGTCCAATCTTTCTGGAAAGAGAAATGCCAATGCGTGCTTCCTCTTCCTTTTTCGGTGTGTAATAGACCACAAAGCTCTGATTTACAACCTTTTTGGAATGGTGGATGATCTTCTGGAATTCCTGTGACTTTCTGACTCTGTTCTTCTTTTTCATAGTGTTTAAAA
>CAJKOS010000074.1 GCA_905201565.1 uncultured Erysipelotrichaceae bacterium
CGAACTGATACGACGTTATGGTACCGAAAATGTCTATTTCTTTGAGAATAATGTACTTGACACTGAAGTTGCAATAGAGAAACTAAATATCGTTACACCATGACCTTTAGGGATTAGATAGTGTTCATCTAATCCCTTTTATTATGCTATGACATAATATTGGCACATCTCTGTGATTGAAGTGTAAATTTACACATGCTACAATAAGTATTGCTTATAGTTTTCTTTATTTTCAGCACCTATAAATGGTGCTTTTTTGTACCCGTAATTCATTCAATCACTGACAACTTGTTCTAAGTATTTTATACGTACAGCATACTTAACCATATACCAAACGTAAACTGTACATACAGCCATACGTATAACGTTTTCTATTTGTATAGAAAAGATGCGGAGCATGTGAATGAAATTCTGAATCAGGAGAAATCAATCTATATTTAGATAAGCGAAATGATAGAAAACGACATACTGCGGGATGTGCTTTTGGAGGATGAGCGCGTGCCGAGCACAAACGAGCTTGCAAAGCTGTATGCGATAAATCCGTCTACAGCGGCAAAGGGCATAAATATACTTGTGGATGCAGGAATTTTGTATAAGAAAAGAGGGATTGGAATGTTTGTGAGTGACGGAGCAAAGGAAGTAATAAGGACAAAGCGGAAAGCCCGTTTTTGTTAAAGTTGAACAATATAACGTAGCGAAAAAACAAAAACTAGAAAATTTTCGTCTACATGACGAAAAACAGTAAAATTTTTAATGTTTATCGAAAAATATTCTATAGTGATTCCCGAAATATTTTTGTATACTAGCCTTACCAACAAAACAAAGGGGGACAAAAATATATGAAGAAAAAATTTGTTGCAATCATGATGGTAGCTGCTATGGCAGCGTCAATGGCCGCTTGTGGATCAGATGGGGGTTCTTCTGATACACAGAAAGGGGGAAGCAGCACAACGACATCAGATGTTGCAAACAAGGACAAGCCACTTGTGTGGTTCAACCGTCAGCCATCAAACAGCTCAACAGGAGAGCTTGACACAACAGCACTCAACTACAACAAGGATACCTATTATGTAGGTTTCGATGCTAATCAGGGTGCTGAACTTCAGGGAACAATGATCAGAGATTATATCGAAGCTAACATCGATACAATCGACCGCAATGGCGATGGTGTCATCGGTTATGTTCTCGCTGTTGGTGATATCGGTCATAACGACTCTATCGCTCGTACAAGAGGTGTTCGTTCTGCTCTTGGCACAGCTGTAGAAGCTGATGGTGGTATCGACAGTACACCTGTTGGTACAAACACAGATGGTTCTTCCACACATGTTCAGGATGGTACTCTTGAAATTGATGGAACAACTTACACAGTTCGTGAGCTTGCTTCTCAGGAAATGAAGAACTCTGCTGGTTCTACATGGGATGCTGCTACTGCTGGTAATGCTATCAGCACATGGTCTGCTTCCTTCGGTGATGAAATCGACATCATCGCTTCCAACAACGATGGTATGGGTATGTCCATGTTCAACAGCTGGTCCAAGGCTGAAGGCGTTCCTACATTCGGTTATGATGCTAACAGCGATGCTGTAGCAGCTATCGCAGAAGGTTACGGCGGAACAATCAGCCAGCACGCTGACGTTCAGGCTTACCTCACACTCCGTGTACTTCGTAACGCTCTTGATGGTGTAGATATCGACACAGGTATCGGCACAGCTGATGAAGCAGGTAACGTATTGACATCTGATGTATTCACATACAACGCTGATGAACGTTCCTACTATGCATTGAACGTTGCAGTTACAAGCGATAACTATGAAGACTTCCTGGATTCCACAGTTGTTTATGAACCAGTATCCAACCAGCTTGATGCAGAAACATCTCCTACAAAGAAAATATGGCTGAACATCTACAACGCTGCAGATAACTTCCTCAGTGCTACATACCAGCCACTCCTTCAGAAATATGATGATCTTCTGAACCTTGACGTTGAATACATCGGTGGCGATGGACAGACAGAATCCAACATCACAAACCGTCTTGCTAACCCAGGCGAATATGATGGATTCGCAATCAACATGGTTAAGACAGACAACGCTGCTTCTTACACAGCTATTCTGAATCAGTAATTTGTAGGATAATTATTTAGTAAAAATAAATAATTAATAAATGACCGAATATTAGGGGGAAGAGATTCCCCCTAATAATCTTTACAAGCATTTTGATCAATCTATTAATACAGGAGTATAAATATGGCAGATATGAGGGATGACGTTGTCTTATCGATACGCGGTATGTGCAAGTCTTTCGGCCGTAACAGAGTTCTTGACCACATCAATCTCGATGTGAAGCGTGGAACGGTTATGGGTCTGATGGGTGAAAACGGCGCTGGTAAGTCAACGATGATGAAATGTCTATTTGGTACCTATCAGAAAGATGAAGGAACAATCTACCTGGATGGAAAGGAAGTCAGTTTCTCCGGACCAAAGGATGCTCTGGAAAATGGTATCGCAATGGTTCATCAGGAATTGAATCAGTGTCTTGAAAGAAACGTGATTGACAATCTGTTCCTGGGAAGATATCCGACAAATTCTATGGGTGTCATCGATGAAGGCAGAATGAAGAAAGAAGCTTCTGAATTATTCAGAAGACTTGGCATGACAGTTGATCTGAGTCAGCCAATGCGCAAAATGTCTGTTTCTCAAAGACAGATGTGCGAGATTGCAAAGGCTATCTCCTACAATTCCAAGGTAATTGTTCTTGATGAGCCAACTTCTTCTCTGACAGTTCAGGAAGTTAATAAACTGTTTGAGATGATGCGGATGCTGAAAGCGCAAGGAATCTCTTTGATTTATATTTCTCATAAGATGGATGAAATCTTTGAGATCTGTGATGAGATTTCTGTATTGCGTGATGGTAACCTGGTAATGACAAAGAGAGCTCAGGATACAAATATGAATGAGCTGATCGCTGCCATGGTTGGTCGTTCTCTCGAGAAGCGTTTCCCACCGGTAGACAATACACCAGGAGATGTAATTCTGTCCGTTCAGCACTTGTCTACAAAGTTCGAGCCTCATTTGCAGGATATAACCTTTGATGTCAGAGCTGGAGAAATCTTTGGTCTTTATGGTCTTGTTGGTGCCGGACGTACAGAGCTTCTCGAGACGATCTTCGGTGTTCGTACAAGAGCTGCTGGGCGTGTATATTTCAATGGCAGACTGATGAATTTCAAGGATGCCAAGGATGCTATGGAACATGGCTTTGCCATGATTACTGAGGAAAGAAAAGCGAATGGTATGTTCCTGAAGGGCGACCTGACGTTCAATACGACGATTGCCAATCTGAACCAGTATAAGACAGGATCTGCTCTTTCCAATCCAAAGATGACTAAGGCTACATCGAAAGAAATCAAGGTCATGCATACAAAGTGCATGGGACCGGATGATATGATTTCCAGTCTTTCCGGTGGTAACCAGCAGAAGGTTATTTTCGGCAAGTGGCTGGAACGTGATCCGATGGTCTTCATGATGGATGAACCAACCCGTGGTATTGACGTAGGTGCAAAATATGAAATCTACGAACTGATCATAGAGATGGCAAAGATGGGGAAAGCGATTATCGTCGTTTCTTCTGAAATGCCGGAGATTCTCGGTATCACCAACCGTATCGGCGTTATGTCGAATGGTCATCTTTCCGGAATTGTGAATACGAAAGAGACCAATCAGGAAGAGCTGTTAAGACTTAGTGCAAAATACCTATAATGAGGGAGAACAACAGATATGAGTACAGGAAATGAAAAGATTCTGACGGCTGAGCAGGAAATGGCATTGCGTAAGCCGATCGATGATTATGTGGGGGGCATTCAGGAAAAGATCAATGCTCTGAGAGCTGACGGCACTGATAAAGTAGTTTCTCTGCAGAACAAGATCGATTCTCTGAAGAGAGACAAGAGCCGCAGCAAGGCAGAAAACAAAGCTTCTATCGCAAAACTGCAGGGTGAGGTTACCAAAGCAAAAGAAGTTGAATCCGCAAATAAGGATGAGATTTCCAAGCTGATTGCGGATGCGGAAAGCTATCTCAAAGAACATTTTGACAAGGAATACTATGCACCGATTTGCGAGAGTGCAAAGTATGAAAAGGTTGCTGCAAAGGAAGCATATGATGCAAAACTTGCTGAGCTGAAGAAAGAACATGAAGCTGCGCTTGCCAAACTGACTGATCATAAGGAAATCAAAGATGAGAAGTATGTTTACAAGAACCGTCAGTTTGATGCGAAGATGGACTACCAGAAGTCTCTGCAGGAGATCAAGGACAGAAAATATAATGCTTTTTCTCACAAGTATCATCTGATTGATATGCTTCGCATGTCCAGGTTCACATTCAGTGAGAAGATGGCACAGAAGTGGGAAAACTACAAGTATTCATTCAATCTCAGAAGCTTCCTTTTGCGTAATGGTTTGTACATTGCAATTATTCTCGTCTTCATCGCATTGTGTATCATCACACCTATCGTCAAGGGAACTAACCTTCTGACTTACACCAACATCCTGAACATTCTGCAGCAGGCTTCACCAAGAATGTTCCTGGCACTTGGTGTAGCAGGATTGATCCTCCTTGCTGGTACTGACCTCTCCATCGGACGTATGGTCGGTATGGGTATGACAACAGCGACAATCATCATGCACCAGGGTATCAACACTGGTTCCGTGTTCGGACATATCTTCGACTTCACAGCATGGCCTATTCCGGCAAGAATGATCTTCGCATTGGTAATGTGCATCGTACTCTGTACTGCATTCACATGCCTTGCTGGTTTCTTCACAGCCAAGTTCAAGATGCATCCATTCATCTCCACAATGGCTAACATGCTGATGATTTTCGGTCTGACAACATATGCAACAAAAGGTGTATCCTTCGGTGCTATCGAACCTTCTATTCCAAATATGATCATTCCGAGAATCAATGGATTCCCAACCATCATTCTCTGGGCAATTGCAGCAATTGCAATCGTATGGTTCATCTGGAACAAGACAACATTTGGCAAGAACCTGTATGCAGTAGGTGGAAACCCAGAAGCTGCTTCAGTATCCGGTATTTCCGTATTCAAGGTAACAATCGGCGCATTTATTCTGGCTGGTATCCTCTATGGTTTCGGTTCCTGGCTCGAATGTGCAAGAATGGTCGGTTCTGGTTCTGCTGCTTATGGTCAGGGTTGGGAAACTGATGCTATCGCTGCCTGCGTAGTCGGTGGTGTCTCCTTCTCTGGTGGTATTGGTAAGATTTCAGGTGTTGTCGTTGGTGCGTTGATCTTCACAGCATTGACATATTCATTGACAATTCTTGGTATCGATGCAAACCTGCAGTTCGTATTCTCCGGTATCATTATCCTGGTAGCGGTTATGCTCGACTGCCTGAAGTACGTTCAGAAGAAATAATCGATGCAAATCCACCCATTGGGTGGATTTTTTCGTTGGAAGGACAGTTGTCTATGAGGCAGCTGTTTTCTTTATGCCATCTTCATATCTTTGTAAAGTTTCTTTAGACTGTCTTAATGCATAATTAGTTATGATGAAGGTGGGAAAGGAAAGATTATGAAAGAAGTGATTCATAAATTAAGTCTGAAGCTGAATATTTCTCAGATTATTCTTCTTGGCTTTGCTGGGGTGATATTGCTTGGTGCATTCTTACTGATGCTGCCAATATCATCTAAAGCAGGGGTATGGACCAATCCGCTGGATTGCTTGTTTACAACAACTTCGGCAGTTTGTGTAACGGGACTCATCGTGCATGATACCGCAACATACTGGACCGTATTTGGTCAGTTTGTCATTATCTTGCTCATCCAGATTGGCGGTCTTGGTGTTATTACGGTATCGATGATGCTCGCATTGCTCGTCGGCAAGAAGATTGGTCTGCGGCAGCGCAGCATGATGCAGAGTGCATCGAGTATTCCTACCATTGGCGGCATTGTCAAGATGACAAAGTTCATCATTGGTGGAACATTCCTCATCGAGGCGATTGGTGCAGTGATGATGGCACCGGTATTCATCAAAGATTTTGGCTGGTTACAGGGCATAGGCTATGCGCTGTTCCATTCCATTTCCGGTTTCTGTAATGCCGGATTTGACCTGATGGGTGTCAGACAGCCATATTCTTCATTAACTTCGTATTCAGACAATACGATTATCAATGTCACTATCATGGCATTGATTGCGATTGGTGGTCTTGGCTTTGTGGTATGGAAGGATGTGCTGACACACAAATTCCATTTCAAACAGTTCCGCCTGCATACAAAAGTAGTACTTGTGACGACAGGTTTATTGATCCTGATACCGGCACTGTACTTCTACTTCATTGAATTTACGGAATACAGTGGCAAGGAGAGGGTCTTGGTTTCCCTGTTCCAGTCGGTAACACCAAGAACTGCCGGATTCAATACTGCTGATTATTCGACGATGAGTGATTCGGGAATTCTTCTTTCGACGATATTGATGATGATTGGTGGTTCACCTGGTTCTACTGCTGGTGGTTTCAAGACGACGACATTTACGATCTTTGTCTGCCTCATCATTGCGACTGTCGCAAGACATAAAAACGTTACGGTCTTCAAAAGAAGAATTGCATTGGAAATTGTCCGTGATGCGGTTGCTTTGATCGGTATTTACTTCACATTACTGATTATCGGTTCGTTCATCATCTGTACATATGAAGGTGTGACCATGATGCAGAGTCTCTTCGAATGTGCAAGTGCCCTGGGTACGGTAGGATTGACAACCGGTATTACACCGACACTTTCTTCTTTGTCGAAGGTGATATTGATTTCGTTCATGTATTTTGGCAGAGTCGGAGGACTCACATTGATTTATGCTGCAGTGCGCAGAGAAAACACACACGCAGGTCAGGCTCCTGCAGAAGGGATTATGGTAGGTTAAATTATGGAAAAGAGTGTACTTTTGATTGGTCTTGGCAGATTTGGAAGATATACTGCCAAAAAGCTTCACGACCTCGATATTGAGGTGATGGCTGTTGATAAGGATGAGGACCGCGTCAACAGAGTTCTCGATTTCACTACAAATGCGGTGATCGGTGATGGTTCTGATGAGGAATTCATCAAATCACTCGGTGTACGCAACTATGATGTATGTATTGTCGCCATCGGTGATGACTTCCTGAATTCTCTCGAGACTACTGCAAATCTCAAAGACAATGGCGCAAAGAAAGTTGTTGCCAGAGCAACCAAGTATTCCCAGGAGAAGTTCCTGTTGAGAAATGGTGCTGACTATGTTGTCTTCCCGGAAAGACAGCTCGGTACATGGACGGCTGTGCGCTTTGGCTGCAGCAATGTTGAAAACTTCATCGAACTTGGTCATGGCTATGCAATTTATGAGATCAGTGTACCGGATGGCTGGGCAGAGAAGAAGATCGGTGATCTTGATGTCAGAAGAAAGTATCATCTGAACATTCTTGGTATCCGTGATGAGGAAATGCACATGGATATCACTTCGGATACTGTGCTGCACCTGGGTGAAAGCATGCTGGTGCTGGGCAGAAGCGTAGATATTGAAAAGATGATGTCGAGGCAGTAACCATGTGGCAGGCAATCGTAGCTTTACTGGCATTTGCAGGGATTGCCTTATTCATTGACCGCATGCTTTCCCGGTTGTTTGACTATGTGGATGAGAACCAGGATGCCAAGAAGGTGGATATGGAAAGACCTGTGCACAGCTGTCGGGTGGCAGTAGAAAATCCACTGTTTATCCAGCAGGCAAAGGAACTGGCTGTTCGCCTGTTTCCAGGATGCCACTACCAGTTTTATACAGGTACATTTGAAGATGTGATTTATGCATTTAATGCGCATAAGGCAGAAATAGCTGTTATCCTTGAAAGAGAAGACATTCCTCTTGATGATCAATATGAAGAGGAGAGGCTTGATGCTTATGGAAAGATAGTGGATGTGGATGGTGTTGCACTGTCACCACTAAATTTCCATGAAAGAAAGCTCATTGTCTATTCGACGGGGAATCATGGAGAACAGTAAAGAGAAAAAAAAGAAAGAAACAGAACGCAGACAGCACCATGTGCTTGTCTGCATTTCTGCTTCTCCGACAAGCAGAACAGTTATTCGTACGGCATCTGCTTCCGTTTCAGCATATGGCTGCCGCTTTAGTGCACTGTATGTCAAAACAGATCTGGATGAGAAAAACCGGGAACAGTTAAATGAAAATCTCAGCTTTGCTGAGTCTTGCGGGGCAAAGATCTTTGTGCTGGAAAAAAACAGCCTGCAGGAGATTAATGCATTTGCTTCAAACAGTGGCATTACCGATATTTATATCGGCAAGTCCGGTTCAAAGCGATCATTGATGCGCAATGGCACAATGATCGAAAGGCTTGTCCATGCATTGCCTGGGGCAAGGCTTCATGTTGTGCCGGATGAAGATGTGGTGTTAAAGCCATCCAACATCGTGCGCCAGAACACACCACGTTTCAATCTCAGGGATATATTGATTACCATCGGGGTCATGACAATTGCCACATTGATTTCTATTGCAGTCTTTGAGTCCGATATCAATAATGCCAACATTGTCACCATCTATATC
>CAJKOS010000075.1 GCA_905201565.1 uncultured Erysipelotrichaceae bacterium
TTCATCTCACCACCTGTAGAGGTGGGAGTATTCTGCTGGGGTTTTAGATAAAAAATGGGAGAGACCAGCTCTCCCACACACTGCTTATGCCTTGTTTTCTTCTCTGTCCTTCTTCTTGCGGTAAATCGTACCACCTGCAAGAACAAGAGAACAGCTCACAAGAATGATGACCCATGGCACAGGATCAATGTAGTTACCGGTAGAAACAGTTGGGGAAGCTGCCTTGCGTGTTTCTCTGTATCCACACACTTCACAGATTCTTTCTTCATTGCCATTATCAGCCGCTTTCCATTCCCCAAAGGTATGTGCTGCTACTGCACTCTTTTCACCACATTCTGTGCATACGTGATAGTGTCCAGTTTCATCATAGGACCAGGCTGTACCATATGTATGTTCTGTATGTTCCTCTACTGGAACTTGTCTAATTCCCTGATAACCACACACAGAACATGTGCGCACCTGTGTCACAGTTTCTTCTGCTGCAGCTCTTTCAAGTGCAGTCCATTCACCAAACGTATGTGCTTCAACTTCACCTGCTTCACCACAGGAACATACATGCCAGTGTCCTGTTGCATCAGACTGGTAGCCACCTGTTGTAAAGTCATGGGTATGTGTCATCCACATTTCGGATAATGCGCCAGATGTCACACCATCCTGGAAACGATATACCGGACGCTTGCCATTTGCTGCATAGGAGATATCAAGAATTGCAAAGCCTTCATAGTTTGCGGAAGTATCAAGAGTTGCTGGAGGAAGGATATGGGTGATCTCCATATCTTCTGTACCATTGAAGGCAACCTTTGCAATCTTGTTGCCATAGCCATTGTCCGCTGCTACATAGAGCACATTTTCATATGTATCATAATCAAGAGCCATCGCTCCACCAAGACACGGATCAATATCCGCAACAAGCACAGCTGTTTCATCTTCATTCAGCACAAAGGCATAGACATGACCATTATCTTCTAATGCCACCATGAACAAACCATTTCCAATCGCATTTGGATATTTGGAAGAATCATAGGCAGCACCAGTATTCTTGTCGATGATCTTTCCTTCAATGTTGCCATTGCTTACCCATTCCACAGCTTCAATACCCATATTGGCACTGACAGTTGGCAATAGATCATTCAGCTTCCATTCCTTTGAAGCAGTGATGTCACCACTTGTTCTGTCTGTTGGAACCTCAGCCATAAGAATACTGTTATAATTCACTCCCTTATCGCTGTTATCGCGCTCAGAAGCAATATAGACATTGCCATTACCATCTACCGTAATACCTTCCGCATCAGGACCAGCAGCTTTTGCATCATCATTTTCGTAGCGCACACGATAGCTGCTGATAGCAGGAAGAATGACAGAACCATCTTCATTTACATTCATGATCCAGAATGTACCTGTACCATTATCCACCGCATAGAGCTGTCCATTGTAGAAATCAAGACCAGAGGAATCTTCAAGGAATGTTGGATTCTCATCTACCGTAACAACTTCCTCACTGCCATTCCACTCCATCTCATCTGGCACACCTGCAAAGCGGTTAGCTTCACCTGGTGTAGCAATAAGCGTATTGCGGTATTCTGTACCATTTACATCCGGGTAAAGACCCCATGTAGGATTGGTATGGTCAACCCATGTTGTTGAAGCGATCATACTGCCATCTTCAAAGAGTCTTACAGAGTCACCCTTGCCTAGACCAAAGTCAAATCCGTTTTCTCCATTTTCAATCACAAGGAAACCATTTGCAGCAATGGTCGTACCTTCTGGAATGATGTAAGCATGGTCATCGTCATCATCCTTGATCACAATACCGGAAACATCAATCTCTGCATCTGTCGGGTTGGCAAGTTCAATCCAGTCTGGTCCATCCTCTGGATCATTGGACTGTACTTCATTAATCACTACCGGTGTCGTCACAATATTCAATCTGCCCTTTGTAGAATCCTGGGTATCGACAAACTCACCTGTACCATCTGGAATTCTTGCATAGACACCAGAAGCATGTGCACTCCAGCTGTACTGTGCTACAACTGCACCACCCTTTGCATAAAGCGTTGCCTGATCGTTATCACCAAGTCCAAAGGAGAAATCCTTATTCTCATCAAAGACATAGAGAGCACCCGGTTCAAGTACTGTGCCTTCAGGAAGTGGTGTAGTCTCAGAGGCATGACCTGTTGGGTCATTATCCAATACATACCATCCAGAAATGTCAATGGCAGCATCGCCAGTATTGAAGATTTCTACCCAGTCTGCATCGTCACCATTACTTTCGACCTCATTGATTTCTACTGTCGGTCTGTACCAGTCATTTGGCTTGCCTTTGGTCTCCTTCATCAGACAGAATGCACCAGTACCATCCGGGTATCTTCCATAACTTGCAAGAGCATTATCCCCATCATAAGATGCGTGTTCACTCCAGGAATAGCTGTCAAGCAATGTTCCCTCATCATCAAAGAGACGCATGGAATCACCACTGCCAATGGCGATAGCATCTTCAAATACGCCTTCTTTATAACTATCTGTTGCATCATCAAAGATAAGTCCACTATGCTTTGCGTCCAAAAGATAGATCTTACCTGCTTTGATTACAGTTCCTTCATTAAACTTCCAGCGATGATCATCAGAATTATCACGCAATTCATATCCAGAAACATCAAGGTCCTCGTCACCAATATTCATCACTTCCACCCAGTCATCCGGATTGGAATTGATTTCATTGATTACAAGCTTTCCAGCAGTTGGCTGATCTTCCTGGTTTGCTGTTCCCTTTGTAGAAACGGAAACATCAACAAACTCACCAGTACCATCAGGAATTCTTGCATAGGTACCAGAAGCGTGACCATTCCAGCTGTACTCAGCAACCTCAGTTCCATCAGCCTGATAAACCGTTACTTCGTCTTCTTTACCAAGACCAAATGAAAAATCTGTATTCTCCTCAAAGACATAATAGCCTTTCGGCGCAAGTACTGTACCATTGGCAACCGGTGTAGTTGCATTATTTTCTACTCTTTCATCACCTTTATCATCTGTAACATACCAGCCGGAAATATTCACAGGGGCAGTACCATTGTTTCTGATTTCCACCCAGTCTGTATTATCACCATTACTTTCCACTTCATTGATGACAACATCGATCACCGGTTTAACATCTGCATTTGCTGTACCCTTTGTAGCAGAAGCATCAACAAATGTACCATCTTCCATTCGGGACCACGTACCTTCAGCATTCGCACTCCAGGTAAAGCTGTCTGCCTTATTTTGTTCTTTATCAAACAAAATAACAGAATCTCCACCCTTGCCAAGTCCACAGTCGAAGTTGACTTTCTCTTCAAGCACCATGACTGCTCCTGGTGCAAGCATTGTTCCATCCGCTAATGGTGTAGTGTGCTCCAGTCTTTCAAGACCCTCTTCATCAGTCACAAACCATCCACTGATGTCCACTGCTTCACTACCGGTATTGATGATTTCAACCCAGTCATTTCCGCCATCCGGATCATCTGCTTCTACTTCATTGATCAAAATGACAGAATTACCTGCTTTGACCTGTACCACAGGTACAAATGCAGACAAAGAAGCTGCTGCCGCAAGCACAAAACCAGTTGATGTCTTAAACAATTTCTTTCGGTTATGCATTGTCTTCCTCTCCAATATTTCTTCGCTATTGTAGAAGACGAAGATTAAATGCATATTCATAGAAAAGTTATAATTTCGTAAAAGAAGAAAACAGCCCATACATTGTATGGACTGTCATCTCATCACTTTGCGTTCTTTTGCTTTGCGGCTTCAATAACTGCATCCGCAACATCTTTCGGTGCTGGTTCATAGCGGTCAAAGGCAATGACATAAGAACCTCTGCCCTGTGTCATGGAGCGCAATTCATTAGCATATGTCAGCATTTCGCGCATTGGCACTTCACCGACGATGACCTGTTCGCCATCCTCATTCATGTTCATCTCAAGGATGGAACCACGTCTCTTTGTGAGGTCACCAATCACAGTACCGGTGTAGCTTTCCGGTGCAGTGATGGTCACTTCACCAATTGGTTCAAGCAGTACCGGCTTTGCCTTAGGCATACCTTCATTATAGGCAAGTCTTGCGGCTTCCTTGAAGGCTGCTTCCTTGGAATCTACTGGATGGTAGGAACCATCATACAGTGTAGCCTTGACACCAACTACCTTATAGCCGGCAAGGACACCCTTCTGCATGCATTCTCTCAAGCCCTGTTCAACTGGTGGGAAGTACTGCTTTGGTACAGCACCACCGAAGACTTCTTCCGCAAAGACCATTTCTTCGCTATCTTCAGCTGGTTCAAATCTGACCCAGACATCACCAAACATACCGGCACCGCCGTTCTGCTTCTTATAGCGGCCCTGTGCCTCTGCCTTGCCACGGATCGTCTCACGGTATTGAACTGTTGGTTCTGTGAGATTGACATCTACCTTATATTTTGCCTTGAGCTTTGCACAGATCAGGGAAATGTGCTGGTCACCAAGACCATAGAGCACCTGTTCATGTGTCTCTTCGTTATTTTCATAACGCAGTGTGCCATCTTCCTGTTCCATATTGCGGATACCGACAGACATCTTGTCTTCATCCGCTTTTGTCTTTGGCCATACCGCATAGCCAAGCATTGGCTGTGGATAGTCAATACCATCATAGTAGACAACTCTGCTGCGTGTGCACAGCGTATCATTTGTCTCTGTGGACTGCAGTTTGACTACTGCACCAATATCACCAGTAAACAGCTTGCCAAGGGCAATCTGATACTTGCCATTGACCGCATAGATCTGGTTGATCTTTTCGGTCACATCCTTCTTGGAGTTATACACTTCGGAGTCACTGTTGAGAATACCGGACATGACTTTGAGATAGGAAATCTTACCGACGAACGGGTCGACGATGGTCTTGAAGACAAATGCGCTGAGAGCTTCATCTTCGTTTGTTTCCATATCAATTCTGCCACGTGGAGATTCTGCACTGACATGACCCTTCTCTGCATAACTTGGGAAGTATTCGGTAATGAGGTCCATGAGTCTTTCAATACCTGTCTCTTCAATTGCAGAACCGCTGTATACTGGACGGATATCACCAGAACGGACACCAATTCTCAATCCCTTTGCCAGTTCATGTTCATCGAACTCTTCACCGTTGGAGAACTTTTCGAGAAGTTCATCATCGGTCATGGCAATGGCTTCCGCAATCTCTGCATAGTACTCTTCTGTCTTGTCCTTGAGATCATCCGGAACTTCCTGTGCCTGTTTGCGGTTGTTGTGGTACCAAGCCTTCTTACGCAGAATGTTGACAGAACCGACAACCTTGCCATCTTCTTCAATTGGCATTTCAAACGGAATGACACTGTTGCCAAACTTCTCACGAAGTGAAGCGAGCACTTCGTCAAAGTTTGCATGTTCATCATCGATCTTGTTGACGAAGAAGATTGTCGGAAGCTTTCTTTGTCTGACTACTTCCTTCCATGCTCTTTCTGTACCGGATTCAATACCTTCCTTGCCATTGACGACAATCAGCGCATTATCACCGACATAAAGACCAGTAGCTTCTTCACCAGCATAGTCCATATAACCAGGTGTATCGATGAAGTTGATCTTCTTGTTCTTCCATTCTACCGGCGCAAGGTGGCAATAGCAGGATGTACCTCTCTTACCTTCTTCTGCATCGTAGTCCAATGCACTTGTACCATCATTGTTTCTGCCTGCTTTTTCAATGAGTCCTGTGAATTTCATGCAGGCTTCAATTACAGCTGTCTTACCAGAACCAGAATGTCCAAGGACGACAACGTTTCTTACTTCATTAGCCAGATAGTCTCGCATGATGCCATCCCCCTCACTTCAGAATGTCCTTGAGATCCGCAAGGCATTCTTTACGTACGTAGTGGATGGCCATGTTGCCATCGTAGTCTTTGAGATTTTTGTCAGCACCTGCTTCAAGCAGTGTTTTGACAAGTTCCGGATAACCGATATAAGCAGCTCTCATCAATGCTGTGCAGCCTCTTCCATCTGCCGCATTGACATCTGCACCATTTTCGATGAGGAAAGAAATGATTTCCTTCTTATAAGCATTCACTGCTTCCATGAGTGCCGTTCTGCCCTGTTCATCGCGGGCATTGACCTCTGCACCCTTGCCAACAAGGTAAATCACTGTATCTGTCTCACCGAGCAATGCAGCTCTCATCAGAGCAGTTCTTCCCTTATTATCATGGGAATTGACATCTGCCCCGGCATGCAGAAGCATTCTGCAGATTTCTACATGTCCCTTCTTTGCAGCACCCATCAGCGCTGTCTTGTTATTCTTGTCACGTGCTCTTGGGTTTGCTCCATTATCAAGAAGGAAGCGGACAATGTCCTCATACCCTCTCTTGGCACTTCTCATCAGGGCTGTTCTGCCATCACCATTGGCGATGTTGACATCAGCGCCTTTTGAAACCTGCGAGCAGACCTTGGCGAAATCACCTCTGGCTGCTGCATCGAAGAATTCCTGATTTGTCTGATCCATACATGTTTCCTCCTGTCAATTATGTCAGTCAAACTGGTGACAAAAAAGATGGACGCATGCCCATCTTAAAAGTCAAAAACAAAGTATTGCGCAACCCGGACTAAAACACGAGCCTCCCGGCTGTTATTATGTGCCTGTACATCAAAAGCAAAATCAATCCGTTTCATGATCGTGTCTCCATTCTGTTTGCGAGAAATACTTCTTATGAGTCTATTGTAGCGTATTGCCACAAAACTGCAATAGGTGATTTAACAGAAAAGAAACATTGATGAAACAGAATTCTGAAACAGTTTCATCATCACTTTTTCTCAACCACTGTCGTCACCGGATAAGGGATCTCAATATCGTTTTCCCTGAATGCAGAAAGGATCGCTTCACGCACTTTTGGTGCTACCGTATAGTACTCTGCAAAACCGGTTGTCTGAATCGGAAACTTGATTTCTACCGCAGAATCAAGAAAGGCATTCACCACAACAGACGCAATCGGCACACCATTTTTCTTCTCTTCTTCACTGCGGTAGTCCACATACCCTTCCGTATGTTCAAGGATATCCAGTATCACCTTGCGGACAAGTTCAATATCCGAATCATAGGCTACACCGATCAGTTCATAGCGTATAAACTTCTCCTGCCCAAACTGTCTGTTTTCCAATATGGTCGTATTCATTGTGCTGTTTGGTACCATGACCTTTGTATTTTCAACTGTGGTAATGGTCGTATGGCGTAATGTGATATCCGAAACAACACCGGTAATTCCTTCTTCTGGAAGTGAAATGTTATCCCCTACCTTGAATGGATGGTACAAAGCAATAAAGAAACCGGCAATGTAGTTGCCAAATGTTTCCTGCGCCGCCAGCGATACTGCTACAGCCAGTATGGAAGTTGCACCTAAAGCTGCCCTGCCAAGGCTCTGCAATGGTGAAATCCTGCCCATTATGGAGAAAGCAGCCACAACATAGACAATCGTAATGACCGTCTTTTCAATATACCGCAGGATCAGATGATTCTGTGCATCCACTATGTTTTCCTGTTTTTTCACCGTCTTGCGAATCAGACTCACAAGTACTTTGGCAATCACAAAGACAATGATGGTAAAGATAACAAATGACAATATGCCACCTGTAAACAAAGAACTTCCAAAATCCCAGATACTGTTATTCTCTGTATTCATACTACCTCCTGTTTCATCATCTTTCGGTACACTTCATAATCTGGCATGTATTGCCGGACAACATCATAAAACGCTTTACTGTGGTTTGGCACAAGCAAATGCGCATATTCATGTAACATCACATAGGCAATGCATCCTTCTGGAAAATGCATCAATCTGTAAGAAAGGCTGATATGATGCTTTGCCGGCGTACATGAACCCCATCTGCTTGTCATATATTTCAATGTGATAGAGGGATGAACCAGGTGATTTGGATCACAGACCCTCTTGTTTAAATCGATCGCATGTTTTTTAACAATCGCCCGAAGAGAATCACTCGCAAGAAAATAGAATTCCATCTCTACATCCTCCGGATCACGATATGGTGTATGCATAATCAATTTCCCATCTTCTTCTTTGAAACATGCAGGAAGTGCACACTTCACCTCAAGAGGATATTTCTTACCATAGTAATATGCATAGTCATCACCATCACCAATATGAATCAGCTCTTCTTTTGCCTGCACTTTCCCAAGTGCATGTGCAATCCATTCCTTCTTTTCCTTCAAAAATGCATCCACAACACGCATCGAAACACTATAAGGAAGTGAAACAGATATCTCACCATCCCCATTGACTCTCAGATTGAGATTCTTTACCCGCTTACGCGTAACCGTAACCGGATAAATCACACCACTGATTTCAACTGTCGTCATTCTTTTTTCCATGGCAACTATCTTAGCAGTTTTCCATTTCATTTACCAACACATATAACACCTGAGCAGAAAGACGCGTGATGCTCTTACGCACAGATGAATCACCCCCCCAGTTTTATCTAAAACCCCAGCAGAATACTCCCACCTCTACAGGTGGTGAGATGAAT
>CAJKOS010000076.1 GCA_905201565.1 uncultured Erysipelotrichaceae bacterium
CTGCTTCTCTTTCCCAGATTGTGGCATGGGTTGGCATGCGCCTTGAAACAAACTTCTCCGAGTGTGCAATCCTCGGTATGGTTGGTGCAGGTGGTATTGGGTATGTCATTTCCAACAGCCTGCAGGGCTATGACTACGGCACAGCCGGTATTGCCATCCTGCTTGTCTTCATAGTTGCCTACAGCATTGAGCGCATCTTTGTCAGAATCAAGAATAAGTTCTCCTGATCTTCAATGCCATCCAAAAAGGGATTGGTTTTCGTTCAGGGTGCTGATAAATTCCATATCGTTTTCATCAAGGGTGAAATGGAACACATCGATGTTCTGTTTCATCCTTTCTTTATGGGAAGACTTCGGAATGACAGCTATGCCGTTTTCTATAAGGTAACGCAATGCAACCTGGGCAGAGGTGACATGGTGCTTGTTGGCAATGTCCATCAATACCGGTTCATGGAAGATGTCCCTTCTGCCTTCGGTGAATGAACCCCAGGATTGCATCTGTGTGCCATGTTTTTCCATATGTGCCTTCAATTCCAGCTGTGGGTAATAGACATGGGATTCCACCTGGTTGATGGTGGGTATGATATTGCAGTTTGTGATGAAGTTGTCATAGAAGGATTGGGAGAAGTTGGATACCCCGATGGCACGCACCTTTCCCTGTTCATAGGCTTCTTCAAATGCCTTGTACATCGCATTTGCACTGCTGTAAGGCTCATGTATGAGCAAGAGGTCAATGTAGTCGGTGTTGAGTGTTTTCAAATCCTGTTCAATGGCTTTCTTTGCACTGTTGTAGTCAATGTGTGGTCGGCAGAGTTTTGTGGTGATGAAGAATTCGCTGCGATCGATGCCGCTTTCACGGATGGCTTTGCCAACGATGTCCTGGTTGGCATACATTTCTGCTGTATCAAACAAGCGATAACCAATATCGATGGCAGTTTTTAGTGCTGTTAATCCTTCACTTCCTCTTACATCCCATGTGCCAAAGCCAACGATGGGCATGTCTATGCCGTTATTGAGTGTAATAAATTCCATGGTATCTCCTTTTTCTATAGTGTACTGCAGAACACAAACTGTTTTGCATACGCAAAAAATAGAGAAATGACAAGAAAACTTCATCAAATTTTGAGGAGATCGCATTTTTCCAACAATAAAAGAAGTAGAAATGCAAGGAGGATACACAAAATGATGAATTTCAAAGCATTCCAGAAATGGGCACAGGAGTCTTTAGAGAAAAGATGTCCAGAGGCGGTGGTGAGGATCACCCCCATCCATCGCGGCGTGAGGGGTTCCTTCACCGGACTGTCAGTTCTCATGCCGGGGCAGAAGGCGGGCATCGTTGCAAATCTGGATGTCTACTACATGCGCTATTGTCACCATGAGGACAGTACAAAACTGATTGATGAGATGCTGGAAGAGTGTGTGGACGAGTCGTTCAGTGCGTTTCTCGACAAATACCTGTCTTATGATGTTGCGAAGGACAGATTGTTTGCCCAGCTGCGCTGTCTGGAGGATGTCAATGATGATCAGATCTGTTATCAGATAGGTGACTTTGCGATGATCTTCTTCCTGATGGTTGGAGGCACTGGGAATGGATGGCGGTGCATGCAGGTGACAGAGTCACTTCTCGAACAGTTTGATGTGAGTCCTGAAGAGCTGATGCGCACTGCCCTGAAGAACAGTGAGAAGCTGATGCCACCGCTCATCACCCCGATGGGTACCTATATCAAAGATGGCATGGATTGTGATGAGGGGAGTTCTTCAACCATGATTTTGGTGACAAACAAGCAGTCAAACCGCGGTGCTGTCGTATTGTTCTATGAAGGGGTGATGGAGAGGATTGCGAATTACCTGCAGGATGATCTTTTGATCATTCCTTCGTCCATCCATGAGATGCTGGTGGTTCCTTTCAGTGAACATGCTGGAAATGAGGAAAACCTAGAAGAACTGATCCAGGAACTGAATGAAAGCCGGATGGTGAGAATGGGTGAGAAGCTATCTGATCATCTTTACTTCTACAACCGGTTTACCCATGGCTTTGCCATTGTCCTTGAGGCAGAACAGGAAAATACGATGATCAGCTAAGCAGTGTGGTTGCGTCAAATGCACGGCGGGGTACAATAAGGTGGTAAAGGATGGATTACAGATGAAAACATTGTATCTTGATTGTGGCATGGGTGCAGCAGGCGATATGTTGACGGCAGCCCTGTTGGAATTGTTTGAAAACAAAGAAGAAGTTGTAGAAAAGCTGAATGCGCTGCATGTACCTGGTGTGACATACACGGCAGAACATGTCAGTAAGTGCGGTATTGGCGCAACCCATATGCATGTTATGGTCAATGGTGAAGAAGAAGGTGAACATATGCACCATCACCATCATGACCACGACCACGAACATCACCACCATCATAGTGGTATGCATGAGATTTCTCACATCGTGGAACATCTTTCCGTGGATGAGAAGGTCAGAAAAGATATCATGGCTGTCTTTGGCATGATAGCGGAAGCAGAAAGTACCGTACATGGTATGTCAGTCGATGAGATCCACTTCCATGAGGTTGGAACGATGGATGCGGTGGCAGATGTTGCGGCAGTATGCTATCTCATGCATCAGCTGGATGTGGATGAGGTAATTGCGACACCTGTTAATACAGGTAGTGGGCATGTGCATTGTGCCCATGGCATCCTACCGGTACCAGCGCCGGCAACAGCTTTGTTGTTAAAAGATATTCCGATTTTCAATAACAACATCCAGATGGAGTTATGCACACCTACAGGTGCTGCTTTGTTGAAGTATTTTGTCAACCGCTTTGGCAATATGCCGGTCATGAAGGTACATGCCATCGGCTATGGTGCAGGCATGAAGGATCTTGAGGCTGCCAATGTTGTAAGGGCCGTCCTTGGCGAAACGGAAAGTGCAGCTGAAGAAGTCATTGAATTGCAGTGCAATGTGGATGATATGACAGCAGAGGCAGTTTCCTTTGCTATGGAACAGTTCTTTGCCCATGGAGCAAGAGAGGTATATACCGTTTCAGCAGGAATGAAAAAATCCCGTCCGGGATTGTTGTTGTGTGTGATGTGTATGGAAAAGGACCGCGATGCGATGCTGGAGCTCATCTTCCGCCATACAACGACCATCGGTGTGCGGGAACATCGGACAAAGCGCTATACATTGAAGCGCACAATGGAAAGTCTTGATACACCATATGGTGTGGTGAGACGCAAGGTTTCCGAAGGTTTTGGCACAAGGCGGGAAAAACTGGAATATGAAGATCTTGCCCGCATTGCCCGTGAAAAGAATGTATCTCTTTCAGAAGTGGCAGCCCTCATCAAAGAAGACGGGGGATGTAAGTCTCAAGAAGATTGAGACACTGAACAGTTTTACGTAAGTCTTCCTCATAGATTGCATGGGGAAGACTTCCTTTTTTTATGTCTGGAAAGATGGAGAAGTCATGCAATGTGAGGGTGACTTTGTCCTTTTCATAGACGATGGTGAAATTGCCGGCTATTTCCAATATGGAAGTCAATGTATCACGACGGCTTGCGGTGAGAAATGTCATGTTTTTGGAAGTTGGTTCAGCTTCGATGACAAAGTAAGAAAGGAATACCGGGTCGTGGACGAGTTCGCAGTTTTCATCATCATTGGATCCTCTGCTCATGATGGAATAGGCACCATCGATGGGAGAATCCTGGTCAGTGTGCAGGGTGATGATAAATGTGTCATGTATTCCCGGCTTTTTTTCAATGCGATACCGTGGTGTTTCATAAATGCTGTAGGTCATTTCCTTACGGAATGCCTGCCTGTCTTCTTTCATATGCATGGTCAATACCGGGCTGCCTTCATCATCTGTATCCGATGGGATGATATGAGGCTGATAGTTTTCCCATAACTGGGTGAGAAGGGATGGCAGTAATTGATGATAGAGCATTGTTTTCTGCTGGGTGCGGATGTTTTTCTTGAGGTGGTCAGAGAAGAAGGAAAAATATAAAAATAAAGCAAAAATGAGCAACAGGGGAATGAGAAGAAATGTCCAGTGCGTGGAAAGGTACAGAAAGAGGAAGATGGGAATTGCGGCAGCTGAAAACATCGTCCCGCTGAATGCGGTAAGATCGAGATCGTGACCAAGATCATGTAAGAGGTTGTTGATATCTGTTAATGTCTGATGGTCAATATGCATGGCGAAACTCCCTGAAACAAAGATTAGTATGAAGGAATTGCGTATTTTGTCCAAGCGTGTTTCTGGTCAGATTCTGTAAAGTTTGTGCAAACTGACTACAGTGTTGCGATGTATGAAATGGTATGTTAAAATCCACGCGTTAGTTATTATTAACTAACTGGAGGTTTTATGATAGATACAAGACTCTTGAAGCTTGTACGGGGCAGTGGGAAGTACATCTTCCTCACGGCATTTCTGCAATGGCTTCAACTGTTATGCAATATAGTCATCATGTCATCAGTCGCATGGCTTTTGAACATGTTTTTTGTTGGGAATATCACCCATGAAGGAAGTATGAACTTTCTGCTCATTGTGCTTGTGGCAGTGGTTATACGTGCTTTGTGGGCACTTGGCAGTGCAAAGACGAGTTATCTTGCCAGCAGTACGGTCAAACATGTGCTGCGCACAAAGATTATGGAAAAGATGTTGCGGATGGGTGGAAACTACCAGGAAACGGTGGCGACTTCCGAAGTTGTACAGCTTTCAACAGAAGGTGTTGATCAGCTCGAAACGTATTTTTCTTCCTATCTGCCACAGTTCATCTATGCCCTGGCTGCACCGTTGACATTGTTTGTCTTCCTTTCGCAGTTCAGCTTTTCTGCAGCTTTGATATTGTTTATCTGTGTGCCTTTGATTCCGATGACGATCATCATCGTGCAGAAAACGGCAAAGAAGCTTCTTGCAAAGTATTGGGGACAGTATACGGCACTAGGTGATACATTCCTGGAAAACCTGCAGGGACTTGCGACCGCAAAGGTCTACCAGGCAGATGAGATGAAGCAGAAACAGATGAATGAAGAAGCGGAGAAGTTCCGCATCATCACGATGAAGGTGCTGACCATGCAGCTGAATTCTGTTTCGATCATGGACCTGCTTGCCTATGGTGGGGCAGCTCTAGGCATGATTATGGCAATTCATGCCTATTCAAACAATGCGGTAAGCCTCTATGGCTGTTTGTTAATCATTCTTCTTGCGGCAGATTACTTCCTGCCAATGCGATTGCTCGGTTCTTATTTCCATATTGCGATGAACGGTATTGCTTCTTCAGGCAAGATCTTTGCAATGCTGGAAAAGGAAGAAGAACCTAAGGGCAGTGCACCATTTCCAAAGGATATGCCTGTGATACTGAAAGATGTGCATTTTTCCTATGATGAAAGCAGGGAAGTGCTTCATGACATCAATATGGCATTTGCCCCACAGGGTATGTATGCCATTGTCGGAGAAAGCGGCTGTGGCAAGTCCACGATTGCTTCCTTACTGATGGGAAGACATCGTCATTATGAAGGGACGATGCGCATTGGTGAAAGAAACCTGTTGGAAATTGATGAAGACAGCCTTTATCAGAATATGACATATGTTGGTCATGATGCTTCGCTTTTTGCAGGGACACTCAGGGATAACCTGCTTGCTGGTGATGCAGAAGCAGATGACAAAGAGATGTGGGATGTGCTTGCAAAGGTAAAACTCGATGCATGGCTCAGGGAAGAAGATGGTCTTGATACGGTCATCCTTCCTTCCGCCAGCAATCTTTCTGGGGGACAGTGTCAGCGCATTGCCATTGCAAGAGCCTTGTTACATGATTCTTCGATCTATATTTTTGATGAAGCTTCGAGCAACATCGATGCGGATAGTGAAGAGATCATCATGCAGAATATTGAAATGCTTGCCAGAACAAAGATGGTCATTCTCATCTCACACCGTCTGCTCAATGTGGTCAATGCGGAGAATATCTTTGTTTTGGAAGAGGGAAATGTTGTAGAAAGTGGAACACATCCAGCTTTACTGGAACATGATGGTGTATATGCGTCGCTTTGGAAAAAACAGCAGGAACTTGAACACTATGCAGGAGGTGCAGCATGAAGAGAAGTGGATTTACGGTGATGATGAAGCTGGCCGGGCTCATCAGACCACTTTCAGGTTTTATGGTGCTTGCGGTAGTGATGGGACTTGCCGGAAATCTTGCGGCAACCTTTATTACCATACTTGGTGGGTATGGCATTCTTTCGGTACTTGAGATGAATGCTGTTTCTCTTGTGGTTCTTTTTACCGTTGCGATCGTTCTTGCAGTGCTGCGTGGTGTTCTTCGCTATGGAGAACAGGCATGTAATCACTATATTGCTTTCCGTCTGCTGGCGTTGATCCGGGATAAGGTATTTACTGCTTTGAGAAGACTTGCCCCGGCAAAACTCGATGGCAGGGATAAGGGTGATCTCATCAGTGTGATCACTTCTGATACGGAACTATTGGAAGTGTTCTATGCCCATACGGTTTCTCCTATCTGTATTGCCATACTCTATTCCATCACCATGTTTCTCTTTGTTGCTAACCAGAATATCATCCTTGCGGTTTATGCCCTTGTATCCTGGATGATCATCGGCATTATCATGCCATTATGCATTTCACGCCTCAGCAAAGATGATGGTATGCAATATCGGAAGAAGTCCGGAAAACTCTCTGGCTTTGTATTGGAAAACCTGAGGGGCATGGATGAAATATTGCAATATGGCATGGGTAAGAAAAGACTATCAAAGATGGAAGAGATGAGTGATGACCTCAACCAGGATAACTACCGGATGAAGATGAAGGCAGGTCTTAATACGGCGATCAGTAATGTGCTTGTGTTACTGCTGGATGTTGGCATGTTGATTGTGGCAATTCATGTGACTGACTTCTCTCATGCTTTGATTGCTGTTCTTGCCCTCATGAGTTCCTTTGGACCATGTATGGCACTTGCAGCACTTGGTTCTACTTTGCAGAACACCTTTGCGGCAGGTAACCGCATTCTTGATCTATTGGAAGAGGAACCGGTTGTCAAAGAGATCACTGAACAAGAGGTTATTGCCTTCCATGGAGCAAATGCTGATCATGTTTCATTTGCCTATGATGAAGAAACCATCCTGCAAAGTGTATCTGTTGATGCAAAGCAGGGACAGATAGTTGGAATCCATGGCAGAAGCGGCAGTGGCAAGTCAACCTTGTTGAAGCTGTTTATGCGCTTCTATGAAGCGGATAAGGGAACACTTTCCATCAGTGAACGCAATGTCAATGCAATCAATACAGAAAATCTCAGATCTATGGAAAGCTTTGTCAGCCAGAGTACATATCTCTACCATGATTCCATTCGCAATAACCTCCTTCTTGCAAAGCCTGAGGCAACTGAAGAAGAACTCATCGAAGCATGCCGCAAGGCATCCATTCATGACTTCATCCTGTCACTTCCAAATGGCTATGATACGGAAGTAGGGGAACTTGGTGACATGTTGTCTGGTGGAGAAAGGCAGAGACTGGGGCTGGCAAGAGCCTTCCTGCACAATGCGGACTTCATCCTTCTCGATGAACCAACAAGTAATCTCGACAGCCTGAATGAAGCGGTCATATTGAAATCACTGCATGAAGAACATAAAAACAAAACCGTTCTTCTTGTCTCACACCGTCATTCAACGATGGCTATTGCGGATGTTGTCTATAGTGTAGAAAACGGGAGGATGAGCTGATGGATGTAGAAAGCAAGCGTGAAGGGGAAAAGAAGACCGTAGACCGCATGATCCGGATCTATTGTCATGGTGTACATGGCACAAAACATGGCTTGTGCAAAGAGTGCAGTGAACTATCGGAATATGCGCATATGCGCAGTGACCATTGCCCATTCATGGAGACGAAGACTTTCTGTTCCAATTGCAAAGTACATTGCTATAAACCGGAAATGAAGGAAAAGATCAGACAGGTCATGCGGTACAGTGGCTGGAGGATGTTATTTGTAGATCCTGTACAGGCAATCCGGCATGTTGTAGAAACAATCAGAGAAAAGAAGAGACTGGAGAAAGAAAATGCAAATTAAAAAGGTGTTACTAATCATCACAGGCTGTATCGGACTAGGACTTGGCGCAATTGGTGCGGTTGTGCCATTACTTCCGGCATTTCCGTTTCTGATGCTGGCAGCATTCTGCTTTGCCAAAAGTTCAAAGAGGCTGGACACATGGTTTCATTCCACAAAGCTCTACAAAGAGAACCTGGAATCCTATGTCAAAGGTGAAGGTATGCACATCAGTGCAAAGAAGAGAGTGGTTGGTATGATCAGTGCC
>CAJKOS010000077.1 GCA_905201565.1 uncultured Erysipelotrichaceae bacterium
TCGTCGGATCTGTCAGCACAGTGATGAACGGAAGACCGTAATCCGCAAGACGGCGCGCAGCGTTGGTCGTCTTGGCCATCTGCATGAGGGAGAAAAGCCCTTCCTGCATGCGGGCTCCTCCGCTTGTCGCAAAGATGATAACGGGGAGTTTCTTCTTTGTTGCATATTCTATGGCACGGGTGATCTTTTCTCCTACGGCACTGGACATACTGCCCATGAAGAAGTTGGCATCCATAACAGCCATGACACAACGGTGTCCGGCAATCTTAGCAGTTCCGGTGATGACCGCTTCCTTCATGCCGGTTTTTTGCATGGTACGGTCCAGCTTTTCTCGGTAACCGGGGAAGTGCTGTTCATCATTGCTTTCTAACTTAGCGTCCATTTCCTTAAATGTGCCGGCATCAGTGACTTCACGTATGCGCTCTCTTGCGGTAATACGGAAGGGATGGTGGCATTTAGGACAGACATAATAGTTATGGATGAGGTCCATGGTCGGAATGGATTCATGGCAGTTAGTACATGTCATGAATACATTGTCCGGTATGTCACGTGCTGTTTCTTTCTTTGGTTTTGTTCGCCACTGTCTGAAGATGGACAAACGGTGGCGGCGTTCCTTAAATGAACTGTCCATTTTGTTTCAGCCTTTCCAGTAAGGTTGGTGCATACGCTATGGTATGCGTTCCTTCAATCATTTCTTTCTGGTAGAGGGAGAGGTAGAGGAATTCAATATTTGTCTCTACACCCCGCACTATCGTTTCCTCTAATGCGGTGCGCATTTTCCGTATGGTTTCTAGCCTTGTCGGGGCATGGACGATGATTTTGGCAATCATGGAATCGTAATATGGAGAAACGCGCCAACCGGTATAGGCGGCGGAGTCGACACGGACATAGTTGCCGCCGGGCATATGGATGAAGGCAATAGTGCCGGGAGATGGGGCGAAGTTACGCTTCACATCTTCGGCATTGATACGGCATTCCATTGCCCATCCGTCACAGTGAATATCTTTTTGTTCAAAAGGTAATTCCATACCCGCCGCAATCCTGAGCTGTAATTTTACAAGATCTATTCCGGTGACCATTTCCGTTACCGGATGTTCTACCTGTATGCGGGTATTCATTTCCATAAAGTAGTAGCGGTTGTTTTCATCAAGCAGAAATTCCATTGTGCCAAGGGAGTCATAACCGATGGCTTTCGCTGCTTTGACGGCATCCTCCAAAAGGTTCTTTCTGACATCTTCTGGCAGACCGATACATGGTGCTTCTTCGATCATCTTCTGGTTTTTTCTCTGGAAGGAGCAGTTTCTTTCAAAAAGGTGAACGACATGTCCATGTTTATCTCCGGCAATTTGTACTTCCACATGCCTTGGATTTTCAACATAGCGTTCCATGTATACTTCATCATTTTCAAAAGAGACAAGGGCTTCCTGACGGGCTTCTGCATATGCCTGTTCGAGCTCTTCTTTGCTATGAGCAATGCGCATGCCGCGGCCTCCGCCGCCAAGACGGGCTTTGATAATGACGGGGTAACCGATCTTCTCCGCTGCTTCTTCTGCTTCTTGTAAAGTATCCAGCGATTCCTCAACACCTTCTACTACCGGTACTCCTGCTTCTTTCATGCGTATGCGCGCATTTGTTTTATCTCCCATCAAGGCGATGATAGATGGGGCAGGTCCGACAAATGTCATGTCGCATTCCTGTACCAGGCGGGCAAATCTTGCATTTTCGCTGAGGAAGCCATAACCGGGATGGACGGCATCACAGCCTGTGGAACAGGCTGCCTGGACGATACGGTTGCTGTCGAGATAGCTTTCTCTAGCACTTGATGGACCGATGCATACTGCCTGATCCGCCAGTTGTACAGGAAGAGATTCCCTGTCTTCTGTGGAATAGACAACGACCGTTTCAATGCCCATTTCCTTACATGCCCTGATGATGCGTACAGCGATTTCAGAGCGGTTGGCGATCAGAAGGCGATGGATCATGCGTCTTCTCCAATGGTGAAAAGAGGCTGTCCGTATTCCACCATCTCTCCGTTTTCAACAAGGATTTTGCGGATAATGCCATCTTTGTCTGCCTGGATTTCATTCATCGTTTTCATGGCTTCAATCATACAAATGACATCTCCTGTATGAACGTGGTCGCCTTCTTTAACATATGGTGCGTCATTTGGAGACTTAGCCCGATAGAATGTGCCTACAAGAGGTGAAGTGATGTTCTTTTCTTCATCCTCTTTGCTTTCTGTTATTTCTGGTGTAGTACTTACAATGGAGGCAGGTTCTGCTGCAGCTGGTGCGGCAGCAGATGGCTTTTCCATTTTGATTTTGAGATTACCTTCTTCTATTTCAAGACTTGAGAGACCGCTTTCTTCAAAGACAGCGACGATTTCTCTGATTTGATTTGTGTCCATGATCTAGACCTCCTTATGAAAATGAGCCGTATTCACCCGGCTCATTGGTGTTTTACTTAGACTTTTTTTCGATGATATCCATGACATCCTGAACGGTGACAAGTTTTGCCAGTTCTTCATCTTCGATGCGGATGTCGAATTCATTTTCGAGTTCGAGGGCAAGTTCTACGGCTGCCAGTGAGTCGATGCCGAGATCTTCGTTCAGCTTGGCTTCTGGCTTGATTTCTTCTTCATCAACGTTAATTGCTTCAACGAGTACTTTTTTGATTTGGTCAAACATTACATTTTCCTCCATAGTCTTGAATGTCAAATAATTTGAATATCAAATCAAATGACGTTGTCATTCTATGCGCATTATTCTCACTTGTAAAGTAGAAAATGACAAAAAAAGGCTGAATCCTCTTCAGCCTGTCTCACATACTTTTTCATCCGTTTCAGACGATATTTTCAACAGTTTTTCAATAACCTGATCAGAAATCATCACCTGTCTGGTCAGAATATTCATCCCGTAACCACTTCAGAATGTTCTCCAGAGATGTGTTCAACACATCATTATCATCCATGTGCAGATCTTCGACAGCCTTGTCGATCAACTGGGCATGGAAGTCATCATGGACTTTCAGAATCGCATCTGCTTTGTCAGTAAGGCGGATGCGGACAATACGGCGGTCATTTTCATCACCATAGCGTTCTACATAGCCTTTCTTTTCAAGGCGGGCAATATTGGTTGTCAATGTGCCGGAAGTTACCATCATGCGTCTTGCAAGGTGACTCATGGTATTGGAACTTGAATTGCGGATGCTTTCAAGAATATGCACTTCATTGATCGAAAGCTCAACGCCTTTGACTTTGAGGTTGTTGGCTTCGATGTAGAGAATGTAGTTGAAAAGACCGACAAGCAGTTCATTCAATGTATGCCGGGTTCTCTTTTCTGATGAAGTGATCATTTTACCGTTATTTTCGCTCATTTTTACTCTCAACAAATTTATTATAGCGGATATTTTTTGTGATTAATAGTCTGGTAATGTGTTTTGTGGAAGCTATTATATAGGTGTAAAAAGAAAGTACCAATAAAAACAAAGAAAGAGAGGTACAAATCATGAAGAAGGTGTTACTCGAATATTAGTTCAGGTATTCCGAAATAATGCAGAAAGGTTTCGGGATACGGGTAATGAACTAAAACAAAAAGGTATTTCTGGAAACCATTCACCTGTGTAAAATGACTGTCTGAAATAGACTCCAAGGAAAATACATCTGTTGACAAAGTGACTGAATAAAAGTTCCAGAAAAACCACAAAAGAAAGTGAAAGTCTGCATGAGGACAGACCAATGGGCTGTATCATTTAAACAACTGAATAGAGTTATCAACTGATACAATGTATCAGTACAGTTAAGATTAATTCTTTCTTAAAGACAACAAACAAGTTGTCAGATATTGAAGCATAGCTTCAGCGGAAACAGAAATCCGTCTTCACTTCATTACAAGTTGCCAATAAGATACAAAGAAGAATCCGCCAAAAGAGATTGTTGGAAAAGTAGCAGCAGAGTCTCACCGGATTCTTCTTTTTGGGTAGATTCATGAAAAGCTACAAACGGGCGTTTTGTCATTCCTGCCATGCATTTGCACCACTGCTAGAGTAGAAGATCCAGTGATTGTGCAGTGCTCGTTTAACAAAAAGGAGTATTTGTATGGCTGTTAAACTAATTGTAACAGATCTTGATGGGACGTTTTATCACCGTGATATGTCCTATGATAAGGAAAAGTTTGATAGACTTCTGGATCAGCTGCATGCGTCTGGTATCCGCTTTGCGGTTGCCAGCGGCAATCAGTATTACCAGCTGATATCCTTCTTTGATCATCCGGAGGAAATGGCATTTGTTGCTGAGAATGGCGCATTGATCATCAATGAGGGAAAAGAGCTTTCTGTGGCAGAAATTGAGCGTGACGTATGGACGGAGGCAGTCAGACTCGTGAAATCTTATCCGGAAATTCATACGCTGCTGGTTAATGGTGTAAAGAGCGCATATTGTGGTATGGAATTGGATGATGAGCTAGTTAATATTTATCGGCGTTATTTTCCACGTCTTGAAAAGATAGAAGACTTTACTGCCATTGATGACCGCATTATCAAGATGTCTCTTGCGGCGGAAGAAGAACATGCGGACAGGATTGCGAATGAATTAAATGAGAAACTGAGTGGCAGGTTGCGTGCAGTAACCAGTGGTCATGGGGATATTGATCTTGTCAAGCCAGGTATTAATAAGGGTATGGCAATCCAGAAATTATTGGATATCTGGAATCTGAAAATGGAAGAAGTGATGACGTTTGGAGATGCCATGAATGACAGGGAGATGTTGCTGGAAGCAGGTTATGGATTTGTTATGGCAAATGGTAATGAACAATTGAAGAAAGAAGTTGGCAGGGTTGCTCCAAAGACAAATGAAGAAGATGGTGAACTGGAACTGATTGAGGAATATCTTACAGATCCGGAAAAGTTCCTGAACAAATACAAAAGGTAATTTTCACATTCAGTTGTTTCTTCGTATGCTAATATAGTAACGATTATATGGGGGAAACAATATGAAGATTTCGCATCAGAAGGGCAGAATCCGCAAAGAGGATAAATTGAATGCCATTCTTGTATTTTTAGTGCTTGTCATCATCCTTTCCGCAACGATGGTAGGTATCAATATCTGGGAAAACTATCGATACCAGACCGGTTCCACAGGCCAGGGAGGCGGTATTCAGAAAACAGAATTAAAACATGTTGAATACAATGGTACTGACTACGTACAGCGTGAAGACCTGGAAACATATCTTTTCATGGGAATTGATGTCAGTGGCGTGGTTGAAGAAAAAATAAATTTTGAAGGTGGCCAGGCTGATTTTCAGACATTGATTACAATTGATCATAAGAATAAAACATGGCAGATGTTACAGTTGAACCGTGACAGTATGGTGGATGTTATTGTTCTTGATTTGTTGGGGAAAGAAGCAGGAACTTCTTTCGAACAGTTGACTCTGGCACATTCATTTGGTGATGGTAAAGAGCTGAGCTGCGAAAATACAGTGAATACTGTGTCCAATATGTTTAATGGACAAACAATTGATGGATACTTTTCCGTCAATATGGATGCAGTTGGTATCCTCAATGACATGGTTGGTGGCGTACCTGTTACTGTTACTTCTGATTTTACTGCTGTAGCCCCGACACTAGTGGAAGGTGAAACGATAACACTGACTGGTGAGCAGGCATTAACGTTTGTCAGGACCAGAAGGGACGTCGATGATCAGACAAATGTTTCCCGTATGGGCCGTCAACAACAATACATGGATGCACTGCAACAGAAAATCAAGGAACAGGATGAAGAATTTGCTGTGCGTGCATATGATGCGATTGCGGATTATCTCGTGACAGATGAAGGCAGTGGAACAGCTGCCAATATCGCTGGCTATTTGAAGGAATATACAGAGCTGGATCTCCTGACGATTGATGGGGAAAGCCGTATTGAGGAAGGCTCAAATGCATATTATCTGGACGAAGACAGCAAGATGAATGTCATGTTACAGATGTTTTACGAAAAAGCCTGAGAATGTGCATATGGTAGGGAAATTGGTTTGAAGTAAAAAACGGATCGTAGTAAGTTATAGACATGTATAAATTATCCCTTGAAGAAGATAATTTGTACATTTGCATGAATGGTTTCATTCATTGTAAAAACATACTTATAGTGGAGGGATAACGTATGAATTTCAAAAAACTGACTTCTGTTTTGGCAGCAGGTCTGCTGTCATTCACATGCGCTACTGCTGTAAACGCTGAAGACTTTTACGGCAGTAAAACACAGGGTGGCACAGCAATCTCTGGTAGTTCTACTGTAACAACAGCAAAGGGTACATCTGTAACTGTTTATGCTGAAGATAATGCAGTGACTCAGTCTCTTCGTGCTTCTTTGAAATCTGCAGGTAGCATTGAAGCTTTCTTTAAAGCAGAAGGTGCTTCTGGACTTGTCAGCGAACTTGCTGCAGTTGCAGGTAATGTTGACGATCTTGTCTGCTTGGATGTTGTTGATGTAAACATCGGTGAAGCTACACTTGCTGAAGGTGATTCTGTTCAGGTTTCTCTGGATGTTCAGGGCATTCTTGCTGGTGATAAGGTAATTGCTGCACATAAGCGTTCTGATGGCGCTTGGGAACTTGTTGATGCATCTGCTCCAGCAAATGATACAGTTACAATCACAATGACAAGCTTCTCACCTGTTATGATCTTCAAAGATCAGACACCTAATAATGGTTCTACTCAGAACAATAACAATGCTCCTGTCACAGGTAACTACACAAACATCGCTCTCTGGGGTGGTGTCCTTGTCGTAGCAGTTGCTGCAGCTGGTATTGTACTTTTCGAAAAGAAGAGAAAGGCTAACTAAGTAACGCATTATAGCACTCTCGGTTGAGGGTGCTTTTTTTGTATGTAGATATAGAAAAGGCAGTCTTGTTAGGGCTGCCTGTTGTTATTGGTTATGTGTTGCTGCATAGCGCTTTAACGAAATGACACGCTTATAGAATAAACGGTAAGCTGAATCAATGCGTTTGTTTGTGATACCTGTGTATTGCTGGTATTGCAATAGCTTCTCTCCGTAAAGATGCGGCAGATCATCAAGAGTATCGAGGTCATAGTTTTTTAAGGAGAGGTGTTCAAGCAGCAGGTCAAAGGCGAAGTGCTTGGCATTGAACAGCTGACAGTTGTTTTTGTGTAGCTCCTGCATGATTTCATCATCTTTGACAAGACACCCAAGGCCGGTGCCTGTATCAAATACCGGCGCAGCTTTCTTCCATTCCATTGTGTCCGCATCGATGAGAATACCAAAGTTTTGACTGTGCCTGTCAGAGTTCATGAGAAGATAGTCAAGGATCATCATCTCATTGAGTGCTTTTTCGCCATTGCGTATGCCTTTATCTTTTAATGCCTTGAGATAATAAGGGAGATGAAAGTCATCATTGAGGTCTAATGAAGTAAGAATATCTGCTGCCGGGACAAGGTCTGTATGTTCATCAGTCATAATTGGACAAACTGATACCAGGTTGTTTTCATATAGTTCTGTTGTATAAGGGACAACATCCATCCCAAGTCTTCTGCCTATTTCACTTGCCAGCCATTCATTGACCGGCTCCTGCTGGTAGATGGGAGTTCCTCCCTTACGTAAGACGAGTGTATCATTTTGTCTGAACCATGCCTTGCGATGAAAGCCACAGGTTGTGTTATTTGGGGTATGACGGGCACTATGTCCAGCTTCCTGAGCGAGCATGGAAAACATTGCCTGACCAAAGGTTGCTTGGTCAAAGCTGCGATGGAAGAAGTTCTTCTGTCCCCATGTGGCATCATCATCTTCTGCTTTCAGCCAGTAAGTGTCGCTTAGAGAAAGTGCGTATTCCTTTTCTAACAGATCCAAAGGCTGTTCAACACCTAGTCTTTGCATGAGTTGGTAAAGACCGAGTCTGTATTTGGGTATACCCCTCCAGCGGAACCAGTGGTTGAGGCGGTTAATGCTCAAAGAACCGTCAGATCTTTTTGCGCCAACTGGAATATGTGCAGGAGATAGGATTTTTGAGATCGATTTAAAACAGTGGTTACCAAAGCTGTACTCGCCTTTGAGTACAGGAATGTCTTTATGCATCAGTACATATTCTGTTTTCTTGCCAAATAAGAATTTCATACGATGATATTGTACCTGTTTTTTGAGAAAAAGAACATTTTGAAGGAGCGAAAAATACGC